>CAWGAO010000007.1:0-191993 GCA_963820595.1 Candidatus Tagabacteria bacterium
ATTAAATAGATTTCGCCAGTTTGGCTCTATGGTGAGTAAAAATAATACAAAAACATGCTGGATATTGAAATGCGACATCAAAAAGTTTTTTGCGAACATCGACCACCGCATTTTAACGAATATTTTGGCGGAGTACATACTGGACGAAAATATTTTATGGCTGCTGGAGAAATAATAAACAGTTTTTCTTCAAAGCCTGGAGTCGGCTTGCCGCTCGGCAATCTCACTTCGCAGCTTTTGGTGAATATTTATATGAACGAATTTGACCAATTTGCGAAGCACAAATTGAAAGCGAAATATTATATCCGCTATGCCGATGATTTTGTTATTTTTTCCGAAAATCGGAATTGGTTGAGTGGGCAAATTCCTCAAATTCGGAAATTTCTTCGCGAAAGATTAAATCTTGAACTGCATTCCAAGAAAATTTTCATCAAAACGCTTGCTTCGGGTGTGGATTTTCTGGGCTGGGTGCACTTTCCCGACTACCGGGTTTTGCGGACGGCTACTAGAAAGAATGATAAAAAGAATAAAGGTTTAATTCTGTCAGAAACTTTAAATTCATATCTCGGTCTTTTATCGCACGGAAATACGCATAAACTTAAATCTAAAGTTTTGAAAGAATATTTTTTATCCCAATATAATTAGGTATTTTCTAATTGCTTTAAATTTGTTAAAATATGTATATATGCCTTACGATTTTTCACCAATAAAAAAAGAACTGCCAGAGCTGAAGGAATGGCTTGAGAAAAGAGCTAGCTTTACTGCGGACGGGCAGAGCTTCTCCGAATCTGCTTGACGGTATCGTGTGTCGATTATTATGGTGTTAAAACGCCTTTAAAACATTTGGGCGCGATTTCTATCGAAGACGCAAGAACTTTGCGCGTCAGGCCGTGGGACGCTTCTTTAATTCATCAGATAGAGCAGGAGATTCGATATTCCAATCTGGGATTGCAGCCTCTTGCCGAAAAAGATTCGCTCCGCGTTATTTTTCCGGAACTTACGCAGGAAAGAAGAAAAGCGCTTCTTAAAGTGATGTCCGAAAAATTGGAGCACGCAAAAATTTCATTGCGGCAATTGAGGGATGAGAATTGGCGTGAGATTCAGAATCTGGAAAAAGAAGGAAAACTTACGGAGGACGACAAATATACCCATAAAGAAGAACTGCAGAAAATTATTGACGGAATTGTGAAAGAATTGGAAGAAATGGCTGCGGCAAAAGAAAAAGAAATTCAAAGTTAGGGAAATAAGGAGCGCAGCGATTATATTTTCCTAACGAGCCCCGAGCTCGAAAATTTGACTTGCTTACGATGTTCGATGGGGGTGACTTCGAATTTACAATGAACAGTTTTATTCGACTAGCGCTTATTCTGTAGTAAATTTGGTATGACATTTATTATTTTCATTGCAGTGCTCGCAGTGCTCGTTCTTTCCCATGAATTTGGGCATTTTATTTTTGCCAAAAAATCCGGCATGCGGGTTGATGAATTTGGATTCGGTTTTCCGCCCCGCCTTTTTGGCATTCAACGTAGAACAGAGCAAAAGCTTGAGAAAATAGCCGAAAAAGAAGAAAATACCGAATTTATCACCGACACTTATGACGTTCAAAGCGGCAGAGAAATTATCCAAGAAGCAAGCGTTCAAGATATAGAGGAAATTGATAAAATTATCTCCGTGAAAAAGTGGCGTTTTATTTGGCCATGGGGAAAAGGAAATATTCCGGAAAAGGGAAAAAGCGGAATTGAAGGCGGCAATACGATTTATTCGCTGAATCTGATACCTTTGGGCGGGTTCGTAAAAATTTACGGCGAGGAAGGAGAAGGAACGGGAGATAAACGAAGTTTTGCCGCTCAATCACTTGGTGTTCGCGCTTTGATTCTTATAGCCGGAGTTTTATTTAATCTGTTTTTGGCATGGCCGGTTTTAACTGCCGGTTTTTTAATTGGAATGCCGGTTAGTGTTGAAGGCAGTAGTATCTTTGGAGGAAGCATAATTGAAAAAGGCGTCATGATTCTTCAGGTTCAGGAAAATACTCCTGCGCAAATAGCAGGTTTTAAAACAGGAGATTATCTTTTGCGCTTTACTTCAGATGGCGATGTTCTTGCGGTTTCCGATGTCAAAAGCGTGCAGGATTTTATCGCAAAACACGCGGGGAAAGAAATCAAAATAGATTATTTAAGAGGTAAAGAAAAATTTACGACTAACGCTGCTCCGCTTTTAAAATCCGAGGAAGGTAAAGGCAGTCTTGGCATTGCTATGGATCGTGTCGGCGTTATTCGTCTTCCGTTCTTTAGGGCGATTTGGGAGGGTTTAAACACAACAGTAAAATTAACGGCCGCTACCGCAAAAGCCCTCGTTGGTTTTTTTGCCGACCTTTTCACTAAAAAAGAGGTGTTAAGTCAGGTTGCCGGTCCGGTCGGAATAGTTGGCATTGTCGAAACCGCAGCCCGTTCCGGCTTTGTCTTTATTCTTCAACTACTTGCTTTGCTTTCCATTAATCTTGCTTTGATTAATATTGTGCCTTTTCCGGCCTTAGACGGCGGCCGTTTGCTTTTTTTGGGCATCGAATTGGCCAAAGGGAGGCCGATAAGCCAAAAAACCGCAAATATTGCGAATACTATAGGATTTGTTATTCTTATTTTATTGATGCTGGCTATTACTTATCAGGACATTTTAAGATTAGCGAAATGAAGCAATCGCAACTATTCACAAAAACTTCAAAAACTGCGCCGAAAGACGAGCCATCCGTTAATGCCCGGCTTTTGATTAAGGGCGGTTTTGTCAAAAAATTGGGAGCGGGAATTTATTCTTTTCTGCCGTTGGGTTTTTTGGTTTTGAAAAAAATCGAAAATATAATCCGAGAAGAAATGAACGCCATCGGCGGCCGGGAACTTTTGATGCCGGCGTTGCACCCAAAAGAAATCTGGGAAGAGACTGGCCGATGGGAAAGCGCCGATTACTTGTATAAATTTAAAGACCGTCAGGATAAATATTTTGCTCTCGGCGCAACCCATGAGGAAGTTATTACGGATATCGTCAGGAATTACGTTTCCTCCTATAAAGATTTGCCCTCGTATCTTTATCAGATACAGGTGAAATTTCGCGACGAACTCAGGGCCAAGTCTGGCCTTTTGCGCACCAAGGAATTTGTAATGAAAGATCTTTACAGTTTTCACAGCTAGCGAAGAAGACCGGAAAAAATATTATGAGACGGTCAAAAAAGCGTATCTGAAAATCTTTACGCGTTGCGGTTTAAACTGCGCTTGTGGCCGAAGCTTCGGGAGGAATTTTTTCAAAAGAATATTCTCATGAGTTTCAGGTGCCTACAACTTCCGGCGAAGACATCATTTATTTTTGCCCAAAAGGAGATTTTGCCCAGAATAAGGAAATAGCCGAGAAGAAAGAGGGCGAAAAATGCCCCAACTGCGGTGCGGTTTTAAAAGAAGCCAAAACCATCGAAGTCGGCAATATTTTCGCCTTAGGCACCAAGTATTCCGAACCGATGAAAGCTTGGTTTGCCGATAAAAACGGCGCAAAAAAGCCTATTATTATGGGTTGCTATGGCATAGGGCTTGGCCGTTTGATGGGTGCCGTGGTTGAGGTTTTTCATGACGAAAAAGGCATTATTTGGCCGGAGGAGATAGCGCCTTTTAAAGTCCATCTCATTTGTCTTGAGGGTAAGGAAACGGAGAAAAAAATTAAAGCCACAGCCGATGAAATTTATCAAGATTTACAATCAAAAGGCATTGAAGTATTGTATGATGAACGCGAAATGAAGACGGCCGGCGAGAAATTTTCGGACGCGGATTTAATAGGGATTCCTTATCGCGCGGTAATAAGCGAAAAGACGGGAACGGATAAAATTGAATTGAAAAAGAGAAATGAAGACCAGTGCAAAATTAGTGAGCAAAAAAGATTTTGTAAATCATGTTGGATAAATTTTTTGGATTATTTTCACAAGACATAGGGATTGATTTGGGTACCGCCAATACCCTTGTTTATGTTCCCGAAAAAGGGATCGTAATTAACGAACCTTCAGTTGTGGCAGTAAATCAGAAAACCGGACAAATTGTGGCGGTTGGCAATGACGCGAAAAACATGATTGGCCGCACGCCGCCTCATATCAGCGTTATCCGGCCTCTCGTCGAAGGCGTTATTTCCGATTTTGAAACAACGGAAGAAATGCTTTCTTATTTTATAAGAAAAGTTCAAAAAAATTCCGTTAGATTTTTTGCGCGGCCGGCCGTTATTATCGGCATTCCTTCAAACGTTACCGAAGTTGAAACGCGCGCCGTTCGCGACGCCACAAAAAACGCCGGCGCCCGCAAAGTTTACATAGTGGAGCAGCCGATGGCCGCGGCAATCGGCGTAAAATGTCCGATTCACGAGCCAGTGGGGAATATTATTGTTGATATAGGCGGCGGTACAGCCGATGTCGCCGTAATTTCTTTAAAGGGCATAGTGGTTTCAAAAAGTTTGCGCATTGCCGGCGACAGATTGGATCAGGATATTATTCAATATATCAGGGACGAATTTAAGCTTCTTATCGGAGAAAAAACCGCGGAAGACGTAAAAATTGCGATAGGTTCGGCAATAGCCGTTAAAGGGGAAAATGCCGAAGCCGCTGTCCGCGGCCGGGACCTGATAACGGGTCTTCCGCGAGAAATTACAGTAACCGATTCCGATATCCGTGAAGCGATTTCAAAATCTCTCAGAAATCTGGCGAATGCGGTTAAAGAAGTTATTGAAGAAACTCCTCCGGAGCTTATCTCGGACATTATGCATCGCGGCATTACTTTGGTTGGCGGCGGTTCTTAATTAAAAGGTCTTCCAGAATATCTTGAAAAAGAAACAAAAATTCCCGTTTTCATTGCCGAAGATCCTTTGACTGTCGTGGCGCGAGGCATGGGTATTATCCTCGAAAATTTGGAGGATTTTCGAGAAGTACTTATCGAACATGAAGACGATATTCCGCCCCAATATTAGCATAAAGAAAAAAAGAAAGAGGTTTATTTTAAGCGGGGCATTAGTCGCGCTTATTTTAATTGTGATTATTTTCAGCGATTTTTCTTTCCGCATTGTCAATCGGCCGGTGATGTTTATTCTTAGCCCCTTTTTAGGATTAAAAACAAGTTTCGGAAAATGGTTGCAAAGTTTTACGTTAGGCTTTATCGAGAAAAAAACTCTCCAAGCCGAAAATGAAGTGCTTCAGGAAAAAATTATGCAAATGGAAACAAAAATTACCCTTAGCGATGCTTTAGAGAAAGAAAACAGTATGTTGAAAAATGCATTTTCGGCCGAGACAAGAAAGAATTTTTTACTTGCTTCGATTATTTCCCGTCCGCCGCAAACTCCTTATGATATGCTAATTATTGATTCCGGCTCCTATATCGGCGTCAAGGAAGGGATGCAAGTTTCGGCTTTCGGCAGACGTTTTATTAGGTTATATGGCTGATGTTTTTCCGGATATGAGCAAGATAAAACTTATTTCGTCCTTTGGCGAAGAAACCAATGTTCTTTTGGAATCTTCGGGGATTCCGGCCATTGCAGTCGGCCGCGGAGGAGAAAATTTTGAAATTATGCTTCCTCGAGCGGTTAAAGTTGACATTGGCGAACGCGTAATCACTTTGGGCAACCAGCCAATGCTTATAGGTATCGTTGAAAAAATCGAGCATCAAACCACCGACCCATTGCAAAAAATTATTTTTCGTTTGCCCGTTAATATTCAATATTTGAATCGAGTGTTTCTTTTGAAAGCCAATGAACGGTAGAGTCATCTTATGATTTTAAGAATTGCGTCATTTATTTTTTTATTTCTAAGCGCGGTTTTTGCGCCTTGGCCGGTTACCGTCGGCGCGGCGGTAATTTTTGCGGCATTTTTTCGTGATTTTGGGAGATAGTTATTATCGGATTTTTACTCGGCGCGGTATACGGTTTTTCAAAAGGGCAATCAGGACTTTTGTTCTCATTTTTTGTTTCGAGCTTTGCAGCCGTTTTTTTCGTCGAAGAATCAGTCAAACAATTTATTGAAGGAAAAAACATCATTTCTTATGTTCTTATCGCAATTTCGGGAGGAATATCTTCTGTGTTATTGTGGTTAATTTTTAGGGCAATTATTAATTATGTCTAAAAGAAAATTAGGCAAATATATACTCAATCCCGATGAAATTTTTGCCGATTCTCAAAATATTCCGGGATTTGATAAATATCAATTCGAAGGACGGCTTGAAAAACCAATCACTAAGTCGACATTTGCAGGCATCGGTATTTGTTTTTTTATTTTAGGAGGCCTGATTTTTGCTAAAATTTTTCACTTGGAAGTTTTCAAAGGGGAAGCATATGCCGCAAGGAGCGAATATAATTATTTACGTGCCGTAAGTATCCCGGCGGCTAGAGGCATTATTTATGACAGAAATGGTAAGGAATTAGCCTGGAATGATTCAGTTATTGAAGAAGGTAATTTAAAATTAGTCAGGGCTTATGCCGATATGCCCGGTTTGGCTCATGTTTTGGGTTACGTCGGAATCGGCGAGGCCAGCAAAATAATCGGCAAAGACGGTATTGAAAAAAAATATGATGATATTTTAGGCGGAACGGCGGGCGTAGAACTCGTCGAAACCAACTCCAAAAATGAAGTTGTCTCCGAAAGCATCGCTCGGCCGCCGGAAAACGGTAAAAGCATAAAGATTACAATTGACGCGGAACTTCAATCCAGCCTTTATAATATTTTAGAAAATGTTGTAAGAGACCGGGGTTTCGGCGGCGGGGCAGGCGTTATTTTGGATGTTCATTCCGGAGAGGTTCTGGCTCTTACGAGTTATCCCGAATATAATTCTCAGATTCTTTCCCGCGGCAGACCCGAGGACACTATTAAAAGGATATTTCAATAACAAACAAAAACCTTTTCTTAACCGCGCCATTTCCGGTTTGTATGCGCCCGGTTCCATTATCAAGCCTATGATTGCTCTTGGTGCGCTTTAATGGAAAAAATTATCAGTCCCGAAAAACAAATTTTCAGCGCCGGCAGTATTTCTTTGCCCAATCCATTTTTCCCGGATAAATTAAAAATATTTATAGACTGGAAGGCTCACGGCTGGGTTGATATGAGAAGATGCGCTAGCGGTTTCTTCAAACGTTTATTTTTATACGATCGGCGGCGGATACGAAGACGTTAAAGGTTTAGGCATCAGTAAAATTGATAAATATGCGAATTTGTTCGGTCTCGGGTCAAAGACAAATATAGATCTTAGATAAAGAAGAAGACGGAATAATCCCGAGCCCGGCCTCAAGGCAATTAATAATCCGGCAGATCCCACATGGAGAATTGGCGACACTTATAACGCCTGGATCGGCCAGGGAGATTTTCAGATTACGCCTCTTCAGGCAGCCGTTTATGCGGCTGCGATTGCAAATAGCGGCTGGCTTCTCCAGCCGCATCTTGTGGTCAGCGGATTCAAATAGTGAAGAACTTCCCGACGGAGGCAAAACAATAAACATTTCGCCGGAATATTTCCAAATCGTCAGAGAAGGAATGAGATTGGGTGTTCTTGAAGGTACGGCGTCAAGGGCTTAAGTGGTTTGGGGATAGACATTGCGTCCAAAACCGGCACGGCCGAATTGGATTCTGACGCAAGTAAATTCGTCAATTCTTGGCTTATAGGTTTTCTTCCTTATAAAAATCCCAAAATTGCTTTCAGCATTCTTCTTGAGAAAGGAAGGCCTACCAATCTTATCGGAGGCGTTTATGTCGGTCGGCAGCTTCTTGAGTGGATGCTTATTCACACCCCCGGTTATTTGACGCCGTTAGAAGTTCAACCCAAATAAATTTAATTGCTTATAGATATTATTTATTTTAAATTTTTTGAATTACCATTGATATCCACAATTTATAATTTCTAACGGGGGTTGACGTCAGACAATTAAACTAATAGAATGAAAAATCTGTTTAATTGAGTAATTATGCATACACCCGAATCGCCACAATTTAATAATCCCGAATACTTAAGCCAGGAAGGCATTGAGCATTTCGGGAAAGAACTGGATGAATTGAAAAACCGGCATCGGCAGGAAATTGCCGAGCGCCTTGAATATGCCAAAAGTCTGGGTGATTTGAGCGAAAATACCGAATATCAAAGCGCCAAAGAAGAGCAATTAATGAATGAATCTCGCATCGCGGAGCTAGAGGATATTTTGAGCAGGGCAGTTATTATCAAGAAAGAGCATGGTGTCGACGTTCAGCTTGGTTCCACAGTATCCGTTAAAAGAGAGGGTAGCGAGGGAACAGAAAAATATTCTATTGTAGGGCCGGAGGAAGCCGATTCTTTGGGCGGGAAAATATCCCATGAATCTCCTTTGGGCAGGTCGCTTTTGGGAAAGAAAAAGGGCGAGAATGTAGAGGTTCTTACGCCTAACGGTAAAATAAACTATACTATAATTGATGTTGGATAATATACGCCAAGAACGAATCAAGAAATTGGAATATTTGGAGAAAATGGGTATTAACCCGTTTCCTATTGAAGTTTATTGCGATTTTCCTATTTCGGCCGTAATCCGCGATTTCGCGAAGCTTACTAAGAGAAAGAAGCCGTTGTTTCTCGTCGGCAGAATTTTGGCTATCCGTTCCCATGGCGGTTCGATATTTTGTGATTTTAATGATGGCTCCGGGACATTTCAGGCATTTTTGAAAAAAGATATTTTGGGCGAAGCATTCTCCCTGTTCGCCAACACAGTTGATATCGGAGATTTTATTGAATGGAAAGGGACACTTTTCGCGACAAAGAAAAAAGAAAAAACAATCCAGATTTTATCTTGGCGGATAATTTCAAAAAGTTTGCGGCCTCTGCCGGAAAAGTGGCATGGTTTGCAGGATGTTGAAGAGCGGTTCCGCAAAAGGTATTTGGATATTTTAATGAATGCCGATATTAGAAATAAATTTATCGTCCGTTCGAAGTTAATAACGGAAATCAGATCGTTTTTTGACGGCGAGGGATTTATTGAAGTTGAAACTCCTATTCTTCATCCCTTGCCGGGTGGCGCAACTGCCGAACCGTTTATTACTCACCAAAACTCGCTTGATATAGATCTGTATTTGAGAATCGCACCAGAGCTTTATCTGAAACGTTTGCTGATAGGAGGAATGAGTAAAATTTACGAACTCGGAAGAAATTTTCGCAATGAAGGAATTGACGCAACTCATAACCCGGAATTTACAGAACTTGAATTTTACGAGGCCTATCAAGACGCTTCCCATGCTAGAGACATGATTGAAGCTCTGATGCGAAAAGTCGTCAAAAAGCTTATTGGTAAAGAAACGGTTGGATACCAAGAGCAAAGAATTTCTTTTGAAAAGAAATTCTCCGTGATTTCATTTTATGAAACATTGAAACGTTACGCATTCGTGATGAATCCCGAAAAAATTTCCCGTGAAGAACTTTTTCTGAAAGCCAGGCAATTTGGAATTGATGTTGAATCAGATGCCTCCCATTGGAAAATATTCGACCATATTTTCAAAAAAATATGCCGACCGAAAATAATTCAGCCGACGTTTATCGTAAATTATCCTTTTGAATCGTCGCCTTTGGCCAAGCAATTTCCGGATAAGCCGATACTCGATCGTTTTCAATTGATTATCGGGGGATTAGAGATTGCGAATGGCTTTTCCGAGCTTAATAATCCTGTCGAGCAGAGAAAAAGGTTTTTGGCTCAAGAAAAGCTGGCCGCGTCAGGAGATAGAGAAGCAAATCCGAATGATGAAGATTTTCTTGAAGCAATGGAATACGGCATGCCGCCGGCCGCCGGAGTGGGCATAGGAATCGACCGTTTAATAATGTTTTTAACAGATACTCATAATATTAAAGAAATTATTCTGTTTCCAACGATGCGACCTAAATGACATTAGCCGTCTGAACGTTTAAAATAAAGGTATTTAATCCTCTCTTTAGCTGAAAAGAGGGGATTTTTAATTGTGGATAAATATGTTTGTGGGGAATCATATTGTGGAGTAAAATGTAAGTAAAGTGGAATGAAGTGGATAATCCTGTGGATAATGTGGATAACTAAAAATTATGTTAATCGGCGAATATACACATAAAATTGACCCCAAAAAACGGCTAGCTATTCCGGCAAAATTTAGGAAGGAGATAGGGGAAAAAGCCGTGATTACGAAAGGGCTAGACCAATGTCTTGTTCTTTATCCTTTGGCAGAATGGGAAAAAGTTGCCGAAGCTTTAGCTAAACTGCCTACCGGCAAAAGCGAAAACAGGAATTTTGTCAGGGACATATTTTCGGGAGCAACCGACGTTGAAATCGATGCCCTTGGCAGGATACTGATTCCCGACTACTTGAAAAATTTCGCGGATTTAAAAGAAAAAGTTGTAATCGTTGGAGTTTATAAGCGGCTGGAAATCTGGAACGAGCAAAAATGGAACGAGTACAAAACGCGCGTTGAAAAGCAAACCGATGTATTGGCGGAAAAATTGGGAGAATTGGGTGTTTATTAAGGAATTTGCCCGCGACTTGGAACGAAGCGACAAGTCGCGGTTGCAAAACCTTAATCCCGCCCTCTATGCCTGTTAACGAAATTTTGAAACCCAATAAAATTTTAAGAATAGTGCATGATTAAGAAACGTAAAAATGAGCTTAGAGGGCGGGGTGATGATTTTCGAAATCTCGCTCCGCTCGATAAGAAAATCAATCACATTCCTGTTCTTTTAAATGAGGTAATAAAACTTTTAGATCCAAAACCCGGAGAAAAAATTTTGGATGCAACTGTTGACGGAGGCGGACATGCCATGGCAATCGCCGAAAAAGTTTCGCCTAACGGGAAAGTGATAGGGATAGACCAAGATGAATTCATTCTGGAAGAGCTCAAGGGAAAAATTGAAAAAGGCGCCAACGCCCAAAATTTCATTTTAATAAACGGGAACTTCCGAGACGTTGATAAGCTCCTGCAATCTCTGAAGATTAAATCATTGGACGGGGGATTGTATGATTTGGGCATGAGCTCGCTTCAGATGGAGGAATCTGGAAGGGGATTTACTTTTTTAAAAGACGAACCGCTTTTAATGAACTACAAATTTCCCATAAATCCGGGAGATCTAACTGCCGAAGAGATTCTTAATACTTGGTCCGAAAAAGAAATTGCCGATATCATTTTTCGCTACGGAGAAGAGCGATATGCGAGGCGCATTGCGAGGAACATAATTGAGAAAAGGCAGAAACATCCCCTAAAAAGCACGTTTGAACTTGTTGATGTCATAAAAAAAAGCGTTTCTCGCCAATCATGGCATCATATCCATCCGGCAACAAGAACTTTTCAGGCTTTACGAATCGCAGTTAATGACGAATTAAATGCCGTGCATGAGAGTCTTGAAAAGGTGTGGCAATTTTTTATTCCGGGTTCGCGTTTGGCGATAATCTCATTTCATTCTTTGGAAGACCGCATCGCTAAAAATTTTTTAAAAAATAAGGAAAAGGAGGGTTCGGCAGAAATCAAAACGAAAAAGCCCGTTACGGCGTCGCTCGAAGAACTTTCTTTAAACCCTCGCTCGCGTAGCGCGAAGTTACGGGCAGCAATTAAAAAATAAAAAACGATAATCATTATGGTAAAATTTATTAAAAACGAAGCAGGACGGTATCAAATGGCGTTATTCGCCGCGCTTATTTCCGCTATACTTTTAATAAGTGTATTTTATATTTATTCCATAAGTACTATAGTGATGGAGACGGTGCAACGTAATCAAAATTTTCAAAATCTTCAAGTTGTACAAAGACAATACCAAGAACTCGAAAAAAACTACCTTTCCCTTATTTCAAAGTTTAGCTTGGACTACGCCTATTCGTTGGGATTTGTTAGCGAAAATAATTCTTTGGCCTATATTTCTCGGCAAAATCCGGTAGCTCAAAACAATAGCTATGAGGAAAATATCAGATGATTTTACGGGGCATATCCGTATTATCGGCATCCTGTTTTTTTTAGTTGCTGGAGTTATTATTTATCGTTTATTTTTTCTTCAAATTCTTTCCGCAGGTTATTATCGCGATATTGCTAATCGTCAATATAATATTTCTCAAAACATATCTCCCATTGCCGACCGAGGCACTATCTATTTTCGGGAGAAAAGCGGCCAGCTTGTTTCCGCCGCCGTTATAAAAGAGGGATTTGAGGCCGTTATTAACCCATCAATTCTAAAAAATCCCGAAGAAGTTTATAAGAAAATTTCTTATATTATTCCGATAGAAAAAGAAGTTTTTCTAAAATCTGCCAAAAAAGAAAATGACGTATTTGAAATAATCGCGCATCACTTGGAACCGGATACGGCAGACTTGATACGGAAAATGGCAATTGACGGTCTTGATGTCGTGTCGGAAGATTGGAGGTTTTATCCCGGCGGGAAGCTGGCGTCTCATGTGCTGGGATTTGTCGGATATAAAGATAATGATTTAGTCGGGCAGTACGGCATTGAAAAATCATACGAAGAATATCTAAAAGGAGCATCAGAATCTGTTAATAATTCTTTTACTGAGGCTTTCTTGGGCTTAAGTCGCGAACTTTTTTCGCAATCTTTAGAAAATAAGAAAGATGTGATTTTGACAATTGAACCGAGCATCCAGGGATTTTTGGAAATAATGCTGGAAAAAGTCCTTCGGCAGTATTCTGCCGAGAGCGCGGGCGGCATAATTATGGATCCGAAAACAGGAGAAATATTGGCGATGGCGGCAAAACCGGATTTTGATCCGAACTTCTACAATAAAGTGGAAAATCCAGCCCTGTTTTTAAATCCTCTTGTATCAAACATTTTCGAAGTGGGATCTGTCATGAAGCCGATTACCATTGCCTCCGCGCTTGACATGGGCCGCATTACGGCTACGACAACTTATTATGACAACGGTTATCTGATTATAAATAATACGCGCATTGAGACTTATGATGCGAAAGTACGGGGGAACGTAGACATGCAGACGGTTCTTAATGAATCCTTGAATACGGGCGCCGTGTTTGCCATGCGCCAGATGGGCAAGGAAAATTTCCGGAATTACATTTTAAATTTCGGTTTAGGTGAGAAAACAGGGGTTGACCTTTCCGATGAAGTTAAGGGAAGCGCGGCAAGCATTATAAGCAGTCCCCGTGAAATTGAGTATGCTACGGCGTCGTTTGGTCAGGGAATCGCAGTGACTCCCATTGGCTTTATTACGGCTTTTGCCGCCCTTGCCAATGGGGGTTCTCTTGTGCAACCATATATTATTGAAACGGCTGAAAATAAGCCTATAATTAGGCGACAGGTTCTTAAAAAAGAAACCAGTGAGGAAATAACCAGAATGCTTGTTAAGGTTGTGGATAAGGCGCTTTTGGGCGGTACCGTTAAAATAGAGCACTACAGCATTGCCGCTAAAACCGGAACTGCTCAAATACCACTTGAAAATCAGAAGGGTTATTCTGAAGATTACCTGCATGCCTTTATCGGTTATGCGCCCGCGTTTGATGCAAAATTTTTAACTTTTCTGTATATCAAAAGACCTCATGGGGTGAAATATGCTTCTGGTTCCCTAACTTCAGCTTTTATGGAAATTACGAAATTTTTATTAAATTATTACGAAATACCGCCGGATAGATGATTGCGTAACGTGTAACCTGTAACGCGTAACGTAGGTTTATTAATTACGCGTTACGCATTACGCGTTACTCGTTACTCGTTACTCGTTACTATAATTATGTTCAAATCAATTCTAAAAAAAATAATAGTGACAATTCTGACGATTGAGGCCGGATTAGTTTTGAAAAGGTATAAACCAAAAATCGTTGCCATTACGGGAAGCGTCGGAAAAACTTCTGCCAAGGATGCCATTGCCGTGGTTCTTGGGCAAAAGTTTTTTGTCAGAAAAGCACGAAAAGCTATAATAGCGAATTGGGCGTGCCGCTTGTCGTTTTGGGTTGCGAAACCGGCTGGCTAAACCCGTTTATCTGGCTGACTAATATTTTTAAAGGTTTCAAACTTTTAGCTGCGCCAAAAAAAATAAAATATCCCCAATGGCTGGTTTTAGAGATGGGAGTGGAACGGCCGGGAGATATGGAAAGACTTGCTTCTTTAATTAAGCCCGATATCGTCGTTTTAACAGCTCTTGCGGAAATTCCTCCCCATGTTGAATTTTTTGCCGGTCCCGAAGAATTGATTCGCGAAAAGATGAAAATCATCGCCAGGTGCGGCGTAAACGATTTCGTGGTATTAAACGGCGACGATAAGACTCTCTGCGAAGCGAAGCAAAAAATCCAAACCAAGATAATTGCTTTTGGCTTTAACGACGATAATGATTTAAAAGCTTCTAATTATCACATTACTTATCGTCAGGAAGAATCAAGAGAAGCTCCGGAAGGCGTAACATTCAAGATAGATTATAGAGGATCGAGCGTCCCGGTCAGAATTTTCGGCGCTTTTGGCCGCCATCATGTCTATGCCGCCCTGGCCGCTCTAGGAGTAGGTCTAGCACAAGATTTTAATCTTATTGATATCAGCGAGGCTTTAACGCAATATAAATCGCCTCCGGGGCGCCTACGCTTAGTTGAGGGTAATAAAAATACGTATATTCTGGACGATACGTATAATGCTTCTCCTAAAGCCGTTCACGCGGCTCTGGACACTCTGGCAGACTTGCCTGCCGCAGGCAGGAAAATCGCAGTGCTGGGCGATATGCTGGAATTAGGAAAATATACGGTTCAGGCGCATAAAGTCGTGGGCGACCGAGCCGGTAAAGTTGCTGATATTATTTTTGTCGTTGGTCCGCGGGCAAAATTTATTGCCGAAGAAGCAAAAGAACAGGGCTTTGATCCGAAAAATATTTTTGAATTTTCGACTTCGGCAGAAGCCGGCAAGCCGCTTCAAGAGATAATAAAAGAAGGAGATCTGATTCTCGTGAAAGGTTCGCAATCAATGAGAATGGAAAAAATCGTCGAGGAAATAATGGCTCATCCCGAAGATAAAGAAAAACTGCTTGTGCGGCAAGAAAAAGAGTGGTCCCGACGTTAATTTATTAACGTCGAGGATCCTCGATTTTTCAGTCCCGCGAATGCGGAACGAAAAATCGGGAAAAAATAAGTAATTTTATAAATAAATGGCCCTATCGTCTAGCGGTCTAGGACACCCCGAAGGAGTCGCCTGTGGCGACCCTACGGGGCAGGCATGGTTCCTTGCCCCGCACTGAAATTTTGCTAAACTAAAATCAATTAATTATCACAACCTTGTAATACTATTTAAGTTTGCCGCTATCGTCTAGTTTGGTCTAGGACATCTGGTTCTCATCCAGAAAACATCGGTTCAAATCCGATTAGCGGTACATTGAAAAAGAGTAAATATTTTCGCAAAATTTCTAGTGCGGGGTCATCCATGAAACCCGGGTTCGAATCCCGGTGGCGCTACAAATTTAAACTAAATACTATTCAAAAACCCAGAAATTATTTCGGCTGTTTCTTGGGGTTTTTCTTCGGGAGGTATGTGGCCGCATTGCGGTATAATCGTCAGTTCTGAATTTGGAATGTCTTGCGCAAGCCGTTGGCCGATTGAGAGGGGAATAATTTTGTCATTTTCACCCCAAATTAAAAGCGTGGGGACATTAATTTCCGGATATTTTGAAACTATTTCGTTTGCATTTTTCGGCATTATTTTTTTTGCCGTTTCAATTAAAGCATGGTAACTTCCGGCCGAATCGAGGAAGTCGCCGTAATTTTTAATAATTTCATCCGTAATCTTTGTATCGTCAAAAAAGCATCTCTTTAGCGACATCCTGGTTCTGAAATGCGCTGGAAGGATTGCAAGAAGCATTTCGTTTAAGACAGGTATCTTTAATATTTTCATAAATTCCGGTAAGCGCTGCTTGTAAGCGGGATTGTCTATCAGGATAAGGCCCTTTACGGGATTAATTTTTTCCTTCATCAATTTGAGAAACGTAAGTAAAGTTATTGCGCCGCCCATGGAGTGGCCGACTAAAACAAGATTTCGAAGATTGTTTTTTTTGATAAAGTCAAAAATAATGTCGGCTTGGTCGCTGATTGCGTATTTCTTGTCCAACGGTTTGTCGGATAAACCGAATCCTTTAAGGTCTATCAGGAAAAGTTTATTTTTAGTTGCGAGAGTTTTTGAAATTGCATTCCATGTGCGCGAGGATGAACCGAAGCCATGGAGAAAAACCATCGGGTCGCCGCTGCCTGTTTCATAGTAATTTATTTTTACTCCGTTATAATGGAAAATTTTCGATTCTATCGGCATGATAATAAGTCTATTATACGTGGTTTTTCAATAATTTGAAGGAGCCGGTTTAATTGAAACTGCCTTAAAATAAGGTATAATTATGAATAATGAACGGAAAAGAGATTTTTTGGCATGCTTTATCTCTTCCGGAAGTTGAGAAAGAATTAAGCGCAAATTTTAAAGAAGGATTAAAAGAAACCGAGGTGAAAGAACGCCATCGGCTTTTTGGTTTGAACGTCCTCAAAGAAGAAAAGTCCCATTCTTCTTTTCGCCTGTTTTTAAGGCAGTTTGAAAGCCCCTTGATTTACATTTTAGTTATTGCCGGCGTCATCACTTTATTTTTAAAAGATTATACCGACAGCGCCGTTATCTGGGTTACAGTTTTTTTAAATGTCGTTATCGGGTTTTTCCAGGAGAAAAAAGCGTCAAAGATTTTAAGCGAACTTCAAAAAATCATCAAGGTAAAGGCCTATGTTATCAGAGAAGGGAATGAAAAAGAAATAGATCAATCCGAAACCGCGCCGGGAGACGTCTTTCTTTTAAGGCCGGGTTATAAAGTTCCCGCTGACGGAAGATCGATAGAATCTTTCCATTTAAAAATTAATGAGGCGGTTTTGACCGGGGAGTGGATGCCTGCCGAAAAAGAAATCCGCGTTCTTGATGAAAAAACGCCGCTGGCAGACAGGGATAATATGGTCTATATGGGCTGCATTGTTGAAGAAGGGCAGGGAATGGCAGTGGCGACCGCAACCGCTAAAAAGACCGAAATCGGAAAAATCTCCGCGCTTGTTGAAAACGCCGAAGAAGAAAAAACGCCTTATCAGATCCGAGTGAAACAATTGAGTAAATTCATTAGCATTCTTATCAGCGCTATTTCCATCCTGATTTTTATTTTAGGAGTTTTACGGGGCATAGATTTATTTCAAATGTTTGCTACGGCGGTGGCCGTTGCCGTCGGAGCCATTCCCGAAGGATTGCCGATAGCGATAACGGTTACTCTGGCTCTTGGCATGCAGAGGATTTTGAAAAAAAGAGGGTTGGTAAGGCAAATAGCTGCGGCCGAAACTCTCGGCAGCACCTCAATTATCTGTACGGATAAAACCGGAACCTTGACCGAAGGTAAAATGCAAGTTTCCGGAATTTTTACGGGGCAAAAAGAACTTCTTTCCGACGGCAAAAAATATTCGGAGGAAATCGACAAAGACGGAATCGAATCCCATATTTCAGTTCTTAAAATCGCCCTTTTCTGCAATGACGCTTTTATCGAGAATCCGGATGAACCGCTTGAAAAATGGATTATTCGTGGCGGCCGACGGAAAAAGCCCTGCTTTTAGCTGGAATACAAGCGGGTCTTAATAAGAAAGAATTGTATGAGGCCGAACCGAAAATTGAAGAAAGATTATTCGATCCCGGCCGTAAATTCGCGGCCAGTCTCCATCGGCTTTCGTCCGAAAAAAACATTCTTTATCTGGTCGGTGCGCCGGAAGTCGCGCTCAAAATGTCGAAATTTTTGGATGTTGACGGACGCGAAGAGTTTCTTTCCTTGGAAAAAAGGAAAGAACTAAAAGAAAAAGTAGAACAATTAGCGGGTAAAGGCCAGCGGGTTATGGCGACCGCTTACAGAAAAATAGAAAATTCGGAAATGAACGCGCCGAAATACTGTATTGATGATTTTTACAATAATTTGACTTTCACCGGCTTAATTGCTTTTCATGACCCCATTAGAAATGAAGTCAAAGAAGCGATTAAAATTTGCCGATCAGCGGGAATGAGACCGATTATCGTAACAGGTGACCATAAGATGACGGCTAGGGCAATAGCGTTAGGATTAGGTCTGCCGGCGGAGGAAAAAAATATCATTGAAGGATTCGAACTTGAAGTTTTAAGCGACGAGGAATTTAAGAAAAAATTAAGCGACATAGAAATTTATAGCCGCGTTGAGCCTAAACAAAAATTAAGAATTATTCAGGCTTGGCAGGAAAAAGGCGAGGTAGTAGCAATGACCGGAGACGGCATAAATGACGCTCCGGCGCTCAAAAAAGCGCACATCGGAATCGCGCTGGGTTCAGGCACTGACGCGGCCAAAGAAGTTTCCGATTTGGTTCTTTTAACCGATAACTTCTCCGTTATTGTTGCCGCCGTCGCCGAAGGAAGAGCCATCATCGATAATATCCGGAAGATACTTACGCTGTTAATTTCCGAATCTTTTTCCGAAATAATCCTGGTGGGAACGAGCGTTATCGCCGGTCTGCCCCTTCCTCTTTTGCCGGCCCAGATTCTATGGGCGAATTTGATTGAAGATACTCCGCAAGGAATCGCCCTAGCTTTCGAGCCGAAGGAAAAGAACATAATGAAGAGAAAACCGGAGCATTTGAATAGTCCGCTTTTAACCCGTCAGATGAGAATAATCATATTCGGCTTCGGAATCGTTACCAATGTATTCCTTATCGGTTTATTTCTGTGGTTTCTCCAAAAAGGCGTTGCTATTCGGGAAGTCAGGACGATGGTTTTTGCCGCTTTGGCGGTTGACAGTCTTTTTTACGCTTTTGCCTGCAAGAATTTGAGAAAAAACATCTGGCAATATAATCCTTTTTCTAATTTTTATTTAGTCGCGTCAATTATTTTTAGCGTGGCAATGCTTTTAACCGCGATTTATTTGCCGATATTTCAAGAACTGTTAAAAACTCAAGCGCTCGATTTTTCCAAATGGGTTTTGCTTTTCGGCTTGGCAATGATAAAATTGATATTAATCGAAGCTATCAAGCGGTATTTTATCGTCAAAGAAAATAATAATAAAAATAAAACGCCATGATTTAGGCACACATTATTATTTATAACGGGGTGAACTTATTTAAAATCATTAAATAATATATCCTTAACGCGTCTAAAATCAATAATATTGTCTAAATTACTTTAAAACATTTTCGGAAATGTCGCCCTCTATGAATCCTCGTTACGACCTAATTCGTGGCTAACAATTATGAGTCTTGAATGACAGGGATACGGATCTTCTTTCTGCAAATACCATGAAAATTTCTGGAACGGAAAAAATGATATGAACCATCAAAAATCAGAACTTTATTTTTTACTCATTCTCCTCTCAGGAATTTTTGTCCTTGCCTTTTTTATTTTTAAGCCTTTCCTCTACGCGCTTATCTTGGCAATAGTTTTTGCAACCGTTTTTGGACCGGTTCACAAAAGGGCTCTCATGATTACGCGAGAGAGAAAGGGCTTGGCGGCGCTACTTGCCACCGTCTCCGTTCTTGTCGTCGTTATCGTGCCTCTCGCATTTTTAGGCATACAGATTTTTCAGGAAGCAGTAGGGCTTTACTCCTCTCTTGCACAAAACGGCGGCGCAACTGATTTTTCTCGCGGCGTGGGTGATACCATACAGAGCCTCACAAAATTTTCTCCTGTGCCGATAGAATTCTCCGTTGATGTTAACCAATACTTGCGGCAGGGATTAAGCTGGCTGCTCCAGCATCTCGGCCCTCTTTTTGCGAATGTTGCAAAAGCAATAGTGGGCATCTTTATATTTCTTGTCGCTCTGTATTACTTGTTTAAGGATGGTCACAAACTCAAAAAGGCGGTTGTCGCGTTAAGCCCCTTAGAAGATATTCATAATGAAACAATTCTTAACAAACTCGCATTGGCGATTAATTCAATCATCAAGGGGAATCTTGCGGTGGCGCTTGTTCAAGGCATACTAACCGCGGTCGGATTCGCTATTTTCGGAGTTCCCAATGCGGTGCTGTGGGGTAGTGTTGCGTCCATCGCCGCGTTAATCCCCGGCATTGGAACGGCCTTGGTGCTTATTCCGGCAATTCTCTACCTTTTCTTTAGCGGAGAGACGCTTTTCGCGGCCGGCCTTCTTCTTTGGGGAGTGACAGCGGTGGGACTCGTTGACAACTTTTTGGGACCGAAACTCGTTGAACGGGGAATGCGGCTTCACCCATTTCTTATTCTTCTTTCTATCTTGGGCGGTATCGGCTTTTTCGGGCCCCTCGGATTCTTATTGGGGCCGCTCGTCCTTAGCTTACTCTTTGCTCTCCTTGAGATTTATTTCGCTATTAGTAAAGAACACGAAAGTCAATAAATTTATCGCAATGTAACCATGTCTGGCAAAGTCAAAAAAATCATCTTTATCATCATTATCGCCTTGCTTCTCTTTGTTTTTGCTTTGCCTTTAGCGGTTGGTTATTAATAAGCGAAAAAAGCCTGCTTGCCGATAGGCAGGGAGAAATAATCGGCGTAATTTTTTTAACCCATCAACGGAATATTGCTATAATAATTCCATTAAAAAAGAATTAAAGAATATAAATAGCGCATGATTTGGACTCACATTTTTGTTTTCGTTATTTCTTGTATTGTTCTGGCATTATCCGGAAAATGGATGGTTACGGCTTTAGCAAGGATAGCCAAATTTTTAGGATGGCGGGAATTCGTCGCCGCGTTCATTATAATCGCGTTCGGGACATCTATCCCGAATCTTTTTGTCGGCATCATTTCTGCTCTTAATAAAATTCCAGAGCTTTCTTTCGGCGATATTATCGGCGGCAATGTGACTGATTTGACGTTAGTTATCGCTTTGGCGGCTTTTATAGCAGGTGGGATTTCCACGGATAGCAAAACGGTCCGTTCTTCTTCGCTTTTTACCCTTTTCATCGCGATACTTCCGTTGATACTGGCTTTTGATGGCGTTATTTCCAGAGTCGACGGTATGATTTTGATAATGGCCTTCTTCGTTTATATCTGGTGGCTTTTTTCAAAAGAGGAAAGCGTTTCACTAGAATTTATGACCATACGGCCGAAAAGGAATCCGTAAAAAGCCTTAAAGTTTTTTTTAAAGATTTGGGAATATTGCTTGCTGGTTTAGCTTTACTACTTTTAAGCGCCGAAGTAATTGTCAGGTCTGCTTCTTATCTTTCCACAAGTTTAGGCGTGTCGATAGTTTCAATCGGCCTTTTGATTGTTGCGTTGGGTAATTGTTTACCCGAAACTTATTTTTCGATAGCTTCCGCAAAAGCCGGCAAAACCTGGATGATACTCGGAACCCAGATGGGCTCGGTAATAATGTGCGCCACGCTGGTATTAGGCGTTGTGGCCTTGATTTGTCCTATTCGTATTTCAAATTTTTCACCTTTCGCCGCCGCGCGCTTTTTTATGATGGTTTCCGCGCTGTTTTTTCTTATTTTTCTCCGTACCGACCGGAAAATTACCCGAAAGGAGGGAATGTTTTTACTTTTACTTTATATCGCTTTCCTTATGGTAGAAATTTTATTAAGATAAGGCATTTGCCCACGATTTGGAGTATAGCGACAAATTGTGGTTGCAAAACCTTACCCCGCCCTTTTGGGCGCGAGATGCTATAATAAAACTATGAATACATTGAGTTTAAAAATTATAAAACGGCAATGCGCTCCAACCATAACAGGGTGCACCTATTCGGCGCCCGCGCATTGCGGAATTGAGCACAGCGCCAAAAGGGCGGGGTGCTCA
Organism: Candidatus Tagabacteria bacterium; assembly: GCA_963820595.1. Lineage (GTDB taxonomy): Bacteria > Patescibacteriota > Minisyncoccia > CAWGAO01. The sequence goes on from CAWGAO010000007.1 coordinate 21,735, forward strand.
AATTTACAGCCAATCGGTCGACGTTCATTTATCATTCACTTGCCCTCTTGGGTAAATTTGGCATGTCACAATTCATTTTGATAATTTTAGCGGTTGTCGTTGGCGTTATCGCTGGCGGGGGCTTATTTTGGTTTCTTAGTCAAAAAAAGAAAACGGAAAAAGAGGATTCTGGAGCGATTTTAATGCTTCAGGAACAACTTAAGGAAATTCGCGGCACTCTCGATATGAAATTAGGAGAATCAAACCGGGTTATGCAGGAACAATCCGGACACACGACAAGACTTATAAAAGAAATTACGCAAGAATTGGTAAAAGTAGGGGAGGGACAAAAACAGGTTATGGGTTTTGCGGATCAGCTTCAAAATCTTCAGGATATTTTAAAAAATCCGAAGCAACGCGGAGTGCTCGGGGAATATTATCTTGAAACGGTATTAAAAAACGTCCTGCCTCCGAAAAGTTACCAAATGCAGTATAAATTCAAAGACGGAGAAATTGTCGACGCGGTTGTTTTCGTTAAAGATAAAATTATTCCCATTGATTCAAAATTTTCTTTGGAAAATTACAACAGGATTTTGGGTGAACGAGATCCTATGGAAAAGGAAAAATTGGAGAAAGCATTCAAGATGGACCTCAAAAATCGTATTGACGAAACCTCTAAATATATCAGGCCTCAGCGAAGATACAATGGATTTCGCTTTTATGTTCATTCCTGCGGAAGCGATTTATTACGATTTGCTCGTTAATCAGGTTGGCGCGATAAAAACCAACACGAAAGATTTGATTGAATACGCTTTTAATGAAAGGCATGTGATTATTGTTTCGCCGACTTCATTTTTGGCTTATTTACAGACCGTTTTACAGGGTTTGCGCGCCTTGAAAATTGAAGAATCGGCAAAAGAAATTCGCAAAAAAGTGGAGGATTTAGGAAGGCATCTTAATTCGTACCAGCAGTTTATAGTAAAAGTAGGCAGTGGTTTGGGAACAACTGTTAATGCATATAACAGCGCGAATAAAGAGCTCCAAAAAATAGACAAAGATGTTTTGCGTATCACGGACGAAAACTTCGGCGCAGAGCAGGCGTTGCTAGACAAGCCCGAAGAAATCGAGTAACATTCAATTTATATGAAAACCGATAAATTCGCAGTGATAGAAACAGGAGGCAAGCAGTATTTGGTAAAACCCGGCGACGTTGTTCGGGTAGAGCGCGTTGAAAAATCTAAACGGGGGGACATTGTTCATTTTGAAAAAGTTCTTCTTTTGGTAAGTGAAGGTGAAATCAAAGTAGGTAATCCTTATATCAAAGGCGTGAAAATTGACGGTAAATGGCTAAAAGAGGAAAGAGGGAAAAGAATAGTCAATCTAAAATATCATTCAAAAACACGGCAGCAAACAAGAAAAGGCCACCGGCAGATTTATGCCAAAATCGCAATAAGTGAATTCTAAATTTAAAACCCCGGCGTACGCCGGGGTTTTAAATTTAAACTTTCCGCATTATTGAATTGTGCTCCGACACAATTTGTCCATATGGACAAATTGTGTCGGAGCCAAGGTTTTATTTTACTCTCCTTGAGCAAAACCTCATTTCCTGTTTTCAAGAGCATTTTTCAGGGTATCTCGATCGATGTATTCCAATTCGGTTCCGGTTGAAAGGCCGCGGCCAAAGCGGCTGATTTTAACCGAGTATTTTTTGGAAAGCGGTTCGAGAATTTTTTCGATATAGCGCGTCGTATTATCTCCTTCGGCCGTAGCGTTAAACGCCAAAATTATTTCTTTAAGAAGTTCTTTTTTCGAGTCCTGTTCTGTGCGGGCATATAGTTCTTTAAGATGGATATTTTCCGGGATTGTTTTTCCAAACGGAATGACATCACCTAAGATGAAATAACAGCCATTATAAACGCCGGTTTTTTCAATGTTTTCCAAATCCGTATCTTTTTCTACCACCATGAGGCGGGAATCATCTCGATTCGGATCACTGCAGGGACGGCATAGATTTTCGCTGGTATTGCCGATATAGAAACGAAAGCAACGGCTGCATTGATTTGCGTCTTGTTTTAACTTGAGAAGCGTTTCGCTTAAGCCTTTTATAAATGCGGGGTCTTCGCCAAGAAGCCAGTAGACAAAACGTTGGGCTTGTCGGGGCCCAATGCCGGGAAAACGCTCAAAATATTCTTTCAGTTTTTGGATTGAATTAGAAGACATTATCTTCTTTGATATTTTTTTCTGGGTCGTCAAAACTACTTATCTTGTCTTGAAAATATAATTCAACTATTCCTGTCGGTCCGTTTCTATGCTTTTCAACGCGAATCTCGGCAAAATTTTTTCTATCGCTTTTTTCATTATATTTATCTTCTCTATGAATAAACATAACAAGATCAGCATCCTGTTCAATTGAGCCTGACTCGCGCAAATCTGAAAGCCTGGGAATGCCTCCAGGGCGTTGTTCAACTGCGCGGCTTAGCTGGGAAATCGCCAATACAGGCACATTTAATTCTCTAGCTAGGGATTTAAGGGCGCGGGAAATCTCTGTCATTTGCTGGACTGGATTATTTATTTCATGGCGAGGCGTGATCAATTGGAGATAGTCTATAATCAAAAGTCCTAATCCGCTTTTGTGCTCGTGGGCGATATCGTTTTGTAGTCGGCGGGCCATGGCGCGTATCTGGAGAACGGTAAGCGAAGGCGCATCCTCAAAATAAATAGGAGCTTTGGAAAGTCTGCCTAGGGCATTTTGAAGGCTGGAAAACTCATATTTTTCCGTCAGGCTGCCGGTTCTTAATTTCCATGAATCAACGCGCGCCTCGGCAGCTAAAAGACGGTCAATCAGCTGCTGGGCAGACATTTCTAAGCTGAAAAAGCCAACCGGAATATTGTAGTCGCAGGCGGCATGGCGGGCGATATCAAGAGCTAAAGAGGTTTTTCCCAAAGACGGCCGGGCAGCTAAAACAACGAAATCGGCTTTTTGCAAACCGTCTATAAGATTATCTAGACGCGTGAAACCGGTGGGAACACCGCGCGTTTTACTTTCTCCTTTATGTAGTTTATCTATGCGTTCCCAGGCTTCATCCAGTGCCGTCTTTAGATTTATAAAATTTTGGCGGAGAGAAATGTTCGCAATGTGATAAATTTTTTGCTCCGCTTCGTCCAAAAGGTAATCCAGGTCCTCATCCTCTTTATATCCCAATTGATGAATGTGATTTGCAGCCTCTATTAAATGTCTCAATATACTTTTTTTCCGGACGATTTCGGCATAATGTTTGGCGCTGGAGGCGCTTGGTACGCCGTTTACCAATTCGGTGAGATAAGTGTGGCCGCCTACTTTATCAAGTTGCTTCTTTTCTTTTAAACGGCTTCCGACCGAGCGAATATCGAGAGGAGCCTGCTGGCCGAACAAATCGAGCATTGTATTGTAAATCAAATGGTGATCTTCGCGGTAAAAATCCTCGGGATTCAAAACATCCACAATTTGCAATATTGCGTTTCCGTCAAGCATTAGGGCTCCCAAGACGGCCATTTCCGCCTCAAGATCTTGGGGCGGCATGCGAAGATATGATATTGCGCTTGCTTTTTGGTCAGCCATGTGATTGATTTTTAAGGAGTGAAACGACTATAAAAATCATCACCCCCTCTTTTAACCCCGATAACATAAATTGATAATTTAATTGTTCTAATTTGCGGAATTTTTTAATTTAGTGCCAGTTTTATAAGAATTACGGGTGTAAAAGAGGGGGTTAGAAAATTATAGTCGCTAACGCTCCTTAATTTTCATAATTTCTGTTCCTATATTAGTATCTTTAACTATCCAGCCTTTTTTTTCAAGTTCTTCGCGGATGGCGTCGGCTTCTTCCCACTTTTTTTCTTCGCGAAATCGTTTCCGTTTCTCGGCTAGAGTCCTTATTTCGGCAGGAATTGAAAAAGATTCGATTTTCCCCAATCCTAAACCCAGAATCCTGTCGAATTTTAAGATAAGTTTTTGTTTTTCCATTGTATTAATCGCTGAATGTCTGACGGTTTCCCAAATAATTGATAGCGCTTGAGGCATATTTAGGTCGTCATTCGCAGCTTTTAAAAATTTTCCTTCCAGTTGGCGCGAGAGCAGGGGATTAGGTTTGGTTTTTTTGTTTTCAATTTTAATATTTGGGATGGCTTGTTTCAGATTATTCAGTGCGTGCTCCGCCGCTTCCAGCGATTTCCAGGTGAAATTCAATTGCGAACGGTAGTGACTTGTGAGAATAAGATAACGGAAGGCGAGGGGATTGAATCCTCGCTTTTCGATTTCGTTTAAAGTGTAAAAATTTCCGAGCGATTTCGACATCTTTTTGCCGTCAACCAGAAGATGCTCGCCTTCTATCCAAAAGTTTACGAATTTTTTTCCTGTGGCGGCTTCCGACTGGGCAATTTCATTTTCGTGGTGAGGAAAAATCAAGTCCACCGCGCCCGCGTGAATGTCAAAACTTTTTCCCAAATACTTCATGCTTATTGCCGAGCATTCGATGTGCCAGCCCGGCCGGCCAGGCCCGAAAGGGGAGGGCCAAGACGGTTCATTCGGCTTTGTCGATTTCCACAGCGCGAAATCAGCTGCTTGCCGTTTGCCGTAACTCGTCAGAACTTATGCGCGCTCCGTTTTTAATCTTACGCTGTTCTAATTGCGAAAGTCGGCCATAATTTTTGAATTTCGAAATATCGAAATAAATTGAGCCGTCATTTCCTTTATAAGCATACCCTTTTTCTAAAAGCACGTTTATTAATCGGATAATTTCTTTAATTGTTTCTGTCGCTTTTGGATATGCGGTTGCTTTTTCAACGTTGAGATTTTTTAAATCATGAAAGAAAATTTTAATAAGCGGTTCGGTGATTTCTTTAATGGGTTTATTTTCCCTTTGCATTTTTTTAATGATTTTATCATCGACATCGGTGATGTTCATTATATGTTTTACTTTGTATCCGTTATAAATCAAAACTCGCTTTAGAATGTCTTCAAAAATATAGGTGCGCAGATTTCCTATGTGAGCTGTGTCGTAAACGGTCGGGCCGCAGGTGTAAATACCCACTTTTTTATCGTGAAGCGGTTTGAAAATTTCTTTTTTGCGGGTAAGAGTGTTGTAAATTTTTATTTCCATTACACAAACAGTATATCATCATAGAAATCAGCTTTCAAAAATAAATTGGGTTTAAACGGTGAATATTTTGTTGATTATATTTGATTATATTGACCCCGCACCTTTCGGTAATTAAAACCTTAATTATGTTCTTAATTTAGAAAGGTGCGGGGTTGACCCGCTAATTACTTTTTGCGATAATAGACGATATGTTATCCAAGTCCGTAAAAAGGGCCATGTTGTTGGGATTAATCGTAGCGCTTATGGCGGCTGTTTTTGTAGTGGGCGTCTATTTCGGGTATTCCAACCGGCCAGCAATCGACAAGGTAACCGTTTTATTAAATAAGGAGGCCGAAAAGCCTCCCCAGATTGATTTTTCGCCTTTCTGGGCCGTCTGGAATGATATTGAATCGAAATATGTGGGCCGTAATGATTTAGACCGTCAAAAAATGGTTTGGGGCGCGGTAGGCGGCATGGTGAAGTCTCTAAACGATCCTTACACGGTGTTTTTCCCGCCCAAAGAATCAGAACTTTTCGAGAGCACCGTTAAAGGGCAATTTTCCGGAGTAGGATTTGAAATCGGCATACGCGACAACATACTAACAGTGATTACGCCGCTGAAAGATACGCCTGCATATCGTGCAGGAATCAAGGCGGGCGATAAAATTTTAAAAATAAACGGCACCTCGACCGTGGACATGGCCGTTGACGAAGCAATTTCTCTTATAAGAGGGGAGATTGGTACGCAAGTTTCTCTTACTATCGGTCGCGAAGGGGAAAAAGAACCTCTCGAGTTTAAAATTACTCGCGATACAATCAACATTCCTATCGTAGATACCGAAAAAAAAGCAGGAGGGATTTTTGTGATAAGTCTTTATAATTTTTCGGAAAATTCTCCCGATGCTTTTCGGAATGCTTTGCGTAAAATGATAGATTCGGGAAGTTCCAAACTGATTCTTGATTTGCGGGGAAATGCCGGCGGGTATCTTGAAGCGAGCGTAGATATTGCCAGCTGGTTTTTGCCGGTCGGCAAAGTGGTTGCAATCGAAGATTTCGGAAATCATGACCAAAACGATTACAGGAGCAGGGGCTATGATATATTTAAGAATTTACCTTTTGTCGTTTTGGTAGATAAGGGCAGCGCTTCGGCTACGGAAATACTCGCCGGAGCTCTGCAGGATTACAAACTCGCTACTCTGGTCGGAGAAAAAACTTTTGGCAAAGGTTCGGTTCAGGAATTATTTTCCGTTACGAACGACACCTCCGTTAAAGTGACCATTGCGCGTTGGCTCACTCCCAATGGCCGTTCCATTTCCGAAAAAGGCCTGACGCCCGATGTGGAGATAAAAGTGACCGATAAAGATATCAAAGCGGGCAATGATTCCCAAATGGCAAAAGCGATAGAAATATTAAATAGCAAATAAATGAATCCCGTTAGAGATCCAAACTTTGAAATTCTAACGGAAAATAAAATAGAAATAATATGATTACAATGAGAAATTATAAATTAAGTTTTACGGGAATGCTAAAGCATTTCCTATCTCTAATGGGAGAATCCCGTTAGAAGCCGCGGTCGCGTAGTGTAAATATATATACCATTAATATGAAAGAAAAATGTTTAAATTATCAACGATATAATTATTTGCAGGTGCCGACCGCGACCTGCTTCTAACGGGATGAGGATTATTTTATTACAAGATGTGCCGGGAATCGGCAAAAAATGGGAAACAAAAGAAGCAAAGGGCGGATACGCGCGGAATTTTCTATTAGCCCGGAAGTTGGCTGTTTTGGCAACTCCGGCATCATTGAAAGACGCCGAATTAAAAAAGGCGCAGGAATTTAAGAAGAGGCTTGTTCAGGAAGATTTATTCGAGAAATTACTTGAATCGCTGAAGGACGCCGTATTTGTTGTCGAAAGAAAAGTGAACGAAAAAGGACACCTGTTTGACGGATTTGATGTCAAAGAAATCGCCGGGCTCCTTGAAGAAAAATTGAAGGGCAAAATTCCTCTTGAGTATATCAAGCTTGAAAAACCCATCAAAGAGATAGGCAAACACGAAATAACGGTCCAAAAAGGAGACCGTAAAGCAACTTTCCAACTTGAGGTTAAGCCTGAAGAATAAGTTTTATTCCACGCTGACTAAGGGCAAAGTTTTCTTTTTTCCGTCAAAGTTTGTTTTTCGTTTTGTGGAAAATTTAACAATTCCGCTGGCAATAGAATAAAGCGTGTCATCTCTGCCTTGGCAAACGTTTTTACCGGCGAGTATTTTTGTTCCCCGCTGGCGCACCAGGATGGAGCCGGGTTTCGCCGGTTGGCCCGCGAAAAGCTTCACTCCTAAAAATTTAGGTTGTGAATCCCGAACATTTCTAGTTGTGCCTCCAGATTTAGTATGTGCCATAATTTCTAAATTTTAGAATAAAATTTGTGAAATTATGAGCACCCCGCCATCGGCGGGGTAGCCATAAGTTTCCAAAGATTTGAGCATCCCGCCGAAGGCGGGATAGCCATGAATTTACAATATGTCTAATTTATCAGACGAAATTAAAAAAGTCAACCCATTCGACAAGCTCAGGGTTGTTAAGGCAAAAATAAAGCCTTTTGAGAGCGATTTAGTCATTATAATAGTCATTATTTTGGTTGCCTTAATTAGTTTTGGTTTAGGGCAGGCTTTCGAGCTTGAGAGAAAATAAAACGCCAATCACTATTGAAAATATCGAAAATAACAGTTTCAGCGTGTCCGAAGCGGGGAATAGTAGCTTCAAGCACTGCCAAAATAATAGCACAAGGAGAAAAAATGCTCGTGGCCAGTAAGAATGGTGCCAAATATTATTATCCCGTGGTGTTCCGGTGCTTCGCGCATCAAAGAAGAAAACAAAGTTTGGTTTTCTTCAATCGAAGAAGCTGAAAAAGCCGGCTACACCCCGGCTGCCAACTGCAAAGGCCTGTGAAATTTTCTTTTCAGCTAAACCTAGTTTAGGTCAATCGGAGTTGACTTTTTTAATCATTCTTGATACAATGTAGCCAAACAAAATTTGGTTATTTTGACATCAAAAAATCTATTTTTGGAAGGAGTGGGGAAATGTCAAATTGATTGAAAGCAATTTTTATCACTATCATTTGTGGTCTTTTGGCGCTTGGTGGGGTATGGGTAATTGAGCCGAGTAAAGATGCTGTAGTTGTTTGGGCAATTTTCTTTTCGGTATGCATGTTGGGTTATGAAGGTTTGATTCTTCGCCGTTTATACAAAGAAAAGGAAGTCGAGGATATCCGGAATGGGAACAGACCTATTGAACCTTAATCATTCCAACCATCGGCAACAAAACAGAAATTGGTTGTTTTGAAAATCTCAAAGAGAGGGAGGAGAAAAGAGATGATAGTTATGACTGTTCAGGGTGTTTCAGATTCGTATGGCAAAAGAAGGTTGTTAAAATTGTGTTCCACGTTGTGCGGATTGGTGCAGGGGGAGTTGTATATTCGTTGCGGAGTACGCAGGGTTTCGGCTTTCTTTCCCCCCGATCTTCTGCAAGGAGGATTGGGTGAAGAAATCATCGCTACGGTGGAAAATTTCACCGGGCGTACGATTTGTCTCGAGCCTTATCTTCGAGAGAGGATTGAGGGGTTAATAAAAGACAAAATCGCATGGTATTTCCCCGATGCAAAGTTCATTGGCGCCAAAGTGAATTTTTAAAATCGCACGAATCCCACGATTAAAAGCGGATCGCGGCCAAAAGCCACATAAAATGTGGCAGGCCAACATCCGCTTTTTTGTTTTCCTCGGGCTAGAAAAATCTGCGATATTGACTTTTTTAATCATTCTTAGTATAATGTAATCAGATAAAATTTGGTGGTTTTTTGACACCAAAATCCGCAAAAAGGGGGATATTATGAAAAAATTTGTTGCTCTTTTAGTGATTACCAGTTTCCTTTCGTTGACTTTGACGGGATGCGCAGGTGAGACAAATCCTGTGGACAAAAACGGGAAACCAAGGTTCGTGCGAATCTCAAAAAGAGGGGGCGATAGGAGGCGTATGTGCGGGAGTCGCTTACTACTTCGGGGTAAACTTGACCATCGTGAGGATTGGTTGGGTGGTTGCAGTCTTGTGCGGGGTTGGGATTATATCCTATGTAGTATGTTGGGTTGCAGTGCCCGATGCGACCTATGTTCCTAAAGATTATCACGAAAGGGCAGGGAGAGAATAAAAGGGTAAATCAAAAAGATAAATTTTTTTGTATATTAAGCCACTGGCACTGTCAGTGGCTTTCTGTTTTAAAGCCAAAAACCGACATCCACTTTTTTGTTTTCCTCGGGAAAGTATGATTTTTAACGGCTCAACCCATTCGACTAGCGCTCAGGGTGAGCCGTTGATTTTAGGCGTAAAAAATGATTGAAATTACTGTTTTGAGTTTATCCACAGGGAAGTACTTGTAAAGTTTCTCTGTTTTTGTAATATAGTGGATATTGGATAATATATAGTCGTATTTTAGCCCATAAAATAAAGCTAAATTAATATAGCGTTATCCAAAAATATTATTAAATTACACACTTTTTATGGTGAATGAAAAAGTACAACAGGAGACCAACAGACTGCTTAAAGTAGTAATTGGTCTACTTGTGAGAAATAAGCAAGATAATATTGTTACATTGAGGGATCAGATTAGTGTTCTAAAAAGTTTAGGGCTAACACCTTCTGATATAGCGGGGATTTTAGGTCGATCGGGTAATTATGTGAATAAAGAATTATCCGAACTTAAGAAAATTAATAAAAACAAAAAATCGTAAAATTATGCAAAAAAAATTAAAGCCATCCGATAATTTAGAAGATATTGAAAGAGATAGATTTATTTTAGAACTCGCATTGGCTGGAGTTTCGCAAGTAAAAATCAGAGAAATAGTAGGCGTGGATATATATCGAGTAAGTCGTATTGTTAAAAACATTAATCCTAATCAACATGGTAAAAATAAGTAATAAGCATCCTCTTGATAAAAAGTTAGATCGAGCTATTTATTTACTCGAATCTCTTCTTGCCCTAGAATTAAATAAAACTAATCTCGATCGCAATAAGATTCGCGCACATTTAGGCATTGAAAAGGCCAAAGTTAATAAAATACTCGAAGGTATTAAAAAATCGCATTAAAAGTAAAAATAAAAAAATAATTCCATGGCGAAGAAAAAAGATAATAAACAGTCATCATTAAAAAGAAAAACAAAATTGATTGGCGATGATCGTATTATCGATCTTTTAGAACGTATTGGCGTGTCAAACCTTTATTTAAACACCGATCTAGGGCAAAACAGTGTCGCAAAAATACTCGGAATGGATAATAACCGAGCCAATGAAATTTTGAAAGGTATTAAAAAGACGATACAAAAGAACAACAATGGAAAACGTTGAAATTTTGAAAGAGAATTGCAAAGAGTATGCCAAAACCAAAAAAAGTATTGAGGTATTAAGAAAAGCAAATGGAAAAAGCCACTATACCGAGATTGCCAAAATAGTAGGGATACACAATACAGCAGTTAGTGGTTTGCTTAAAAAAGCTGAAAAACTGGGATTAGCTAAAAGAGTAAAGGTCGGAGTCTATAAAAAAATTCCCGGTATTTTAGGCTATATGCCTCCCAAAAGAAAAATCAAAGGTAATTCTTATAAAACTATACAGGATATAATTCAAAAAATTAGCAAAAACCGTAAAATAAAGAGTAAGCCTCTGCCTTTTTCTGGCCTCGCCATTCCAAACAAAACAGAGGTAAATCTGGGTAAAATGGCGAATGCATATCAAGCTTTGTACGCCGTAGAAAATACTTTAAGAGAATTAATTAGGAAAGTGCTAAATCAGAAAGTTGATTGGTGGAAAAATTGTATTCCTAGTGGCATACAGGTGGAAGTTGAGGATACTATCAAAAAAACCCCCTATCATGCAGTGGAAAGAAATGATGAGCTTGAATACACTCATCTAGGGCAACTTAAAGAAATCATTATTTATAAGGAAAATTGGAACGATTTTTTGCCATATCTTAATGAGAAGGATAAGAATTCTTTCGCAGCAACGATAAACAAGGCGATTCCATCTCGCAATGCCATCGGTCATTGTATTCCACTTAAATTAAAAGACTTGAAAGTTGTGGATGTAAGATTTGAGGATATCTTAAGAATGATAAAATAAGATAAAAATTCTAATTAAGAAAAATAATAATCACTAATCTAAAATTACTAGTACAAGAGGTGATGTGGCGGAAAGAAAATAATTTATGCCTTGGCCAAACAAAAAATTAGGCGCAGTAAATTTATGGATAAAGATTTATTTAAAAAATTGAAAGAATTGAATTTGCCTTGTGGCAAGTATGCGGTTTTTGGGAGCGGGCCGATATGTGCGAGGGGCTAAGAAAATCCCGGGACTTGGATGTTATTGTTGCAGAAGATGTTTTTGATGATTATAAAGATATGCCCGGGTGGAAGATAAAAGAATTTCGCGCCGGAGAATTCTATTTAGACAAAAACGATATTGAACTTTGGAAAGATTGGGGTCCGGGCGAATGGGATATCCAAAAATTGATAAATGAAGCCGAAATTATTGATGGTTTGCCCTTTGTAAAATTGAAAGAAGTTTTGAAGTGGAAAAAAATGATTGGCAGAGATAAGGACATTAAAGACATTAAAATTATAGAAACCTATCTAGCCGACAAAAATTAGGCGAATCCTCCTTCGTATAAAAGCTACCCTCCTTCGCCCTATGGGCTACGGGCGGGCACAGCGGACGGGCGCGGGAAATTTATAATAGAACTAAGAGCACTATTTTTAATTGGGAAAATCATCGTCCGTCACAGCGAGCCCTATTGACTTTTTAAATCATTCTTGGTATAATGTAGCCAAATAAAATTTGGTGGTTTTTGTCTATTTTGAACCTTGTAAAATACGGAGAAAGGGAGGATTTATGGCAAAAAGAAAAGCGAGAAAAGATTTGAAAGCAATATTGCCGTGCATTGAGTGCGGCAAAGGATTGGAGATGAACGTTTTTGAAGTTCCTCTGCCGTATCGTAAAAAAATAAGTTCTGGTTACGGCGCAGGTAAGGATTGGGGGTTAAAGGAAGTTAAATGTGGTTCCTGTGGCACTCGGCAGGAAATAATGCTTCAGGCAATCGCCACGAAAATTTCTTGAAAAAGGAGGCGTTAAGACGATGATACATGATGATCCCCGAATGGTAATTTTTGAAGAAAAGGAATGCTGCGCTCTGCGCTTAGCATTCAAAAAAAACCGCACCGCAATCAATGACTTCTTGAAAGATTTTGTACCGACCAGAATAATCGAACTTTGCGGAAATATTTTGAACCGTACGCAAAAACTGGGTTGGGTGCCCGAAGTAGAGGATCACAAGATGGTTTATCGGGAAATAGCCGGAATGGAAATTAGGCGCCTGGAAAAAGAGGTTTTGAAAGATCGCAAACTTAACTGTTGTTGCAAGGCAAAGGCGCACATCGAGGCCTTACAAAAAGTGATTAAAATGACGGGCGGCACCTCCGTAGTAAACTAAAAAGCCGCTGGGACAACCCAGTGGCTTTCTTTTTGTGCAAAACTAAAGACTTCATTCAATTCTTTTTTGATTGTAACCCAACCTGCCTGCCGGCAGGCAGGTCCAGAGTTCCCTCGGCCGCGGCCTACGGGCAGGTGAAAATCGTCCGCTACAGCGAGTTTGACAAACAACACGTCTTATGCTATCTTTGTTTTGGAGTGAAATTTGACAAAAAAGAGAAAAGAAAGGGGGAGAGAAATGGATAAATGCACAGCGAAAATGCTAGATATAAAAGAAGCATCTAATCAGCAACCTGTTGCTGAATTGCCTTTTATTCTAGGCTTCCTGGAGCATCGTGACGGCGCCATGGCTGGCACTACCAGCGGCATATGGACCGATATCGATTGCTTCGATTGGACGTAATTGATGACATAGGAAAGATGATATAAATCATCCTTCCTAATCCTTGCAATTAATAAGAAGAAAGGAGGTGACGCTCATGATATTGGCTATAGGGAATTCTGGTTCTTACGAAGTTTCCGCGTTTAACGTAGTTTTGGCTGAGTTGAAAAAAGCAGGACAAGATGCCGTTTTATTCAAACAGGATAAATGCCTTGATGGCGAATATCTGGTATTTGAAACAGTTAACGGGGAAATAAACTATCGAGTCATCGTCGACGGAATAGATTATGACATTGAAGACTTTTCTGCAATTTGGTATATGAAGCCGCATCTGCCTGTTGAACTGATACAGTTTGAACCGGCAGAATATCGGCAATTTATCCAGAGACAATTTGGAGCGATGAGAACGGCTCTATGGTCCGTTTTCCAGCACAAGAAATGGATTGACGATCCTTGGGCAATTGAGAAGGCGGAGAATAAGATATACCAACTTGCCATGGCTAGAAAAGCGGGTTTGGTATTTCCGGATACGCTGGCAACATCTGATCCCGAGAAAGTTAAAGCATTTTACAAAAAGCACGGCGGCAATATTATCGTCAAACTGCTCGGCGCCAGTCCTATGATGAATAAAGTCTTATACACAAACATAGTGACCCCTGAGCATTTGGCAAATATCGACACGGTTAAAATGTCCCCTTCAATATTCCAAGTTCATGTCCCAAAAGCATACGAACTAAGGATCACCATTGTTGGCGAGGAAATTTTCCCGGCCAGAATCAATTCGCAAGGAGACGAATTAATCAGTTTGGATTGGCGGAGAAAGCCTAAGCTAAATGACTTCGACGTTAAAATGGAGCGGACATCCCTTCCTATAAATATTGAGGGAAGCCTGCGACGTTTTATGAAAATGCTTGGCTTGCGCTTCGGATGCATCGACATGATCGTCACCCCTGATGGTGATTATGTATTTTTGGAAATTAATCCCAGTGGGCAGTGGTACTTTGTGCAACTTCACACGGAAGCGGAAATTTCCAAAGCTTTGGCTAGACTATTACTCTAGCGTCTAAAAGAGGGAAAGATCTCAGATCCGTACCTCTTTTTATTTTTATTTTTCTAATTTTTAATGTAATATTATGATTATATGAAATCGAAATTGAATCAAAAATTAATGAAAGAAATCAAGGAAATGTTCGACATCGATCAGGGATTAAGAAATGCATGGGCAAATAAAAAATTAACCGAACCACTTATTAACTGGGGCGAAGACGGCAAAAAGCGAAAACCCAAGACTAAAATGGAATTAGGACTGATCAATTATTTAGTTTATCTTGTTGACGCCGCGCACAACGCTAGAATTCATCGAATTATCAATCAATATGGTTATCCAACCTCAAAACTTATCGGCAAAAAGGGAATTTTTTATTTTTTTCTTTTAGTTCAGCACCAAGATTATGATCTGGAATTGCAAAAAAATTGTCTCGAACGCTGCGATTTTGCGAAAAAAGAGCAAGCCTATTTGACCGACAGGATTCTTCTTCGCGAAGAGAAGAAGCAACTGTACGGCACTCAGTTTCAAAGGGACCTCAAACATAACAGAATTATTTCTCAGCCGATAGAGGATATAAAAAACGTTAATGCGAGGAGAAAAAAAATAGGGCTTCGGCCGCTTAAAGAAGAGTTAGCGGTGATGAATAAAAAGTTTTACAGCAAATAGATATATAAAGGAATTTAGCAGGTGTTTCGAAATAAAAATATAAAAGGGCGACCAATTTTAGTCGCCCTTTTATATTTCATGCAACCGCCGGAATCATTTCTAATTCTTTCTTTATTGTAATCCAATTCAGGGTTCGAAAATCGTCCGCCCCAGCGAGTTTGACAAATTAACCGAGAGATGATATCTTCAGAAAGTTCGTTGATAACAGAATAATTGGCGCGAAGAAGAGAAGTAAGAGAAGTAAACCCACAAACAGTCCAAAAAAAAGGAGGAGAAGATGAAGAGAATGAAAAAGACAGGAATGTTTTTGGCGGTGGTTGTGGTTTTAATGATGTTGGTCGTTAATGTTTTGGCTCAAACGGCGGGCCAGCGTGTGTCCGCGATTGAGCGCGATATTAGCGCATTAGAAACCGAAAAAATAGGGATGAGGTCTGAACAGGTGGCCCTTAATGCCACGAAACAACGGTTGGATTCTATTATTAAGTTCCACAATGAAAATGTGAGGATATTTGACCAGAATGTCGAGCAACTAGAGGCGGATTTCGCAACATATAAAAGCGAAAATGATCAATTGAATGCCGAGATAAGGCAACACAATTCATGGAAGCCCAATCCGAGAGATAAAGGTGAAGTTGATTCTTATAATGCCGAAGCGAGTCAGCAAAATAGCCGGAGAGCAAATTTTTCCGCAACTTATGCCAAGCTTCAAAGGCGACTTGATGATCAAGAGTTTGTGAATAAAAGTTTAACTAATAGCGAAAAGAAAATTGATGATATGGAGACGGCTTGGGCGACCAAACAGGAAAATTTAAATAATAGAAAGATCGAGTTCAAAGCAAAGTTAGCCGCCCTAAAAAGGCAATATGTTGATACCTGTCGGGAACTGTTAGAAAATCCAAAGACAAAAATGGAGGCCTTAAGACTTAAATGTGGAAATGTCCAATTTGACGGGGCAGACCCTAATCTTCCAACCTTAGAAGACCTGGGAATTCATACGCCTTATGATTAGGCAAAATAATCCTAACTTAGCTCTTAAAGAAAGAAAGTGATAGAAGAAGCATAAGGCCGCATGCGATGTAATACATGCGGCTTTTATTATTTTTACGCAAAACCAAAAATCATTCCCAATCAAGAGTTCCCTCGGCCGCGGGGCCTACGGGCAGGCGAAAATCGTCCACCAAAGCGAGCAAGTTCCGATGTTTATTTCTTATTTTTATTAAATACTTAAATGATGACAAGATTATTTTCTGATTGCCTTAACTATGACTCCAATTAACCCGACTATCGTTAATATTGCTCCTAACACTGCGACAAATAGCCACATAGCTTGATTGGTTCCGTACAAAAATGAAACTATTGGCTTGTTATTATTCATTGCCCCGGCTAAAAACCCACAAATTATTCCAATAAGAAGAATAATTATTCCAATCCAAAGAATTTTTTTCATTTTTAAAATCTATTTATTTAAGTGTCGACCTTTATCGGAGATTTATTATACTCCGGTTTTTTTCTTTAATTTCGAGGCTTTGAGAGTAGGGAATTGCTTTTTTGTGGTTACTTCGTCCCATTTGCCCATTTCTTCCAATATTTCCTTGATTTTTTTCATGTCATAAACAAGCCGTTCCTGCAGGGCTTTGGTGAGATAGCCGTTTTCGCCGAAAACCCTGTCCACGCTTTCCTGTTTCATAAACTGGTATATAAGGGCCTGTATTTCGGCGATGCGTTTGTTGTTTTCCTGGTTTTTATTTTTAAGTTCGAAATATTCCCTCACGGCCGAATTTATTTCTTCCTGGCTTTTCGGCTCGGATTTTTTCAAGTAGAAATGCTTGAACATCGGGCACATCGGCTTATATCCGCACCAGCCGCAGAGGGCGGTAGGGTAGGGGGGAAAGTCTTTTTTCTCGAGCCGGCCTTTGATTTCGCGTATCAACCCTATGACGAAAATTTTCGTTTTTTCCAAATCTTCCTGCGAGCGGCTCGTGGTTATTTTCTCCCCGTGTTTCAGAAAATACAAACTTAATTTTATATTTCCTGGTTTGACGTGTGGCCAGCGTCGGGAAATGCCGAGATGATAAATCGACATCTGGAGATCCTTGTCGAGGTTTTCCTGCGACGGCATCCGTTTCGATGTCTTGTAATCGATTATCTCAAAAGTTTCTTTTTCCTGGTTTTTGTCGATGCGGTCGATGATGCCCGCGAGAATGTGCTGTTCGCCGGTTTCCGGGTCGGGAATTAAAACTTCGAATCTCGATTCAAGATCGACTACGTCGAAATTCCACGGCTGATTTTTCTTGTAAAATTTTTTCAGGATTTCTATGCCTTCTTCATGATGTGCTTTTTCCTCGTCCGCTTGGGGCTTAAGGTTGGCAACTTTATTGTCCTGCCATTGATTTTGGAAATGATCTATAACCTGGTCTACGGTGGGGTAGAGAGGACTCCGCTCAAACATAAATTTGAGGCAGGAATGGATAATACTGCCGAATATGGCCTCGAAGCCCTTTGGAACCCTTATCCTGTCGATTTCCTGAAATTTAAATCTCAGAGGGCATTGCTGGTATGTCGTTAAAGCCGAATAAGACGTGCGCATATATCGAGATTTTAACTTAGAAAAAATTTTTTATCCACAATATTTATTTTGTCGCCTTGATATTTTGTGCGACATTTGATATTATAAAAAATATGACAACGAATAAGTTAGACCAAAATTTGCCTTCCGGAGATTATATTACTGGATTTGTGGATGGAGAAGGTTGTTTTGCTTTAACTTTCAGAAGAGATATAAGACATGAACGAAAAGGAAAGCCTGTTTATTATAGTTGGAAGGTTTTATTTGCTATAGTATTACGGAGAGATGATTATGAATTATTAGAAAAGATATCATTAGTTTTAGATTGTGGTGCTATTAGTTTTACTGAACCAAGAGGGAATTTTGATGGGGGAGTCAGATATCAAGTATCAAATATAGACGACCTTAAAGAAAAAATTATCCCCTTTTTTTGTAAATATGAATTACATGGCAAGAAAAAATATGATTTCAATTTATGGGCTAAAGCAGTAGATATTCTTGGAAAATACAAATCAAAAAGAGGAAAAGTGAATATAGTAAAAGGTAAACGAGGGTTTACGAAGGTTGAATGGGAAGAAAAAGATTTACAAAAACTTTCAGAAATTAAAAATGAAATGTCCGTCTATAAAAGCAAAAAGCCCGTTCCTAAATGGTTTAATGAGTTATCTAAGGTCGGCAGGGAACTATAAATTTAGCAAGATTTTCCAAGATATAGAGGTTCGCACAATAATGGTTTTGCGACCCTAGGGCTTTATTGGCTTTAGGGTGCTGGTGCAGGTGCTGTTTGGTTCATTTGCGGCTGGCCCTCCAAGATTGTCGGTGTTTTCCCTTCTTTTATCCGGCTGGCATTCTGTACGAATGATTGCCACAGGAGATTATAAAAGATATTCCACAAATACTGCGCCGGCCCGGCTAGATATCTATTCCAGACAGTCTGAATTGTCTGCCGTGCGAAGGAAAGGTTGTCCTGAACACCCTGTTTTTGAAAAACGGACGTAAGACTGATACCAAAAAAACCCAAGACAATAATGGCTATAATTAAAAGGATAACGAATCCTATTAAACCAAGACCTTGATTTGTCATATTACTTATAATTATATCAAATATAGGCAAATTAGGCACTGTTGATAAATCCGGAGTAGCCTTTTCAGATTTTTTAAGCCCTATTTAAGCTATAAATAAGAAAGCGGATTTAATTTGCCATTCGGCGGCACTATTGGCTGGTGCATTGTTATGCCGCCGCAAGTTGAACTTGTGCTTATGTATTTAAGGCCAGCGATGGCCTGCGTGGCAAAAACGCCAAAATGAAGATGAGGGCCGGTGGTATAGCCGGTATTTCCGCTGTATCCGATAAGTTGGCCTGTTTCCACGCTGTCACCCGGCGAAACCTTAATTAAAGACAAATGGGCGTAAAAAGTGCTTAAATTATTGTCGTGCTTGATTAAAACCCATTTGCCATAGCCGATTTGATATCCGCGGCAAAGACTTACGGTATTTCCGATGGCTGTAACAGTGCCTGCTTTGGCGCTTTTTATCGGCGTGCCGATAGATGCCCTTAAATCAATACCATCGTGCCCTTTTCCGCCGTAAACCTGCGGATTTTGAGTGGCAAAAGGCGTGTTGCCGAAATATTGAGTTATTACAATCGGTGAATCAATGGGCCAGATTAAAACACCAGTCCCCGCCTTTGGCAAAGAATTCGGGTCGATTTCAATGCGGATTTGCTCTTCATAGGCATTGATTTCATTTTCAAGGGCTTGCTGTTTCGCTAATTGCTCTGCCAATTGTTTTTTATATAAAGATTCCTTATTTTGTGTTTCTTTCAAAAGGCTGTTTTTTTGACTATTTTGCGATTCGACTAGCGTTTTTTGGTCCGCCAGACTGGAATTGAGATCTTCCAATTTTTTCTTTTCGGCTTCTTTTTCCGTCTCTTGGTTTTGGAGATCATTTTTCAATTCTTTCAGTTGCTCAAGGTTGACATTGATGTTATTCTGAAGATCTTTTATCCTTTCGAGGTCGCCGAAAAAATCGGAAAAAATATTATTGGCCAAAAGAATTTCGATTAGAGACTCTGATTCCGCTTCATTCATACTCCGAATAAATTCTGCCAACGCCTTCTTACTGCTGTCGATTTCATCTTGCTTCGACTGAATGCCAAAGTTGAGATCCTCTATAATGAGATTTGCCTGGGTAATTTTTCCTTTTGTGAGTTTGATGTTCGCCTGTAATTTTTTAATTGTTGTTTCCAGTTGAGAGATTTGATTTTTCAGGTTTTTGGCGTCGCTGCCCGTTTTGTCGAGTTGTTTTTGAAGTTCGTCTATTTCCTTTTGGATTGCCGCAATTTGGGTCTTATTATCGTCAATTTTCGCCTGCAATTCGTCTACGCGCGAAGCAGAAACAGGAAAAGGCCGCGTTATGAAAACGGGTAAAATTATCAGCATAATCAAGAAACCAATAATTTTGAGATTGATATTCTTCATATCAATTTGATTATCTTAACAAATCTATCGCGTAACCTAACCTCTCAAGGGTTTTTTCTTTGCCGAGGATTTCCGCTATTTCGAACGGGTCCGGTGATTTGCGCTGGCCGGTTAAAGCGACCCGAAAGGGCCACAAGACATTCCCCCGCCCTTTTTCTTCCGCATAAGGCCAAACAGCCGTTTTTATTCGTTCTTTTGCGAATTCTTTTGTTTTCAAATTCCGAAGTATATTTACTAAATTGTCAAGATGTTCTCTGACAGTTTCAGGTTTTTCTTTATCTTGCCAGAAAAGCATTGATTTTGGAAATTTTGGTTCCGAGAAAAAATAATCGGTCCTCTCCCCTATTTCGGAAAGTTTCTGAAGTCTCGGCTGCTCCAGCGCTATAACTTTTCCAATATATTCGTTCGCAAATTTATTTTCGGGAATTTTTAAAAACCCTTCTTTTAAAATTATATCCGCCAATTCCTCGGGAGATTTTTTGCGGATATAGATTCCGTTTAGCCAGTCCAAACGTTCGATATTGAAAACCGCACCGCCTTTTTGCACCCTGCTTAAATCAAACTTTTTAACGAGTTCTTCGAGAGAAAAAATTTCCTGTTCGGTGCCGGGATTCCAGCCGAGCAAAACGATAAAGTTAGTCAGCGCCTCGGGCAAATAGCCGGCTTTACGGTATTCGTTTACCGAAACTACGTTGTGGCGCTTGGAAAGCTTTGACCGGTCGGGACCCAAGACAAGAGGCAGATGCGCATATTGCGGCCTTTCGGTAATGCCGAGTGCGTCTTGGATTAAAATTTGTTTCGGGGTGTTTGAAATATGGTCTTCTCCTCTTATGACGTGGGAAATTTTCATTTCAAAATCGTCAATTACCACCGCAAAATTATAAAGAGGAGTGTTTTCGTCTTTCGCCAAAGCAATGTCTCCTAAAAGAGATGTGTCAAATTTAATTTTTCCCCGGATTAAATCATCGAACTCCACAATTTTCTCGGGAGTAGCCAGCCTGATTATCCCGTTTTTATTTTTTTTTATTTTTTTATTCCTGTATTTGCAGACGTGGCGCGGCGCCTCTTTATTTTTCAGTCGCTTTTGCTTTTCTTCGTCTAATTCTTCCAGAGTATGGGGACACCAAAACGCCTTACCCTCTTCTAAAAGTTTTTCAAGATATTTTTTGTAAATCGGAAGCCGACCCGATTGTTTATAAAGCTTTTCCGTCCAATTGATATTAAGCCATTTCAGGCCTTCAATAATATCTTTTTCAAAACGAGAATCGGAGCGTTCCAAGTCAGTGTCTTCGATGCGCAATATAAAATCACCGCCATTTTGTTTGGCGAATAAATAATTAAAAAGAGCGGAACGAGCTGTTCCTATATGCAGAGGGCCGGTCGGGCTTGGCGCAATGCGTGTTCTGATTCTGGCTTGACTACTTTTCCTTTTTATACTAATCTTCTTCTCAGATTTAGGGCTCATTGACTTAATTCTATCAAAAAATCAATAAAATCCAAAGGAAAAAGGAGGGAAAAAATGTTCGCAATAGTGCTTGCATTAATAGCATCTTTTATGATCGGCCTAGGAACAAAAAATTTTCTCATAGGTGTGGGAGTATTTTTTGCGATTTTTGCACTGGAAGAGGTTATATCCAATGAGATAGAAAAATTAAAAAAATCACTAATAAATCATAAAGATTAATAAATCCCAAAGATTAAGCCTTTGTAAAAAAGTCTACAGCATAAAACCAGCTGTAGGCTTTTTATTTTGCAGCAAAATTTTTATGCGTGTTCCAGCGCCAGACTTAAGAGTTCCCGGGCGATTTTGCGGGCCGCTTTGGGTTGGGCAAAATTTTTTGTCGCTTCCTTCATGGCCTCCAATCTTTTTTTGCTTTCGAGCAGCCGTTTAATTTCCGACAATAACAAATGGGGCGTTAGATTTGCTTCTTCTATCACTTCCGCCGCTCCGGTTCTCGCGTAGCTGTAAGCATTTTCCCGTTGGTGGTCTTGGGCTGAATTAATCAAAGGGATTATAATGCTGGGAATTCCCCACGCGGCGATTTCGAAAATCGAACTTGCCCCGGCTCTCGAGACAATAATACTGGCGACGCTTGAAGCGTTGCGCAACGCGATGTCGTCCATATAGCCAACTGCATGATATCGGGATTTAAATTGGGATTTTTCCAAGGCCACCGATAATCTTGCCTGAACTTCCTGGATATTATTTTTTCCGCACTGGTGAATGACCTGAACAAATTTTACAAGTTCGGGAGCAATATCAAGAATATTGTCATTTACATTTTTAGAGCCTTGTGAACCGGTATAAATAAATAATGTGGGAAGGCCTGTTTCAAGCTGGAAAACTTCTTTTGCTTCTTCGGGCGTAGAGCCGGCAACTTCTCTTCTCACGGGATTACCCGTGAGAGCTGTTTTTTCGGCCGGAAAATATTTTACGCTTTCCGGAAATGAGATAGCGATTCTTTTTGCGAATTTAGCAGCCCATTGATTAACTCGGCCTGGCACGGCATCGGATTCGTGTATCATGACTGGAATTCCTAAAATGCGGGCGGCAAAAAGAGCAGGAAAACTTGCGTAACCACCTTTTCCGAAAACGACATCGGGAAATTCTCGATACATACTCCAAAAAGCTCCCCCGAGCCCGCCTGCGGTTTTGAAGGCATCCAAAATATTTTTTATCGAAAAATAGCGGCGCATCTTGCCGGTTTTCACCTGAATAAAACGAACATCTTGTTTTAATAGAACGTCAGCGTCGTAAGGAGAATCGGACATAAAAATAAACTCGATGCCGACCAGCCGCTCTTCTTCAATCAGGACTTCAAGGGCCTCGATAACGGCAATTATCGGATAAAAATGGCCGCCGGTACCTCCTCCAGTAAATAAAATTTTCATCCCGTTAGAAGCAGGTCGCGGTCGGCGCCTGCCAATTATTATGTTGATAATTTAAACCATTATTTTTCATATTAATGATATTATATATTATTCTTATGCGACCGCGGCTTCTAACGGGATTCATGCCAAATTTATATTTTTTTAAATCTTCTGATATTTGGATATATTTAATAATACTCCTACTTCAGCCAGGGTCAGCGCAAGCGCCGAGCCGCCTTGGCTGATAAATAGAAGGGGCAAGCCCGTAAGCGGGAAAATTCCCACCATTGCAGCCATGTTCATAAATGACTGGGCTATAATCAGTATAACAATTCCCGAGCCCAAAAGTCTACCGAAATTATCCGGCGCTCTCGAAGAAACCAACAACCCTCTGTATAAAAAGAAAAGAAATAAGCCGATTAAAGCGCTGGTCCCCAAAAAGCCGAATTCTTCACCAATAATCGCAAAAATAGAATCGCCCGTCGGCTCCGGTAGGTAATTAAACTTCTGGATGCTCATTCCAAAACCCTTGCCGAATAGGCCGCCAGAGCCGAACGCGATTTTTGCTTGTTGAGTTTGATAGCCCGAGCCTTGAAGGTCATGGGTCGGATTCATGAAAACCATTACGCGTTCTTTTAAGTAAGGTTTTATTTGAATGATAGCGATTAATAATGCAATTGCGATTAAAGCCGTAACCGCGATTTGCTTGAATCGTCCCCCGGCTATAAAGAAAAGCGAAACAGCGGTAAATCCTATCACAATCAAGGTGCTTATGTTCGGTTCCATTATTAAAAGTATACCTACGAAGGCGATAATTATCAGAAAAGGGAAAAGCCCGAATCGAAATGAAGAAACCTCTTCTTTCCTTGAGGCAAGCCAAGATGAAAGATAGACGAGGAAGCCAAATTTGAGAAACTCTGACGGTTGGAAAAAAAGCGGCCCGAGGTTTAACCATCTTCTTGCTCCGCCGCTTTCAAAACCAACGTGCGGCGCGAACACGAGAATGGTCAGGAAAAAAGTCGTCAAAAAAATCGGAAGAGAGATTTTCCGCCACCACTGATAAGGAATGCGGCTGACGATTAAAAAAGCCAATCCCCCACCCAATAAGCCAATTAAAATTTGGTGGGATAAGGCGCTATAGAAAGTGTTGGCTTTTTTCGCCGTCGGGCCGAGGAGCGCCGAAGCCAACATAAAAAAACCGAATAATACTAAAACTGCTACAATTCCCAAAAGAATTCTATCAGATTTTTTTTTAATCATCGTTCTAATTTTAGAAACGTGCCATTAGGTCTGGTGGCGGAGAATGCGGCCCCGATTTTCGCCCGTCAAAGAATTTTCTTTAAGCGCAATGACGCCGTTTACCAAAACGTAATCTATTCCTATCGGAAACTGGTAAGGATTTATATAGCTCGTTCGGTCGTTGATTGTTTCCGGATCAAAAATTACGATATCGGCGTAGGCGCCCTTGGCGATAATTCCTCGGTCGGAAATGCCCAAAATTTTCGCCGGAAAACCGGTCATTTTATAGACAGCGTTTTCCCAGGTCAAAATCCCCTTGTCTTTAACAAGGATAGAAAATGCGCGCGGGAAGGCGCCAAAAGAACGGGGGTGAGGCAAATCCGTTTTTACACGGTAAGTTCCGGAATATCCCACGCCGTCGGAAGCAATCATGCTGTAATCTTTTTTCGCCAAAAGTTCGATATTCTCTTCCGAGATCGCGTCGTTAAAGATAGCAACTTGAAGATCATTTACTTCCAGTAAATTTAATATAATTTCTTCGGGCGGAATTCCGGCGCTTTGGCTGAGTTCCAAAATGGTTTTTCCTATACCGTCCAAGTCGTGAAGCGTCGAAGCAATCGTAATTCTGTCATAATGCAAAGTAAGTTCTTTCAGGGAATCCAGGAGGTGTTTTCGTTCCTTACCTTTAATGAGTTCTAGAATGTGTTTTTTCCCTGATTCCCTCGCCCATTCGGGCAAAAGCATATACAAATTTGAGCCCGTTCGCGTATAAGGGAAAAAATCACAAGTCATTTGCACATTTTCTTTATGGGCTTCTTCTATCATTTCCAATCCTTGGGGAAAATATGACCAAGCAGTTTTTCCAATTGCTTTAAAATGGTTAATGTGCGAATGAACCCCGGAATTTCTTGTCATTGAAAGCAGGCGGGAAATGGCGGGAAGGATATTTTTTCCTTCGTCTTCAAGATGATGGGCGGCTATCGTTTTTGCGGATTTTGCTACTTTTAGAATTTCGACAATCTCTTCATTCGTTGCCGGATGCTGATGAGCCGCTCCTAAATTTGTTGAGATTCCAAAAGCACCCTCTTTTAATGATTTTTCCGCCAAATATTGCATTTCGGCTATTTCATTATTTTGAGCGGCTCTGGACTGTTCGCCGAGAATGCCGCGGCGAAGCGTGCCATAGCCGACAAAGGTGCCGAAATTTACGCCGATTTGATGCTGTTCCAGTTCGGAAAGAAATTCCTTGACGCTTTGCCAATTAATATTGATTTTTGAAATGTCCACCCATTTTTGGATTGTCGCTATGTCTTCAGCTTTTACAAGAGGCGCGAGAGAAGAGCCGCCGTGACCGCCCAAAATAGTCGTAACGCCTTGTCGGATAAAACTTTCCTGCGTGATTTGAGAAAAAAGAGTCCAGTGAGTGTCGGAATGCGTTGTCAAATCGATAAATCCGGGCGAAACGTATTTATTTGAGGCGTCAATGACAACAGGCGCCGCATCATTTTTTAGGTCCCCTACCTGTTTAATTTTGTCGGCGGATATGCCAATATCAGTTTGTTTCGATGACCCACCGGTTCCGTCCAAAACCAACCCATTTTTAATAATTATTGAATAAGAAGCCATACCAAACCACTACTTCCCTATTAAAGCGATTACCAATCCTATTATAGCAAAAATAACCGAAATAACCCAGAAACGCATGGTTACTTTGTATGCCGGCCACCCCCTTGCTTCAAAATGATGATGAATCGGCGATACCAAAAAAACTTTCCGCTTGAAAATCCTTTTTGAAGTCAATTGGATGATTATTGAAAGAGACGTTATGACGAGGGGAAAAGCTATTATAGGCAGAATAATAACCGTGTCGGTCAAAAAAGCGATGACTGTCAAAGTTGTGGTAAGGCCGAACATGCCGGTTTCTCCCATATAGAATCGCGCTGGCGGTATATTAAACCAAAGAAACGCCAGGATGCCGCCCACTAAAACGGCGGAAAAAGTCGCAATATCGATTTGATTTTGAAAATAAGCGATGCCGCTGTAAGCGGCGAAAATTGAAGCCATCACGCCGCCCGATAGGCCATCCAGGCCATCAATGGCGCTGCCTGAAAAAGTCGCCAGCATTACCAAGACAAAAAAAGGAATAAAAAGTATGCCCAGGTGGAAATTTCCCACGAAAGGAATGAAAATGCCGCTTTTTTCCAGCTTAAAATAAAACCACAAGGCGCCGGCCAGCGCGATAAGAGTGATAAGCAGAAGACGGCGGGAAAAACGGAGTCCGCCGGCCACGTATTTTCCTTTTCCGAAAACCTGAAAAATGTCGTCTGCCAGCCCCACGAGAGATGCGGAGACGAGCGTAAAAAGAAGCAGCCACGTTTGGGAACGGCTCAAGAAATTTATTTTTTTAAAAAGAGGGATCGGAAAAATAATATTCAAGAACCAAGCGAAGACAATGAGAAATAGAGGAATGAACCAAACCAGAATGCCGCCCATGCGCGGTACTTTCGTTTCCCGTTCTTTGTGTAATTCGGCGAATATCGGCGTCGGTTGGCCATCCGGACTAACGGTTCTCACCTCTTTCCGCCAAAGTTTGTATTTGTACAAAAAATGCGTTAAAAACGGAGTCAAGGCAATGCCTACAAAAAACGACACCGCCGCCAACCCAAAAATTTTCAGAATATTCATCGCCATACTAATATTATTAAATTTACCACAAAAATTCGCCAAAACAAAAGCCACTGACTTGCGCCAGCGGCTTATTTATTTTTTTATTTATTTCCTTACATCCTGTTGATTTTCGCCGTACTGTTGCCACAGTTTCAGAAATAAAGGACACGATGATAGCAGTTCGTTTAGAGTGCCCGATCCGACAATATGTCCATTATCAAACATATAGATCCGGTGAAATAATGGAAGAAGATGCAGGCGATGAATTGAGGCGATAATTGTTTTGTTTTCAAATTCTTGAAAAATATTCTGGTAAATTCTCATTTCGTTCGCAAGATCAATACTACTTGTTGGTTCGTCAAGAAGAACAATTGACTTGTCAGAACACGCAAGAAGTCCTCGTGCCAAAGCTAGACGCTGCTGTTCCCCGCCGCTTAAGTTGACTCCTTTCTCATTAATGGAGGAATCAAATTTTCGCGGCAGACTTTCGACCACATCTGTAAAGCACACCATATCGGTAAAATGCCGAACAGTTGCTAAATCATATTCTGCTCCTAATATGATGTTTTCCAGAATAGTGGTTGCGAATATTTCGGGATTCTGAGGTACCAGAGATATAGCGCGACAAATTCCTTCGAATCCTTGCGGGATAATTTCACCGTCAACTTTTAATTTCAGAGTTTGCGGACTATAAAGATTCCGAATAATTTTTAGGAGCGTCGTTTTACCGCTGCCGCTTTCGCCTACCAAGGCGATACGTTCACCTTTAGCCATTGAGAATGATACATTTTCCAAATTGAGATCAGTACCTTCTTCACTATGATACGAAAAACAAAGGTTATTTGCTTGAATGTGACGCCATTCTAACGGCAATACATGATTTGTAAAACTTTCAGCTTTGAATTCTTTTGAAAGTTCCTCGGCATTCATAACTTTGGCCTTGCGTAAAAGAATTTCTCCATACATGCCGGTGAATTTGAAAAATAATTCGCTGATATTATTGAGGTATTTGACCAACAAATACACGCTGCCAATCAATACGCCTTGCGGCGTTGCGATATTCTGCCAAAAGTACACACCCAATACCACGATAGCCATTATGGTGCAGCATATACTGGTCAGAAACCACTTTATTTCGCTGATAACGTTATTTTTCCTGAAAAGCGCGAAAGGTCTTTCTATTTTTCCGGCAATTGTGTTAAACACCAATCGCTCGACTCTAAGAATAATTACCGTAGTAATATTACTTATCGCGTCAAATACGCTCTCCGAAATGTGATTTTCGGCATGATTAAGCTCTTTATACTGGCCTATCAGGACTTTATCAAACCGAGTGGTAATCCACGCACTGACAAGAATCATCGCGAAAACGATATACGCGGCTGGCTGGCTGAAATACGCGAGCATAATATAACTTATAACAAGTTTAATTAAAGCCGATATCACTTCAAAAGACTCTCCTGAGAATAAATACAAAGCGTTTGTGCCTTTTTCAACTTTGTCGATGGTATCACCCGAATGATGGTCGGTATGCCATTCCATCGGCAGCGTCATTACGCCCTTGAGCAAATGTTTACGGTAATTTGCCCTGACCTTGAATGCGTTTATGTTCTCAATTAATCGAGCCGGACCGTGGAAAATCCAGAAAAATATTTCAATCGCAAGCGTAAGCATCAGAAATCCCAGCAGAAATTTAATATTTTCGCTGGTTATGCCCTCTTTCTGAATAGTGTTAATAATCTTTGCCATTACGAGTGGCTCAAAAAGGTATTCAATCGTATTGGCAACAATAAACATGAACCAATACAGCACGATATTTTTCCGATTGCCCGCCGAGTAATGCCATGTTTTTCCGAATAAATAGAAAAGCGGATTATTTTTTTCTTTTCTCGCTTTTAATATCTCCTCCGTAGCCATAACTGCCTCCTTTTTTTAGATTTTCCCGACGTAAAGTCGGGATCCCTGCCTGCCGGCAGGCAGGCCGACTTCCTTATTTTAAAAGAACTATAATGAAGCGTCGGGACAAAGAACAAAAATGCCTTGCTCTTTCTTTGAGCAAGACATTATAAAAACCCAGTGTAAATTTTACTCAAGTTTCTAGCACATCTTGCTCAAAGATTAAAGAATTAACTAATTTAAGGGAATTAACTCCCGCATTGACTAAAATAAGACGAGAAATAGGAGAAAAACCCGCATTAGAAATTCGGGTATTAACAAACCAAATGTTTTTTAATTTGTTTTCCATAATCCTTTTATTTTTCCGCCTCAAAATCATAGACAGGCGGATGTTTTATACGTAGCATAAAAGAAAATTTCTGTCAACTATATTTAGGGTATCGAATTATAGATAGTTTTGACATCATTGAAACGGCCGTCGGGCGTGGAGCCGAGAACAACGATAATAAACGGATGAGCGTATCCTTTGTCCGCAACAACCGCGAGATTGCCTCCAGCCAAATCGGTGAAGCCCGTTTTACCGGCTATAAAACCCGCCAAATCGGTGATAATTTTATCAGTATTTTTAAATTCCCGTAAATTAATTTCGATTTTTTCAAAGCGAGTAATTTCCATCAGTGACGGATAATTTTTGATGACGTATAAAATAAGATTGACAATGTCTTTGGCTGAACCGTACGCCCCGGCGGTATTTTTTGAAAAATCAAGCCCGGTTGGATTAACAAAATAAGTTTGCATTAAATTAAGTTCCTCGGCTTTTTTATTCATCAGCAAGACAAAATCCTTACCGAGATCTTTATTTAATTCGGAAGCGAGCGCAAACGCCGCATCGTTTGAAGAGGATATCATCATAGCATCCATTAAATCGGCAAGGGGCCATTGCTCTCCCGTTTTAAATCCCTCGTCTCCTTCCTGTAAAACTGCTTCTTTTGATATTGTCACGAGAAGATGAGACGGCAGATTTTCCTGCGCAACGAGAGCGGTCATGATTTTGGTAAGACTCGCAAGCGGCAGCTGTATTTCCGAATTCAATTCAAAAACAGGTTTGTTTTCGACTATATCAAAAACATATGCAGCTTTTGCCTCCAGTTTTATATTTGAAAAAAGAGATGCTTCTTCGTTTTGTTTTTTCAGGCGCTCAAATTTTTTAACACTGGATTGGGAATTTTCTAACTTGGCATTTTTTGCGTAGGGTGAAAAAAAGGAAAGCCAAATAAAAAAACCGACAACCCCGATAACGATGAGATATGAGATACTACTCTGTCCCCTCTTTTTTCGAAGCTGGCTCTCCCTCTTTTGAGCTTTCCATAAATTGGTCAATTGTTTTCTTGAAATTTTCATATTCAGGTAGCTTGTTTATATCGGTTACGCCTAAAAACTGCATGAAGCGGAATGATGGGCTGTATAAATAGCTGCGGTTGTCTTTAGGGTTTATTTTCCTTTCGACTACACCCCTTACTAAAAGATTGCGGAGAGTAAAACTTGAATTTACTCCCCGGATATAATCGATATCGGCGCGGTTCACTTGTTCTCGATAGACAATTATGCTTAAGACTTCCAGTCCCGCTTTGCCGATATCTTTATTAAATTCCTCTTTGCTGACGGCTTCACATATTTTTGATGCTTCGGCTGCCGTGACCAGCATCATCGCGTTATCCTTTTTCGCCAGCCTGATTCCCCGCTCCTCAAGCTTTTGTTCTAAAATTGCGATAGCGTCATTTATTTCCTTTTCCGGTCTGTCCAAAATTTCCGCCAGCCGCTTGATTTTCATCGGCTCACCTTCCAAAAACAATATTGCCTCAATGTAAGAATCTAGGTTCATGATTGATTTTCTTAATGAGCGAAGCGAGTTTTAGAAAATCATCACCCGCCCAAGTTTTTGCTTCGCAAAAATTTAGGCGGGTTAGAAAAATATAGTCGCTTCGCTCCTTATTTTCCATAATTTTTCTTTATCTTGATATTATCAAATACCGCGGCTTGTTCAACTATTATAAAGCCGCGTTTTATCAGCTCCAATACGGCCAGAAAGCTGACTATAATTTCAATTTTTTCATGTTTGCCATCCGAGGCATCGGAAAAAGACATTTCGATTTTCTGCTGTATCCGGGAAACTATTTCCGACATTTTCTTTTCCAGACTGACGACTTTTTTGACCAAAGCTCTTGGTAAAATTTCTTTTTGGGGCAGGTTCGCAGCTATTTGCTTTAAGACGGAATATAATTTTTCTTTAGTCGTGCCTTTCGGTTCGAGAAAATTGAAACTAAAACCCAGAAATGCCTCCCGTTCAAACATCAGATTTCCGCCGAAAGTTTTTCCGAGGACCATAGCCGCGTTTTTAATACAGCTGTAAATCCGGAGACGGCGCTCAAGATCTTTGATGTCTCCAGTCTCTTCTTCAGAAAGTTCAAAACTCGGAATAAGCGAGGAAGATTTGATAAGAAGAAGCGTTGAGGCAATTGCGATAAAAGCCGCCACCTCTTCCATCGGAAATCCTTCAAGTGATTTTAAGTATTCAACATACTGGTCCGTAACGTCTGCCAAAGAAACCTCATTAATAGAAAGTTTGCGCTTTTCTATTAATTCCAAAAGCAACGCCAGCGGCCCTTCGAATTGTTGGAGTTTCACTTGATACACGTTCTCAATTATATTCTTTTTTAGCTTTTTGACGAGGGCTTCAATAAAAAATTTAAACCTTGACAAGATTTAAAAGGAATGGTAAGAATTAGGCGATGCGATACAGTAAGGCCCATTGTGGGCAAAAAGAGTATTTAGCAGCTCTTTGAAAATTTAACAAAAAAGTCAGGAGGAAAAAGTAATGAAGATCAAAAGCCGGTTTTTGGGATTATTAATTGCAATTGCTGTAATTTGTGGCAGTTTCGCAGTAGTTTCTTCATCTTTTGCTGTAGTTGTGAAATCGAAACCGATTACCATTACAGCATCGGTTACGCCAAAGGCGGGCGGCACCATTATGCCATCCGGCAAAGTCCCGGTCGACTACGGGACGAATTTCACGTTTGATATAGCGCCAAGCGATGATTACGAAATCGCAGGTGTGACGGTGGATGGAAAATCGCAGGGAGCGATTAGTCAATATACATTCACTAATGTAACGGCTAAACATTCCATAACAGCAAAATTCAGGATTGTCACTCATACTATTACTGTCACAACCGGAGAAAACGTCCAGATTTCACCTTCAGGAATAATAAAAGCTAAACGCGGGAAGAAAATAAATTTCATCATTAAGCCTCTTAGCAAAGACGTTGAGCCGATGCTATTAGTCGATGGCGCAAAAATAGATCTGACCAAAACAAAAAGCAGTTATAAATTTACGCTTACGGTAACAGGCAATCACGCCGTCTTGGCTACAATTACCAACCCACGATCAACGCTATGGTTGCTAGCCCGGCTGCAGTTTCTCCTGGCGGCACTTCCACAATTTCTGTTTATGCCTCGGATCCCGAAGGCGATCCCTTGACTTATAGTTGGTCAGCTAACGGAGGAAATCTTTCCGCTACCAGTGGCACAGGACCGATAATCTGGACTGCTCCAAACACTCCGGGAACTTACACGGTAACCGTAAGCGTGACAGACGGAAAAGATAGACACAATCCGGTTTCTCAATCGATAAACATAACTGTGATTTCAAACTCGCCACACGGCCAGCTAAGTCTGAGTTTTGACCCAAATCCCGCTCCACGGTCGTCATCGTCATGCGCAGGACATACACCGACCTGGCAATTCACGGCTTATCTTGCCGAGACAGGAGGGGTGGGAGTAACTATTGCCAAATTTACCGTTAACTTTTATGATGCCAATGGCAAATACATATCAACGGTGACAAAGACGGCCACAGATTTCGCCAACTGGTTCGGCCCCAGACCGGGAAGTTCGCATATTCGCGCAAACGCCAAGATTTACGGAAAGTTATGCGTATGGTTTCACAACCACAGCAGCGGATCTGTTGTCATAACTTTTTATGGAACGGATGATAATGGTCATAATATTTCAGTATCCCTTAGAGAAGTTTTAAGCGGACTACCAAGCAGTTCGCAAAGCCTGACAGAAGAGGAAGAAAACAGCATGAACTTTATAGTTCCTGAAGTAGGAATTGGAGCAGGCGCATGTCAATAAAACTTGATGAGCCTGATTGATATAAAAAAAGCCCGACAGAATGTCGGGCTTTTTTTTTAGTCTGCATTATTTACAGCAATGGGCATTTTTTCCGTTTATTACTGCATTCGGCATGAAGCCTAAATCAGTCTCATTCGACCTGCAGGCATTGCCATTTTTCATCACTGCTGCGACGTAACCATTTTCGTTTCCGCATTCAATGTAATCTATGCTTTTGGCATTATTCGCCGGAAGATATTGGAACGTTGAAGAAGCCGGAAACTGTTGCGGAAATTGCTGTTTTAGGTAATCAACATAGGAACCTCGGCAATATTTTACAAGTAAATCGCTGCCTAAATTATTGCCAAGGTTTTCGAAAAAATTCTTGAGCTCTTCCGCCGGTATTTGACAGTTTTCTTGTTGCTGCGGTAGTTTCGATTGCGAGGGAAAATCAATGGTATTTTCTAAATAACAAACATTCCCTTGAAATCCCTTTATCGTCGTGTTTATTTTCAACCCTAGAAAATCGACGCTGTATTTCATTGGCGTGCAAGATTCTTCTTTTTCTAAAACGCATTTTTCATCAGATTTACAGATTTCTTCCGATGTTGGGATTGCCGGCGTCGAAGTAGATGTTTTGGATAATTTTAATTTTTGTATTTGTGTCCGATAATAATAAACTCCTCCGCCTGCCGCCAGAACTCCAATGATTATTAAAATTATTACTACTATTTGTATAATGCCTTTTTGGTTCATTCTTTGGTTCATAATTAATTTTAAAATTTAATTATTACAATATACTATTATACTATAACTTCTCTAAATTTCATTTCGGTTTTTTGCCTCCTTCAATTTTCAGATGGAGGTCTTTGAGCTGATCTTTGCTGATGTCGGATGGAGCGTCCATCATTAGGTCCCGGCCGTCGCCGGTTTTCGGGAAAGCGATTACCTCGCGGATATTCGGCTCGTTTTGAAGAATCATAACTATTCTATCTATGCCTGGAGCAAAACCGCCATGCGGAGGCGCACCATATTTAAATGCCTCTAGCATATGCCCGAATCTCAATTTTTGTTCCTCTTTGGAAATATTGAGATATTCGAAAACTTTCTGTTGAACTTCCGACTTATGAATTCTGATACTGCCAGAACTCAATTCATAACCATTTAGTATTAGGTCGTATGAATTGGCGCGGATTGAAAACAAATCTTCACCCTTCATAAATTTTTCCATATCTTCGTCTTTTATTGCGCAAAACGGGTGATGAGTCGCTTGAATGTTTCCTTTTTCGTCTTTTTCAAACATTGGAAAGTCAACAATCCAGACAAAACTGAGTTCGTCCGGATTATTTCTATCCTTTCTTAAGTCCGGCTTGTTGCTACTGTATTTTTCCATTGATTCTTTGTAAATAAGGCGCGGGAAAGGAGTTTCGGTTATTTTTTTGTTTGGGTATAAAGTTTTAATCAACTTAATAAACATTTCTTCGGTGTATTGCAAAACGTCTTCCTGTGTTATAAAAGACATCTCAAAATCAAGCTGGGTGAATTCCGGCTGCCTGTCCCCTCTCGTGTCTTCATCGCGAAAACATCTGGCTATTTGGAAATATTTTTCAAATCCGGCAACCATGCAAAGTTGTTTAAACTGCTGTGGAGATTGCGGTAGAACATAAAATTTACCCTGATGCAGACGTGATGGCACAACGTATTCGCGTGAACCTTCGGGTGTTCCCTTCATCAAAATTGGCGTCTCGATTTCCACAAAACCGTTTTTATGCATGTGATTACGGAAAAAATTGATTACATTGTCACGCATTCTTAGATTTTTCTGCAGTCTATCTCTGCGCAAATCAATGTAGCGGTATTTTAATCTGTTTTCTTCGTTAATTTCATAGCCGTCCGTATCGGGAAGAAAGGGAGGCGTTTCGGCCGGGTTTAATATTTCGATTTTTTCGGCAGCCATTTCAATAAGGCCTGTTTTTAGGGCAGGATTTTGCATTCCTTGGGGTCGGGCATTTATTTTTCCTTCAATAGAAACTACCCACTCGGAACGCAAAGAGCCGGCTTTCTCATACGCTTCGCCGAGCTGGGGCGCAAAAACAACCTGCAGGATGCCGGAGCGGTCTCTCAAGTCGATAAAAATAATTTTTCCGTGGTCTCTCCGTGAATGGACCCAACCCGACACCTTGACGCTTTTACCTTCGTAATCGGGAGTTTTCTCAATAAAAATCCGTTCCATATGATAAATTTTCTTAACGAGCGAAGCGAGTTTTAAAAAATCATCACCCCGCCCTCTATGCTGTAATGATAACTCTATAAACGATATCGTTCAAATAGTATTTAGAATCGTCTACTTGCTTTTTAATCGTATGCTTAGAGGGCGGGGTTAAGAAAATATAGTCGCTACGCTCTTTATTTTCTTTAAAATTGACAAACCCCGTTAGAAGTTCAGCCACGGATAGAGATTTAATAATATTAAAAAGTGATTCCGCCTTGCGGCTTTGTTTTGCTGCCTAAAATAGTTTAGTTGAAAACTTCTAACGGGGCAAATAAAAAGGCCCTTGGCGTGTATTTGCCAAAGGTCTTTAATTAATTCGGTTCGGGCGGTTCGGGATGAACCATTATGTCTTTTATCGCGGGTATTTCTTTTTGAATTTCATCGTCTACCCGATGACATATTTCATGGGCTTTTTCAAGGGAAAGGTTTGGATTAAGAATAATGTGGATGTCTAAAAAAATGTGGCTTTCATCTCCGCGGGTTCGGATCTGATGGCAAGATTTGATTCCCTCTACCGATTCGATGATTTTTTTTATCTTTTCTTTATCCACGAGCGATTTATCCGACAAAACTCCCGCCGTCTCTTTGAATATCTCCAAAGCCATTTTCCCGATAAACACGACAACAAAGGAAGCGAAAATTGGGTCAACGATGTGCGGCGCGCCGATTTCTATTAATGCCGTTCCCAAAATCACGGCGCTCGTCGTGGCATAATGGCTTTTGGTGTGCATTGAATCCGCTTTGAGGATTGTGCTTTTCAATTCGATGCCTTTTTTGAATTCATAACGGGCAACAAGAATGTCGATAATTAGGCATCCAATCAAAATTCCCAACGAGAGCGGAAGCCAGGTGATGTCCGGATGAATAGCCGAAGACGCGGAAAATTTCATGTAGATTTTTCTAATTAGTTCCCACCCGACGATTACGAGGAAAACTAAAATAACCTGTGAAGCGATTGCTTCGTATTTCCGGTGGCCGTAGGGATGGCTTTCGTCGGCCGGTTTTTCAGCAATCTTTATTCCGAAAATCCCCACAATGTTTGTGGCTCCGTCAAACAGAGAATGGATGCCATCGCTTAAAATACATAACGTTCCGGAAAAAATTCCTAAAGCGATTTTTGCAAAAGCTACAACCCAATTCAGAAAGAAGATTACCAAAAGAATCCTTTTAATTTCGCGGTAATTCACTCGAAAATCCTCCGTTTTTCATTTTTCAAAATGCGATTTCTTTGGGATAACTATAGAGATTCCGCTAAAAAAATCAAGCCTTTCACGTGCTTGATTCCTAGCGGAAAAAATAGATTTTTAATTTTGTCCGCCCTATTGGACGAAGTTAGAACTTCTTTGATGACGATAATCGGTATTTCACCGTTTGCGATTGTGAAGAATTGGTAAGCTTCATATTACGCTGAGCGTTGTAAGTATCATTACAAAGCCTTGACAAATCTCAGAAGAAGTAGTATCTTTAACACAAACGATATCCTTGAAAATATCACAAAAAAGGCCAAAAATCCTGAAAGGAAATGAAGATGAGAAAAAAAGTCATATTGACTTCACCTTTACCGATTATGCTACCTATAATCAAAATTGTGGGAAATTTCTGCAATCTCAAATGCGATTATTGCTTTTATCACGCGAGAAATCAGGAAGACAAAACGATAATGAGCACCGATCTTCTGGAAAAGTTTATCAAAGAATATCTAGAACTTTTTAAAGGTAATCTCCGCTTTACGTGGCATGGAGGCGAACCGCTTTTAGCGGGTTTGGACTTTTTCGAAAAAATTGTTGAATTCCAACGCAGATATTCGACAAAACGACACATGATTCTTAATACCGTGCAAACCAATGGCACGTTAATCGATAACCAATGGGCACACTTCTTTAAGAATCATGATTTTAGAATAGGCGTGAGCCTTGATGGCGTCCAAAAATGCCATGACCGTTTCAGGAAAAATCGAGCCGGACATGGATCTTTTGAACGCGTCTTAAAGGGCATTAAGACTCTCCAGAAATACAAGGTGCCGGTTTCGATTTTGTCTACTCTAACGCGTCCTGGTCTAAAATATGCTGAAGATAATTTTAGTTTCTTTACGGAAAATCTTGGCATAAAGACCCTAGGAAATTGCGTTTATTGTTCGAGGTGTAAAATAAGAGGTCAAAATCTCAATATTCGCCCCGAAGATTTAACCGTATATCTAAAAAAGATAATTGACCTGTGGTTAGAAAAAAATGATGCAAGTATTAGGGTAAGAGAAATCGAAAATCATCTCGCGGGATTATTTGGTAAAGAAGCAGCCCTCTGTTTATTTAATGGATGGTGTACGGCCTTTTTTTGCCTTGAATCTGATGGCAAAATCTATCCCTGCGACAGAATGTCCGGAAATGAAAAACTTCTTTTCGGTAATTTATCTAAAAATTCTCTTATTTCAATTCTAAATAGTCCGATAAGACTTCGTTATGCTCAAAAAGCAAATTTTCTCCATAACGATTGCTTATCCTGCAACTGGAAAAATTCTTGTAATAATGGTTGTATAGATTACAGAGACCAAAATGGTAAGTTTTATTTCTGTAAGAGCCGCCAAGAAATCTTTCGCTATTTGAAATCAAAGCTGGAAGATGAAGGCGTGTCCTTGAATCTAGGAAAGGAGGTAAAAAAAAATGGCCAAACCCAAGAATAAGGCTATACAGGGTTCGATGAAGCGCTTATCAAAACACCCGCCTCAGGGTCTTTCAAGCGGTACCCTGCGTTCCCTTTTCGAAAAGGGACAGTACAGATCCTTCACATGGTCCAACAGCACAATAAGCTGGCCGGACGATTAACCAAAGAGGTCTCATTGGACTACTTTGACAACAAAGTAGTCCATTTTTTTTGTCGAGAAAGTATCTTTATAAACTCTTTAATATAGATGCGGTCAAATTTTTTCTTTTTTTGAATATAAGAATCAGTCAACTTTATGATTTCTTCAGTTTGCCCTGAATCAATTTCGGGTAATGCGCTTTTAGAAAATGGGTTAAGACTTAAAGGCCGCGGCGCATTGAGAAACCGAACGCTCAAAATTCCAATAGGTAAAAGCGCGCGTATTATAACTTCGTTAAGAAAACTGACCGCTTGTTTTTTTTTAAATATGCTTGCAAGTATTTTTTGCAAAAAAATATCATCTTGAATATAGTGATGCGTGATTTCATGTAATATTACTCCTGTAATATAATCAACTTTCTTAAATGGACATTTCATATGCATCTCTAAAAGAATATTTCCCTCTTTAAGTCCTCTTCCCCTTTCGCCGCCGGCGCCGGCGGCATATTTTTTGAAAGAATTTTCCTTAGCGTTACCAAGTAATAAGAAGATATTGAATGTTCGATGGTTTAAATCGGCGCGAAAAAGACTATTTAAACTTTTTATTATATTTTTACTTGGCTGATGCTTGACGCTCGCGGCTAATTTCGTGCTCCATTCTTTTAAAAACGCTTCTTTTTCGAAGAAAATAATTTCGAATTTTTTCTCAAAGACTGAAAAAATTTTTTCTAACTCTTTTATATCTTTTGGCGAGATTTTCTTTTTCAAGGCTTTCCATGGATTTTTTTCTTCAAAGAATGGTTTCCCAAGATAAAACTTTAAAAAATAACGATGGTAGATTTTTTTGAATCGCTTGAGAGTGACCCGTTCTTCTCTACTGAATTTACCAAACCTTTTTTCCCAAATAGTAATAGGCCCGGAAGGACGATAAGGCCATGGCCATTCGCACTGCGAAAAATTATGCAGGAAATAGTAAGAATTAGCCCATCTATTAATTAGAACGCGAAATTTCATAACAGTTCAATCTTACCTTAAATTTATAAAAATAAAAGGCGCAGAAAGCGCCTCTTGGTAAAAATTTAAAAACTAATCTTTATGGCTTTATCTAGGGTCTTGCGAAAATTTCTGGTTTTTAGCCATTCTTTTTCAATTATTTTTCGCAACTGCGCATGCTCTGGATAGCCATTATCTTTTTCGAGACGAAGATCTTCAAATTCTAGATTAAGCAGCACGGTAAAAGCTTCTTTTATATCCCAGATTTGTTTTTTCGATAGCCCCTTGCCAGTACAATATTCCCAGTAGTAAGGAATAAACATGAAATGCATAAGTTCGTGCATAGCCGTTCCAGCGATAGAATATTTATTTTTAAACATCGGAGCGGCAAACCAGGGATTTTTTTGAGTGTTATAGCCGAACCTGCTGGCCGTAGATAGAACTCCTTTGACTGATTTATAAGGAAACGGGTTTTCGTGTATTTTTTCTAGCCGCCTTAAAACCTCTTTTTCTATTTTTGCCCAAACGGTATTACTATCTTTTATTAGGTTAATTAAAAATCTTCTCTTTCCCGGGCTATAATAATCATTTATTTCATTTGAAATAAACTTTTTTCTTCCCGATTCAGAAAGCTTAAGTAATTTTTCATACCTCTCATTTTTATCCTGTGTATAAGAATGCAGTTTTCGCCGATAAGTATCCACGCCAATAAGATGATTTTGGATGTCTAGTTTTTTATCAATAACAAATTTAATTTTTTGCTTCATAGATTTATTTGCCATGGTTTGTTTTTCCTCCTATTTGCTTTCAATGGGCAATTTTTAGTCTAAAAACAGAATAGCACATTGCGTGCTATCTGTCAAATGTCCGCCCACTAGGAATCGAACCTAGAACCTTCTCTCCCGCAAAATAAGGAACGTCAGTGACTATATTTTGCGTGGATCCCGTTGTGCGCCCCTGCTCCGCCCATCAGGAATCGAACCTGAAACCTTCTCCTTAAAAGGGAGCTGTCCGCCAACTGGCGGACTATGGGCTTAAATATCCGCCTGGAAGGACTCGAACCTTCAACTTTCTCCTTAAAAGGGAGCTACTCTACCAATTGAGTTACAGGCGGTTAATTGATATTATGTTTTTAATAAATTCTCTGCCTCTGAAACTTTTCAACTCTTTTTCCCTTCTCAGCGCGTTGTGCTTATCATTTAATTTTTCTTTATACACGACAATCCATGGTCCTGCATTTTTCCTTGTAAAATGTGCTATATTTTGTCGAAAGTTATTATGCTCTGCGCTTCTCCTTTCTAAATTATTTGTCGAACCGATATAGATTTTACCACTACTCTGACTTTTTAGGACATAAACATAGTACATATTTATCGGGAACTGTCCGCCAGCTGGCGGACTATGGGCGGTTATAAAATGAGCGCTAAACTAGCGCTTCTTTATTGTAACGAATAATGCGACCAATGGCAAGATTAGCCACCAGAAAAAGGCTGTTGGTGTCGTGAAAAAAATTTGAACCAGTGGCGAAAGCGTGAAAATTCCTTTTGTAGGCAAAAGTCTAAAAACAAGACTTATTAAAAGTCCTGTTTCGAGGAAACTTAACAAAAATACCTGCCACCACACTCTTGTTCCCGAAATATTATCGTGGCGCAGGAGCCGATTGAAAATAAAAGCCAAAAGAAGAATAAGTATCGCGAATGACGCGCCGCGAATTAAAAAAGCGTCAAGTGGCGGGCGGCTTTTGGTGAGATAATCGAGATAAGAAAGATTTTCGAATATAAGTCCCGAAACATAAAGCGAAATCAATGCGGCAATAAGCTTGGTTTTTCCCGTCGACAGGCCGTAAAAAAATCCCGCGGCAATAAAAAAGAAAACAACAACTACCTCCCAAGTGGGATGATTTATTATTTTTGAGATAATTTCGAGATTTGCCAAAATTATATGAACACTAGCGAATAATAATTTTGAGCACCCCGCCCTTTTGGCGCCGTGTTCAATTTCGCAATGCGCGGGCGCCGAATAGGCGCATCCTTTATGCGCGAAGCGCATTGCTGTAATTTAATCATCTGATTTAATTTATTCATAATATTTTATATATCTCGCGTCCAAAAGGGCGGGGTTAAGATTCTGTAAATCTACAACCACGATTTGTCGCTAATAATATTCCAAATCGCGGGCAAATTCCTTTAAATTCCTTCTTTTCGCAGTTCTTCGATGGCTTTTTTCGCCTTGTTCGATAACCTTTTAGGGGTTTTTATCGTGATTTTAATCAGCAAGTCTCCCCTGCCCCGATGTTCGCT
Source organism: Candidatus Tagabacteria bacterium (assembly GCA_963820595.1). Lineage (GTDB taxonomy): Bacteria > Patescibacteriota > Minisyncoccia > CAWGAO01. The sequence goes on from CAWGAO010000007.1 coordinate 62,710, forward strand.
TGGAATACCTTTTCCTCGCACCCGTAAAATTTCTCCCGAATCGATTCCGACGGGAATTTTTAAAGTGATTAAGCCGTCAAGCGTTTTAATCTCTTTTTCTCCGCCCAGAAGAGCATCGGATAACCTTAAATCAAGGTTCATTACGAGATTATTTCCTTCCCGCCTGAATAACGGATGAGGCCTAACATGGATTTTTACGTATAAATCGCCCGGTACGCCGCCGGAAATTGCCTCTCCTTGTCCCGACAATTTTATCATTTGGCCGTCTTCAATGCCGGATGGAATTTTTATTTTTACTTCCTCGCGTTTAGGTATTGCTTCTTCTCCCCTACACGCGGAACATTTTTTCTCGGGGATTTTCCCGCGACCATGACAATTACTGCATCCGACAAGAGAAGTCATCGTGCCGAAAAATGAACGCCTTGTTTCGTGTATTTGACCCGAGCCTCGGCAAATGGGACAGGTTTTTAATTCAACTCCTTCCTCCGCTCCCCTGCCTTTGCACTTTTCGCAAACGCCTAATTTGGTCAAAATCACTTTACGTTCAGCTCCAAAAGCCGCATCTTCAAAACTCAATTCTAAATCAATAGAAATATCGCGTCCCCGTTTGACGCGGGTTCGCCCTCCCGAAGAAAATCCGAAAATGTCCCCAAAAATATCTCCGAGGTCGAAATCGCCAAAACCACCCATGCCTTCAGCAAAGCCGTTAAAATCAAATCCGGGGCCGCCTGCGCTGCCCGGCGCGCCACTGAACACTCTGCCGTATCTGTCGTATTCGGCTCTTTTCGCGTCGTCTATAAGAATATGGTAAGCCTCATTTATCTCTTTGAATTTTTCTTCATCTCCGCCGGACTTATCCGGATGATATTTGTGCGCCAAATGGCGATATGCTTTCTTGATATCTTCTTTTGAGGCATTTCTCGGAACGCCCAATGTTTGGTAGTAATCTTTTGCCATAATTTCCTAAATTTTAGAGCAAAGCGAATAAAATTTAACTGAAATTGTGAGCATCCCGCCAAAGCCCTGCCTGCGGCAGGCAGGTTCAGCGGAGGCGGGGTATTCATAATTTAAGATTTTTTGTCGCCATTGCCTTCTTTAAAGTCGGCGTCTCTTGTATTTTCCTCCGGCGGCTGCTGCTGTCCTCCCTGCCCGCTTTGCCGATATAACATTTCTCCTATTTTTTGAAGCTCCCGCGACAAATCTTCACTTGCGTTTTTTATCGCGCCGATGTCATCGCCCTCTTTTACTTTTTTGAGAACCTCGATTTTTTCTTCGATTGATTTTTTTATGTCGGTCGGCAATTTTTCGCCTGCGTCCCTTAAAGATTTTTCGGACGTATAAACGAGAGCATCAGCCGAATTTTTAATTTCGACGGTTTCTTTCTTTTTGCGGTCTTCTTCGGCATGAACTTGAGCGTCCTGTTTCATTTTTTCGATTTCTTCTTTTGACAGACCCGAAGAAGCCTCTATGCGAATTTTTTGTTCTTTACCCGTTGCCTTATCTTTGGCTTTAACGTTCAGGATGCCGTTGGCGTCGATGTCAAAAGTGACCTCGATTTGCGGAATGCCGCGAGGAGAAGGAGGAATGCTGTCGAGCATAAAACGCCCCAAAGTTTTATTGTATTGGGCCATTTCGCGCTCGCCCTGTAAAACGTGTATTTCAACCGAAGTCTGGCCATCGGCCGCAGTGGAAAAAACCTGCGAACGGGAAACAGGAATGGTCGTATTTTTCTCAAGCAGTTTTGTCATTACTCCTCCGAGCGTTTCAATGCCGAGCGAAAGTGGCGTCACATCAAGCAAAAGAACGTCTTTTACCTCGCCCTGAAGAATGCCTCCCTGAACTGCCGCTCCCACCGCCACAACCTCATCGGGATTGATGGTTTTGTTCGGCTCTTTGCCAAACAAGTTTTTAACGGCTTGCTGGATTGCCGGCATTCTGGTCTGTCCGCCGACCAAAATAACCTCTTCTATATCGGAATACTGGAGATTGGCTGCTTTCATCGCTCTTTTAGTTATTTCTATTGAGCGCTGGATGTCTTCGCCGACCAGTTCTTCTAATTTTGCCCGAGTGAATTTCAAAAGAAGGTGTTTCGGCCCGCTTGCATCGGAAGTTATAAAAGGAATATTGATTTCCGTCTCAAAAGTGGATGATAGCTCATGTTTTGCTTTTTCAGCCGCATCTTTTAAGCGTTGCAGCGCCAAAAAATCTTTCGAGATGTCAATTCCGCTTTCTTTTTTGAATTCGGAAACTATCCATCGGATGATTTTTTGGTCGAAATCGTCGCCTCCCAGATGGGTATCGCCGTCGGTTGCTTTTACTTCGATTGTGTCTTCGGATATGTCGAGGATGGAAATATCGAATGTGCCGCCGCCGAAATCGTAAACGACGATTTGCTCGTTTTTCTTTTTGTTGAATCCGTAGGCAAGCGCGGCCGCAGTCGGTTCGTTTATAATTCTTCGCACCTTGAATCCTGCGATTTCTCCCGCGTCTTTCGTGGCTTTCCGCTGGCTGTCGTTGAAGTAAGCCGGAACAGTTATAATCGCTTCTTCGATTTTCTGGCCGAGTCGCGCTTCGGCATCGTGTTTCAGTTTCTGTAAAATCATTGCGGAAATTTCTTCCGGGCGGAACCATTTGTCGCCTATCTTGACCTCAACGCCACCGCTGGCCGACGCCCGCAATTTATAAGGAAGCCATTCTTTGTCTTTAGTGACCTCTGCATCGGTGAATGCGCGGCCTATCAAGCGCTTGACGGAAAAGATGGTGTTTTCGGCATTGGTAACGGCTTGGCGTTTTGCCAAGAGGCCGACAAGTCTGTCGCCGGCTTTCGAAATGGCAACTATCGAAGGAGTTGTGCGTCCTCCTTCTTCGTTTTCCAGTATCCTCGGTTCTCCGGCTTCGACAACGGCCATTGCCGAGTTTGTTGTTCCTAAATCAATGCCTATTATTTTGCTCATAATTTTGTTATTCGTTTTTTGTTATTCGTTTTTATTTTTACTTACTTTGACTCTGGCTGGCCTTATAACCTTGCCATAAAGCAAATATCCTTTTTGTAATTCCTCAACAATAACTCCTCCTTCTTTTTCCGATTCGATCTCACCGATTATCTCGTGCATTTGGAGATTAACTTTCTCTCCAACGCTCTTTATGGTCTCAAGGCCATATTTTCTTAAAACATCCTCTAACTGCATTCTAATCAAAATAACCCCTTTTGAAAATTTCGAATCTTTTTCGCTTTCGGCGGCAAAAGCTAAATCAAAACTGTCCAGAACCGGCAAAATATCCGAAATCAGGACGGAATTGGCGAATTTTAAGAACTCCTGATTACGTCTTTCGTCTTCCTTTCTGGCATTAATCAAATCCGCCTTAGCTCTTTGCCAGCCGTTCAAGTATTCTTCTTTGAGCTCCTGGCATTTTTTCAGCTTTTCCTGAAGTTGTTTTACTTTTTCCTGAAACGACGAATCTCCTTCATCGATTACTTCCTCGACGACAATTTCTTCCTTGTCCTCCGACTTGTCCGCCAAAGTTTCAGCGTCGGCGGAAGCCTTGGCGGAGGAGAAGCCATCCTCGCCATTATTTTTTTCGTTTTTTTTATTATCGCTCATATCTAAAGTTGCGAAATTACCTTAGTTTAATCCGCTAAATTCTCTCTGTCAAGTTTGATTTTCCATATTTTACCTCTTGCTCCACTGCGGGGCCTTCCTTGCTTTCTTTAAGCCAAATTTTCTCCGTTCTTTCATTCGCGGATCGCGTTTCAGAAAACCCAAATGCTTTAAGGGTTTGTGTAAATCCGGCTGGAATTTTTGCAATGCGCGGGCAATTCCGTGCTGCAAGGCTCCGGACTGGGAACTGATACCGCCACCGGTTATTTTGGCTTCTATCCTGATTCTCGAAAGAAGCTGGGTTTCTTTTAGAGGTTTCTGAGCCGTTATTCGAAGGCCGATGGTCGGGAAATATGCCAAGAAATCTTTGCCATTAATAATAATCCCGCCCTTTCCCGCCTCGTCATCGAATAGCCGCACTCGAGCAATAGACGTCTTACGGCGTCCTACCGCTTCAATATAACGAGATTCTTTTTCCTTAATTTTTAGTGTCTTCGCCGCCATTTTATTTTTTATTATTCGATTATAAGATTTTTTAAAATTCCTTTTCTGAGCCTGTTTTTTGGAAGCATACCCCGAACGATTTTTTTAAAAGTCATATCGGGATTTTTTTCCCAAAACTTTTTTACGGGTAAATATTTAAGGCTTCCAGGGTATCCCGAATATTTTTTATACATAGTCTGGCTAATCTTTTTTTCGAATATTTTTGCCTTTGAAATATTTACGACTTTGACGCGTATTTTCGGCGCCGTATTCGGCGAATAGCCGACGTCTGTTTTTGCCATAAGATTATGCGCCGCTTCCGTCGCTATTCTGCCCAAAGTTCTATCTTTTGCATCAATAATGATTTCCTTTGCCATAAAATTAAGGAATGAAATGACTATAATTTTTGAGCACCCCCTCACTCATTTTACTAAGAAAACGCCGCCGCAGGGCGAGGGCGAATAGCCCTGCCTTATTCAGGCAAGCCCTGCGGGATATATTCATATTAATTTGTTTTATTACCTCTGGCATACTTTTGTTTCGTAAAATGAGTGAAGGGGTAAAGGTTTGCCAACGAAATTTTTCTTCGCTATTGCTCGAAAAATTTCGGGCAATTCACTTTACAAGCTCAATAATCGCCATTAACCCCGCGTCACCGATTTTTCGTCTGCCTAATTTGATAATTCGCGTATAGCCTCCTTTTTTCTCGGCATAACGAGGCGCAATTTCTCCGAATAATTTTTTAACTTGAATGGGGGCAAGAGTCCTGGCGACCAAACGACGGTTAGAAACGGTATCCTTTTTGGCTCGCGTTATCAGTTTTTCAACTAAAGGTTGGATTTCTTTCGCTTTTGCCTTGGTCGTGGTAATTTTTTCCGCCTTTATAAAATTATTCAAAAGAGAACGAATTAAACTTCGCCTTACTTTTTTTTCTCTTCCGAATTTTCGTCCTCTTTTAAGATGCCTCATGCCAAAAATTAATGAGCGAAGCGATTATAATTTTTGAGCACCCCGCCGCAGGCGGGGTAAAGGTTTTGCAACCGCGATTTGTCGCTTCGTTCCAAATCGCGGGCAAATTCCTTTATTTAAGCGATAATTCTAACTTTGCGAGTGCTTCTTTAATTTGATCCACGGCCTTTTTGCCGATACCCTCGATTTCCAAAAGGTCACCTTCTTTTTTTCTTGTTAACCCTCCGATTGTCCGTATTCCGGCACCCGATAAAGCGCTTGAAACGCGGGCAGGAAGATTCAAATCCTCAATACGGGTTTTAAGAGTTTCGGCTTCGGGCATGCCCTCTTCTTTCTTTTCGACCTCTGCTTCGGTTACTTCCTCGGCCGAAACTTTCTCGGCCTCCTTTTCCTTGGAAGACATTATTTCTTCGGATTTTTCTTCGATTCCAGCAATCGCTCCCAATTGTTTTATAATAGTTTTGATTGCCTGTTCTAAAGCTTCGGCTGGGGATATACTCCCATCGGTTTCAATTACAAAACGAAGACGGTTGTAGTCCGTTCGATCGCCAACACGCATATTTTCAACTTCGTAATTCACTCTTCTTATGGGCGTAAAAATGGCATCTAAAATCAGGGTTCCAATGTCAACTTTTTCTTTTTGCAAAACTTCGCGTGGAACGTAACCCAATCCCTTTTCAACCGTTAATTCGAGTTTTAATTTTGCATCTTTGGTTGTCAAAGTTGCAATCGGCAGATCTTTATTTAAAATTTCCACCTGGCTGGGCGCGACAAGGTCCTTTGCGGTAATTTTTTTCGGCCCTTTCGCGGAAAGCATAACCGTCTGAGGTTCGTCGGTGTGTATTTTAAATCTGAGTTGCTTCAAGTTCAAAAGAATAAGAATAATATCTTCTTTTACGCCCGGAATAGTTGAGAATTCATGATTAATCCCTTCGATTTTAACGGCAGTGGCGGCGGCGCCCGGTAAAGACGATAAAATCACCCTTCTTAAGGCATTGCCGACGGTGTAGCCGTAACCGGCATAAAGACCGTCAATCTCATATATGCCCTTATTACCTTCTTCTGAAACAACTCTGGGCTTTGATGGTAAAATGATATCGTATTGCATATTCTTGTTATTTATTATTAGTTATAAGTTATTTATTTTTACCTTGAATAAAACTCAATAATGGCGTTTAAATTAGTTTTTACATCCATATCCTGCACGCTCGGTTTTCCGACAACTTTTCCTTCCCTTTTTTCCTTATCCAATTCCAACCAGACCGGCGGATTGTACTTTTTCAAATAAATATCCAGATCCTGAAAAACTTTTTTCGAAGCACTTTGCAACCGAATGGCGACTTTGTCTCCGGTTTTCAGTCGATAAGAAGGAATGTTTATCCTTTTGCCGTTGACAATAATGTGACCGTGGCCTACCAGCTGTTTTGCAACGCTTCTCGATTTGCCGAATCCAAGCCGGTAAACAGCGTTATCAAGTCTCGATTCCAAAATTTCGGCAAGCCGGGAGGTTATATCAACCCCTTTTCCTTTCAGCGCTTCCTGAATGTAATTTTTAAACTGGCGTTCGCGCAAAAGATAAAGGAATTTTAGTTTCTGTTTTTCGCGTAATTGAAATCCGTATTCGGACATTGACCTTCTTGGTCTTTTGGCAGTCTGGCTTTTTTGGACTCCGGGCGGATAAGATTTCCGGATAACGGGACATTTGGGACTATAACATTTCTCCTCTTTCAAAAAGAGTTTTTCTCCAGCCCTACGGCATGTTCTACATTTTAAATTTATCATGCCAAAATTATATGAGCGTTAGCGAATAAATAATTTTGAGCACCCCCTCACTCGAAATCACAAACAAGTTTTTTCGAAAAAGGAAGTGTTGTTTGAATAATTTTTTCTTAAACATATTCATAATCTTTTTTATTTCGAGTGAGGGGGTAAAGGTTTGGCAACAGAATTTTTCGCCTACGGCTCAAAATTCTGGCCAATTTGCTTTATACTCGTCTTGGTTTTGGCGGACGTGGTCCGTTATGCGGTATAGGGGTAACGTCGCGAATAGAATTGAAATCGACGCCTTTTGCGGCAAACGAACGTATTGCCGCTTCTCTGCCAGCCCCTACGCCTTTTACTCTGATACCCACGTCTTTAATGCCTATCATTTTTGCTTTGTCGGCCATAAGTTCGGCGACCTTGGAGGCAGCAAACGGTGTGCCTTTTTTGGCGCCCTTAAATCCCAAAGCTCCGGCCGAAGCAGAAATTATAACATTACCTTTTTCATCGGTTAAAGACAGGATAGTATTGTTATAAGTGGATTGGATATGTAAAATGCCGCTTACTAACTTTGTCTTAGGCAAGCGCCCCATCGAACGGGCAGCAAGACTCTGATCAACCGTTCCTCCCGCTTTTTTGATAATTCTTTTTTTACCCATGTGCCAAAATTATATGAGCGTTAGCGAATAAATAATTTAAAGATTCTGCAGTTTGGCAACAGAATTTTTCGCCTACGGCTCAAAATTCTGGCCAATTCGCTTTATGTCTTTTCCAATTTTCTTCTTCCGCTTGTAGCTGTCCTTCTTATGTTTCCTCTTCGGGTTCTGGAATTTGTTTTTGTACGCTGTCCTCTCGACGGCAAGCCTTTCATGTGTCGCATTCCCCGATAACTTTTTATGTCGCGCAGGCGTTTGATGTTCAGCATTATTTCTCGACGGAGCTCCCCTTCAACGCGATGTTTTTCAACTTCCTCTCTAAGGCGGGCCGCTTCGGCCGGGGTTAAGTCTTTAGTTTTTTTATCTTTGGGAATGCCAATTTTCTCAAGAATTTTTTGCGCCAAAGGAACGCCAATCCCATAGAGATAGCTAAGGGCCACGTCCAAATGTTTGTTATCCGGTATATTCGCTCCTGCGATACGCATAATCTTGTTAGTTATCTTTTATCCTTAAACCAAATAAAATTTTTATTCGATCGGGTAATCAATCCACCGCGCGGATTTTTTTATCCTTGCCTTTGTTTGTGCTTGGGATTTTTTCTGCAAATAACATAAACTCGACCTTTTCGTCGAATCATTTTGCAATCTTTACATCTCGTTTTTACTGAAGCGCGTACTTTCATAGACGTTGTATTATTCTCCCCTTATCTTCGCCGTAGGGACTTAGTTCTATTTTTACTTTATTGCCTACGAAGACTCTAATGTGATATAACCGCATTCTGCCCGCCAAATTAGCCAAAATTTCGCGGCCATCTTCAAGAAGCACTCGAAATGTCGTATTCGGCAAAGCCTCAATTACCGTTCCCAGAACAATTTTCCCTTTTTCTTTACTTTCCGGCATTATTTAAACTACAGATATAATATTAGCAGAATAAATATTAATAAGTCAAGCCCAGCCCCAGTTTTTCGAAAAACTGGGGTTGGGCTCAAAAAATCTATTTGATAATCAGTAAAATATTGATTTTTGCGGGGTTTTGGGGAATTTGTCGCCACCAACCGGGTTTAAAAACAATTTTTGCCTTTTCTATCGCTGGGTATTTCTGAAACGCGCCATTCGGATTCCCTTTTTCCTTTATCAACTCATTTTTAACGTCGGGTTCGTCAATTTTCCATGCGAAATTGGCCCGCCCTTTAAGACTGAACGTAATGCTGGTTGAAGCAAAATTCTTCAATTCAAAAGAAAGTTTTTCTGGATTAATAATTTCTATTTGCGGGGCGATATCCGGGCTGAAATATTTCTCGGCGAGCGTTTGATTTATATCTGATTTTTTTAAAAGAAAACCGAAAAGAGTGGCGCTTTCTTCCAATCCGAGCTGGTCCGTTGCCTCGCCGGGTTTCGGTTTATTTTTAGGTTCGTCAAAAACGATTTGTCTGGCGTTATTGTAAAGCAAAAAGTTATCGGCTTTTGGATTTCCGCTTATTTTCAAAAGATAATCTTTGACCTTTTCTTTTAGCGACGATTCCAGGCTGTTTACGTCATTTTCAGTCACAACCGGAGCTTCGCCCACGAATCCGCCCTCGATTTTGGTTTTGGAACGGCCGTAAATTTTTTCGCGTTTCACCGGGTCTTGAAAACCAGGAATAGTAAAATCGGTAAGGTCGCTATTGTATTCCTCGCCCGGCTTATCCGCGTATATGGTTGCATCAATCTCGCTTGCCGTAATTTTACCGCCATCGACATTCGCGCCCGGCACGATAATCGTTTTGTCTATACGATAAATTTTCCCGTCAGGCGTTTGAAAACGGGTGCCGCCTATTAATTTTTGGGATTGCGAACTGTAAACGTTGTAAATCGCTATTTGGCCGCTAGCTTTCCGGCTAATCTGTTTTTTGCCTGAAGGTTGCATAACGCCAGTTTCTTTCCGGCTCGATTGCATTACTTCAAGCGGCAGTTCGTCTTTTTGAGGTTCTACGGAAGCCTGTAAAGTTACGTCAACGTCAGCGGATTCTTGATGCGGCGTTATTTCTACGGTAATCGAAGACAATTTATTTAAAATAACAATCCCGCCGATTACCAAGACAGCCAGGATTAAAAATCCCGAAATAAATTTTAATTTGCGTTTTGAACGGTGAAATTCGAGGCGAGGCAATTTAAAGCGCGGAAAACTTATTTCTGCTTCCCTTTTCGGTTTTTCTTCCGGCTTCTTCTCTTTTGATTTGTCGGGTTTTTTATCCTCTTTACTTTTATCCCGCGGCTGTTGTCTTGGCAAAGATTGAGGAGGCTGCTTTCGGGAAACGACAATATCCTGAATTATTCTTTTTGCCATGATTGATTTTTAAGGAGTGAAACGACTATAAAAATCGTCACCCGCCCAAATTTTTTAATTATTCTTAATAATATCATCAAATTTAGTTTTCTTGATAAAATTTACTTAATCCGTTTAAACGTTATACTTCAAAAATTTAGGCGGGTTAAGAAAAACATAGTCGCTTACGCTCCTTGTTTTTCTAAAAATAATTTATCTGCGAATAAAGCTTCAAGCATTAATAAAATATCTTTATCTTCACTAAATCCTTTTCTAAAAACAAAGTGGTTCTTAAAAGCTTCGGGTAAAAGAAATTGGTTCGTAAACGGCTGCTCCGCGGTGCACGGCGCAAATTCTTTTAAAACTAGGGCTCCTTTACCGCCGATAAAAAGGAAATTTTTCGGAAGAAAAGAAAATTCTTTTGCGCCTTCCAAAGCTTCTTTGAAAAAATCGCACCATTTTGCGACGGCATCCGTAATAATCTTTCGCACTTTTTCGCTAGTGTCGACGTGCAAATCTCCTCTTGCATATTGACTCAAAAGGGAGACAGATTCTTCCGGCGAAAAACGGAAAAAGTTCGCGATTCTCCGTACCAAAAAATTCTCTCCCAAAGGAAACGAAATCGACTCTTCCAGAATTCCGTTTCTAATAAGAAGCAAATCTGTTATTTCTCCTCCAACATCAATCAGAAGCAATCCTTTACCGATATCGAGAACGTCTTTTAGCGCGTTAAATGCAACGAAAGGAAAACTTTGGAAGCGAACAGGCATTTCGCCGAAACTATGGGAAACGCATTCCCGAAGCACGTCTTGAACGGCTTTGATTCCAAGGCTCACATAAAAAGAAAGTTCAAAGTTATGGACGCGTTTTCCCGCCAGATTTTTTACGGAATAGCCGTTTAAGCTGGTTTGCATTATTTCTTGTTCGATAACCTCCACGGCGTTACTGCTTTTTATTTGTCGGGAATTTCCTTTTTGCCATTGCTTTTCAAAAGACGCTGCTTCTTCATTGATGACACCGTTTAGAAAACGTTCGGTAATTTTAAAAGGTTTTGATTTTCTGAATCTGATAATCTTGGTTTGAGAAACATAATAAGGCGAGGAAAAAGTAATTATTACCGAGTCGGGCTTTTTCTTTCCTTCCGGCATTTTTTTGCGTAAAGCGGCGATTACTCTTTCAAATGTCTTATGAATGGACCTCTTGGCTTTCTGAAAATTCAATTCGGGTAAAATTTCCGTTGGGAATCTCGAAGTGGTCAAAACCTCGGGGAGCCTGTCCGGATGATGTATAAACAAAATTCCTCCCACCGAAGAACTGGTTATATCGAATGACGCGATTAAAACTTCTTTTTTGGGGCGGCTGAAAATACCCATATTGTTATTATACTACATATTAAAAAGCAAAAAATGGGTTAATCCACAAAATAAAATCGGCGGGAATGTAGTTCCCGCCGAGGATTAATTGAGCCGGTAGAGACGTATCTTTACCGGGGTTTGATTTGATCAGATTTTTTCCAAAACGGATTTTAAAAATTTGGCGATTTGGAATGTTTAAAGATAATCGTCCGTTCCTGGGACCATGTCTGGATAATTCCTTTGGACGTTCCGATTATTGCTCCTCCGGGATGCCCGCAAGGCCCGAAATGGTGCCATTCCGGCGCTCCGGTTGTCGGGGCTAATATGCCCGCATACGTTGTCCCGTTTACCGTGCGACCGATGACGTAATTAAGAAAAGCGGGGTCGTCGTCCACTACGGCCGCTGTCAGATGGTTTCCCATTCTGTCACACAGTTTTAGAATGAGGTCAAGGTCTTCTTTCGTCGACCAAGACGTTATTACCTGCACCGGACCGAAAACTTCCGTGGTAACAAGTTTGAAATTCGGCATTATTTCCGAAAGAGGCACAAATACGGCCGTGGGCTCAAACGCACCATAACAAAACGGTATTTTATGTCCGGTTAACGGCTTACCGCCGAAAAGTAAATGGGCGCCATTAATTTTCAGCAACTTCGCGATATGCGCTTGAATCTGTTCGTTTGTCCAAGTAAGCACCGGGCCGATAGATAAATCCGCAAGATTTCTTTCCCGTGCCAATAAACGTAATTTTCGAACAACAAATTGAACAGATTCTGATTCCCAATTTCCATGAATAAAAAGAATGCTCTGGGCACTGCATTTTTGCCCAGAGGCCGCGTAAGCATCCTTATCGCAAATTATCGCCACTTCATCGGATAAATAAACATGCGGTCCCAAAATTTTCCAGTCAAAACCGGCGTCTTCTATCTTCACCCGACCTTCTGTAATTTTCAGAAGTTTTCTGGCAACATCGCTCCCGCCCGTGAACTGGGTAAGTTGAACGATAAACTGCTTATCTTTATTTTTGGCAGAAACCAATTTTTCCATCACGGAACCGGAACAATGGATAAGAAGCATATCGTCTTTCGGCATGCCGCAGTGAAGCAGAAGCCGGACAAAAGCTTCTCCGACAATTGAAGTGATACTGGCTGTCTTTAAAATGGGCTTGTTGCCCATAAATAAGGCACCCATCAATTGGAGAGCCATGATTTCCAGAGGAAAATTAAAAGGCGTGATTATGGCGACCGGACCGAACGGCCAACGGTAATCCCGCGGCTCATCTCCGGAATAATTTCCGGGCGTTGTCTGGCCAATAGCAAGATTGCGGACACCGTTTCCCGAAAACGTTTCAAGAAAATTGGCTACGCAATCCACTTCGCCCTTGCACTGGTCCCAGCCCTTCGGGAAAACGATATTAATCAATTTTGTGAAAAATCGGTTGCCCTCGTCGCTCCTCAAAACTTGCGCCGCGTTGCGACACATATCGCCATACGTCCTGTATCTTTCGGGATTATAATACGGATTATGCAGTCCGTATTTCGGGCATTCCGCTAGTTCTTCCAGAAAAGGCTTTAGTTCGTTTTCCTGCGTATCAGGCATAAGATAAACGGACTACCATTCAATGGATTGATAATATCTTTAAATTGCTCAAGGCTCTCCATTTCCCGTTAACATAATTTCGCAGAGTAATGCAGGCTTTTCGCAGGAAATTGTATCCGGATTCCAAGGAAAAATTTCGTTCGGTTTTAGCATTTTCTTACCTCCCTTCCTTAATGATTAAGCCCGAGTAAAACACAAATTACCGCGAACAAAAAAAACAAACCCGATGCATATAGCAATGCCTGATGCAATGCCAAGGATAAAACCTAGCCCTTTAAAAAACCAGCTGAAAAACACGGGCTCAAACTCATTCTCAAACTCATTCTTCATCGTTTTGCCTCCTTTGGGTTTTCAAAATACACCAAATTCCAATGATATTCCTATCACTTCTTTCTTTTTTGTCAATAGCAATTTGCATTTGCGCAACATAAAAAGCGTGGCTCATTTTAGCCACGCTTTTAAGTTTACTTTGAGATAAATTAATCTCCGAATTGAATTCCTTGTGCCAACGGCAATTCCTTTGACCAATTAATGGTGCAAGTTTGCCTTCTCATATATGCTTTCCAGGAGTCGCTTCCGGCTTCGCGGCCACCGCCAGTTTCTTTTTCTCCGCCGAATGCCAATCCTATCTCGGCGCCGCTTGTGCCGATATTAACGTTGGCGATTCCGCAATCGCTTCCGCGATGACTCAAGAATGTTTCCGCAGTCATCAAATCGTTTGTGAATATTGCAGAAGAAAGCCCCTGTGACACTTCATTATTCAGTTGAATCGCTTCTTCTATATCTTCTATTCCGAGAAGATATAGAATGGGGGCAAATGTTTCTTCTTTGATGATAGCCATATTTTTATGGCCTACTACCAATGTCGGCTCTACAAAAAATCCAGGGCGTACTATTCTCCCGCCGCCGTGAATTATTTGGCCGCCTTGCCTCTTTATTTCTTCTATCGCCGCCATCATATTTTTAACAGCTTTTTCATTAACCAGCGGCCCCATCAAGGTTTTTGGGTCAAGAGGATCGCCGATTTTAATTTGCCCATACGCTTTTAGCAAGCGTTGAATTAATTGAGAGATAATTCCTTTTTGCGCCAAGACGCGGCGCGTGGTAGTGCAGCGTTGACCGGCAGTTCCTACGGCGCCAAAAAGAATCGCGCGGGTTGCCAAATCAAGATTAGCATCATTCATAACGATTACGGCATTATTGCCGCCAAGTTCCAGAAGAACTCTTCCCAGGCGTTTACTCACCGCTCTGGCAACATGGTAACCCATCTTGCAAGAACCTGTCGCGCTGATTAGCGCGATGCGTTTATCCGAAATCAAGCGTTCGCCAATGGATTCTCCTTCGCCGATAACAAGGTTAAAAATATCCCGCAGGTCGTGGCGCCTTAAAACGCGATTGCATATATTTTGAACCGCGATAGCGGTAAGCGGAGTTTCTGAAGAAGGTTTCCAAATCGTTGTGTTACCGCAAATAGCGGCAATAGCTGCATTCCAAGCCCATACGGCAACAGGAAAATTGAATGCAGTGATAATTCCCACTATGCCTAAAGAATGCCATTGCTCGTACATGCGATGGGAAGGACGTTCGCTGTGTGTCATAATCCCATAAAGCTGTCTAGAGAGGCCGACCGCATAATCGCAAATATCTATCATTTCCTGAACCTCGCCTTCCCCTTCGGCGATAATCTTTCCCATCTCCATGGACACCAATGTGCCAAGTTCCTATTTATAAATTCGCAGTTCTTCGCCAATTTGGCGGACAATTTCTCCGCGTTTTGGAGCTGGCAGCATTCGCCAGCTTTTAAAAGATTCCTGGGCTGCCAAAACTACTTCTTCGTAACTTTCAGGAACGGCTTTCAGAACCCGGGCAATTTCTTCGCCAGTTGCCGGATTAATTGAAACTAATTCCTCGCCGACTGGATTTTTAATCCACTCGCCGCTACAAACGCCAAAATTGGTTTTTTGGATTTTTAACTCTTCCAGAATGCCTTTCATATTGTCTCTTTTGTCTCCTTTTTTGATTTTTCAAAGAAAAATGACTAGAAACTATTCCTAGCCATTCGTAGTATTATTTGGAATTTCCGTCAAGTTTTTGTAGAGAACGCCAATTCCCAAAGATTAAAATTTTGCCACCAAAGAACCGGCAAAATAAGAAAGAATTACGATAAATATTGCCAGTCCCACAGTGGTTAAAACGGCTTTATACGGATTTTTCTGATTTACAACCGCTTGTTCCGCGCTTAAAAGCGCCAAAACAATTCCGCCCCATATAAGATCAATCCAAACTCCAGCATTCAAGTGGAAAAAATAATATGGGAATAATAAAAGTCAAAGGCAGGAAAAATTTTCCCAACAAAGTCATAAACGCATGCCTTAATGCCACTGCTTTACTTTCTCCCCTTTCTGCGCATTTAGACATAAACATGCCGAACGCATCGGAACAGCTGTCAGCAACCGCAATCGCGGCAACGGCCGCAACAACGGACAATCGCGAGGAAGTGGCGGAGTTAACGCCGACTAGAACGCCGACTGTCGTTAAAACGCCCGACGTGATACCAAAAGCCAATTCTCCGACTTTTTTATGGAAGCGAAGGACCGAACGGAGCCAGCCGGGCAAATTCCGGGCTATCATCATATCCAAATAGCTCTCGCTTAAATACTTCCTTTTCGCCAAGGCCTAAAATTTTAAGCATTTCAAAAAGGCCGTTTTCGCTGGTTGAACGGATTTCCGTAAATTCTCCCAAAAATTCCACTTCATCTATGGCGATAACGGATTCGCGAAAACGAAACAAAATTCTTTTTTTGAAAACCGTAACCAAAATTCCCCTTTCTTTTATCAGACGGTTCGCTTCGGATTTGGAAATTATTCTTTCGGATACGTCTTTAATCATCGCCCGCTCGCCTACGTCATTTTCTTTTTGGGCGAATATGTATTGTCCGCCTTCTTCGCGGATACGCCAAGTTATTTCTCCGGAAAGATAAATGTCGTTCTGCGTAACCTGGCCCAATGGTTCGGCGCCGAGCCCTAAAAGCACGGAAAGATCCAATCCGCCTTTTATTTTTATCTGATATTCTTTTCTCGGCATTGTTTATGTATTATTGCTCTAAAACCGCTTTTATGCGCCGCACGCCCGCGCTTGAAGCTTCTTCTTTGATGATTTTAAATTTTCCCAAAACTCCTGTGCGTTCTACGTGAGGTCCTCCGCAAATTTCTTTCGAGAAGTCGCCGATAGAGTAAACTTTCACCTTATCTCCGTATTTTTGCTCGAAAACTCCCGTCGCGCCCTGTTTCTTCGCTTCCTCCAAACTCATTTCCTCCATTTTCACGGGCAAATCTTCTTTGATTTTTTGGTTTACTAAATTTTCTGTCTGTTTTACCTGTTCCGGTGTCATTTTTTCGGGATGAGAAAAATCAAATCTCATCCGTTCGGTCGTGATATTCGAACCTTTCTGAGTAACATGTCCGCCTAAAATTTTTCGCAAAGCCGCCAGCAATAAATGAGTTGCGGTGTGATATTTTGTCACCATTTCCGAATGGTCTGCCAAGCCGGATTTGAAAATGCCGGCGCGCTGCAGTGCGGGAAAGCTCTTGGTGTTGTTCAAATGCCTTTTGAAATTCTACTTTATCATTTTCGAATTTTAGTAATTATCCCTCCTTTCTTCTTGCTCTATTTTTTATCTCTTCAATACTCATTTCTATGGGAAATCCATAGAGTTTGAGATAAAAATATCAAACGCTGCCTAATCGCTCTTCCGTCCAAAATCACGAGTTAATTTCTTGGACTTGCAAATTTTTTATTTCACTTTTCAAGGTCGTTTAATCCCTTTCCAAAGCTTTTAAATTTTCCTCTCTCACTAATTGTTCTTCGATAAAATTTTTATGTTCTTTTAGTTCAGGATAATCATTTTTATAAATATCAATAACAACTTTGGCGATTTTGAAAGTAAAAATATCGTTTATTCCTATTTGTTTTCCGTATCTGACGCTACGGCGGATAAGCCGGCTCAAAACATAGCCGCGTTCAACGTTGGACGGTTCAACTCCTTCGGCCAAAATAAACGCTAGCGGCTTTGATATGGTCGCTGATTATCCTAATCGCTCTTTCTTTTTCGGCTTTTTTTTCGAGTCCGGCAATCTGCTTATTTATGGCATGGCCGGGGTCGTAAAGCGCGTCAAAAGAATCGGTCGGCTCGGCGGAAATTCCGGCGATTTTTCTGATTTCTGAAACAATCGGTTTGAATAATTCCGTTTCGTAAACGCTGTTCTGCCCGTTTAAAACGGCGATTATCCTCTCCAAGCCCATTCCGGTATCCACGTTTTTTTGTTTCAGGGGTTCGAATTCTCCGGCGGAGTTTTTGTTGTACTGCATGAAAACATCGTTCCAAAATTCAAGCCACAGAGGATTAGCGGCATCGAAAATTTCCGGAGGTTTTTCCGACTCCCCCATCCAATAAAACATTTCGGTATCAGGACCGCACGGTCCTGTTTCTCCCGCCGGGCCCCACCAGTTATTTTCTTTGGGGAGTTTGGCGATTCTTTTTTCGGAAACCCCCAAACTTTTCCATATCTCAAAAGCTTCCTTGTCGAAAGGCGCATCGTTGTCGCCGGCAAAAACTGAAACTGCGATCCGGTTTTTATCTAAAGCCAGCCATTTTTTCGAGGTTAAAAATTCCCAGCTCCATTCTATCGTTTCTTTTTTCCAATAACCTGCCCCGATTCCATCAGGGCTGGCGGGGTCTCCCAAAGACCAATTGCCCAGCATTTCAAGAAAAGTCACGTGCCAATCGTCGCCCACCTCGTCTATATCGCTCGTTCTGATGCATTTTTGAACGTCGGCCAGGCGTTTTCCGGCCGGATGTTTCTCTCCCAAAAGATACGGCACCAAAGGATGCATTCCGGCAGTGGTAAAAAGCACTGTCGGGTCGTGTTCGGGAATCAAAGGCGCGCCGGGGATAATCACATGTCCTTTCGATTTAAAAAATTCCAGATATTTTTTCTTTAACTCGATTGAATTCATAATTTGATTATTACTTTACGCATTTTATCGCCATAAATGGTGGCTTACTTAAATATTGTTTCCAAAAATCGCGCCCAAATTTCTTAAATCCTTCTTTGGAAACAATCGGCTTGTACCATTTTATAACCTTGAAACCCGCTTGCCGCAAGGCCTTGTTATAAGTTTCTTTCTTCCAAAAATAATTTTTAAAACTGCAGACCTCACTCCCATTCTTATAAAGAGAAATCATCAATATATTACCTTCTTTTAAAGGTTTTTTAGCTTTTACGCTAAGATCGTATTTTTTATCAAATTTTAATGGAATCAAGGGATTATTATTTATAGCCACGAACTTTCCTCCTTTTTTAAGATTCTTGTAAATATTTTTGCATATGGCTGTAAGGCCTTTTCCAGTTTTTGCGAAGTCAAGCAAATGTGTAGTTATAACTAAGTCAAATTGTCTTATTTTGGAAAGGTTTTTGACATCACAAACGAAAAATTTTATTCCAAGCGGTTTCGTCTTTTCTTCCTGCCGGGCCAAGGCTATCATTTTTGAAGAAACATCCACTCCTAAAACTTTTGCCGCGCCTTGTTGTTTAAGAAACCGCGAATAAAAACCTTCTCCGCAAGCTAATACTAAAACTTTACTCCCTTTAATTTTTTTAAAAAGACGAAGAAAAGTAGGTATGAAGCTGTAATGACGAAGGATGTTATCCGTAGCACCCTTTTTATATTGCTGGGCAATTTTGTTAAATTCAACTTGCATATTATCTAATAAGTAAGTATATACTACGTTTAATTACGTCGTTCGAACGTAATTAAAATAAATTTTCATTACGTTCTCTCTAGTAATTATAGAAAAATCGGCTGTTTTGGCAATAAAAAAAACGCCCGGATTAAAGCCGGGCGTTCCATTATTTTTTCTTATGACATTCTTTGCAGGCTGTCGGGCCAGTTGGCTTGCCTTCTTTTTTACGGTCTTCATGGCAACCCTTACAACTTTTATGGAATGCATCTTTTTTAGAAGGAGTATTTCCTTCCGCCTTCTTTTTATGGCAATCCCTGCAGAGATCTCCACTTTTTTGATTTTTGTCTTTGTCCCACGTATGGTGACACTTGGAATCATAACAATCAATTTTGTATTCGACATTGTGCTTTTTATGGGTGAATGTCACATCGCCATAAGAACATTCAAACGTAATCACGTCTTTGGTAATACCGTTTCCAGACGTATCAGCTTGCGCTACTCCTTGAGTAAAAGGTATTCTTGATAAGATAATGGCGCCGCTCCAAAAGCAAAGAAGTACGACCACAATAATTAATTCTGAAATTTCAATTTCTTTTCTTCTCATTTTTTCTCCTTTTTTATTCTTCCGGTTTTTTTACCAAAGTCGCGGCGAATGTTATTCTGCAAATCGTTTTTGACACTTTCCGCAATATCGTAATTTTTATCCTGTCGCCGGGCCTGTTCCTGGTTATCAATTTGGCCACGTCGGCTTGAGTGATTGCCGTAACGCCATTTATGGAAACTATCCTGTCGCCGGCTGTCAACCCCGCATTTTCCGCGGGAGAATTCGGAAGAACCTCCGTGATAATCAGACAATTGTCGTACCCGATGCCAAGAAAACCTTTGGGCCCGAATGATCTGTCAAGATTGTCGCCCACCAGATACACGAACGAAGCGATGCCAATGAACACAACGAAACAAAACGCGTAAATGGCCAAATTCCTGCGAGTCGGTTTTTTCATCTTCTCTCCTTATTTATTTTCAAAGATTTATATGCCGTATTCTGAATTAGATTCTATCAAAACGGAAAATGGCCGTCAAATAATAATCCCTCCGCCGAGCATTTCCTGCCCTGTACTTTTATGATTTCCTGGAAGCAAAGATAAATTTGAAATATTTATTAGTGCAGGGGTTACCGTTCGCGACATTAAAACTTAGCTTCTTCAAATCTATTATCACGCTAGCCAATGTTGCCGATGATTCAAGGTCGTCATTTTTCGGATGCCGACAAATACTCATCGGTTTTTTATAGTGGTCGGATAAAACATTCTTAACGTTTTCAAAAGACGGCTTTCCCAACTTCTTCATCAATACATCGGCTCTTTTGACCTTAAACGCGGAGATGGGGTTGAAATCTTGAGGAATTTTTTTGAAAGGATTTAAAAGGTAATGCACGGCATGTGCATAACTGTCTTCCAGCGGTTTTTCCGATAATCTCTTGTGATAAGTTTCCAAAGTAATGCCTCTGTTTTCCTTTTGCGAAAATATTAAAAAGTGCAAACCGGAGAAATTAGGAAACTTACGAAGTATTTTTCGCGA
Source organism: Candidatus Tagabacteria bacterium (assembly GCA_963820595.1). Taxonomy (GTDB): domain Bacteria; phylum Patescibacteriota; class Minisyncoccia; genus CAWGAO01. Next base: position 82,758 of record CAWGAO010000007.1, read on the forward strand.
TTGCCCGATAGATCGCGATTCCAGTAAAGCCCTGCCGATGAAGCTTCGGGCGAATCCGGCTTTGTGCATTTTCTTGGGATATACCGTATCCAAAGCGTGCACCATGCGAAAAGAATTGATGGATATGCTGTCTCCGCAAAGCAAGCCCGGGTAATTTAAAGTGATAAAAGATATTTTTTTATTCAGACCCGCTTCCACGAGGAGAAGTTTGCCGTAATTGGCGGCAAATTCTTCTTCGTTATGCCCGATAAACGCATTTCGGCTGTTTTTCCAGAAAATTGTTGTGCATTTGCCTTCAAAATTTTTAAAACCACATTCATCTTCAAAGCAGTTATAGGCGAATAAATCGACAAAAGGAATATTCGCGCCGTCAGCCATACCTTTCAATTCGGCGACAAAATCAGGAAAAAATTTTTCATGCCGAGGCAAAGCTTTTTTGGCGGCCTTCAGAAGTTTGGTTTTTAAAATCAGCTTATTGAAAAGATAGTTTATTTCCTTTTTCTGCTTTCTGCCGATAACTTTTCCGATATCGTAATTCCTGCCCTTTATTTCAAGAAATCTTATTTTACTTAATTTCATAAAAATATTTTAAATTTTTTATTCAGGACTACGGTTGATACTATTTATTTTAGTATATAGAAAAAAACCGTGTTGGCAATCAGTTAAAACAAAAAACCCTGGCCGATTAAACTGGTCAGGGTTGTTTTTGTTTAGTTTTATTCATTTCAAGAACGAAATATAAAAACCGATAATAAGAACGTCAACAACAAGAGAAGCCACAAACATCAGCGCTCCAAATAAAATGGCTATTATGCCGCGGGAAATAAAATTTGAAAAGAACCAATCCCCTTTTGTTTTGGAGCTAACCCAGGCATAACATATTCCTGCGCCAGTAAAAATTATTGAGATAATATCACAAATTATCTCGACCCCTAAAGTCATCTGTATTCCATTCAGCATTTTTCTTCCTCCTTTTCGGTTCGGTTTGAATTATCGCTTTTCTTTTCAAAGAAAAGCGATACGATTTAAACCAATTATATCATATCCGCATTTCTTGTCAAGCCTTGTCAAATAATAATGCCGCCACCGAGCATTTCGGCGCCACGATATAAAACTAAAGATTGGCCGGAAGTTACGGCTCGCTGGGGTTTTTTAAAATGAATGGTTGCGGAATCTCCGCTTAATGACACAATTTTGCATTTTTGGAGCGGCTGCCGGTATCTGATGCGCGCCGCATATTCCTCTTTTAAATTTGGGGCGCCATTAATCCAGTTTGCGCCGCCGATAACTACCTCCTTTTTATAAAATTCTTTTTCTTCTTTTTCTTTGGCAACAACCAAAACGTTATTTTTCAAATCTTTGGCAACAATGTAATAAGGACCGCCGGGAATATTGAGGCCGTGGCGCTGGCCAATCGTGTAAAAATGCGCGCCGTCGTGCTTGCCGATTGTTTTTCCGTCCGCTGCACGGATTTCTCCTTCTTTCTTCGGCAGTATGTTTCTTAGAAATAATGAAAAATTAATATCTCCCACAAAACACAAACCCTGGCTGTCTTTTTTCTCGGCGGTCGGAAGTCCAAATTTTCTCGCGAGCTTTCGCACTTCGGGTTTTTTATAATCCCCTATCGGAAACAAACAGTATTTCAATTGTTCCTGCGTCAAAGTCCAAAGAAAATAACTCTGGTCCTTATTTTTATCTACGGCAATTTTGAGATTTGAGATTTGAGATTTGAGATTGCGACGTAGTCGCACATAATGGCCGGTGGCGATATAATCAGCGCCCATTTTAAGAGCATTTTCCAAAAACAAACCGAATTTGATGTATTTATTGCACATCACGTCCGGATTGGGAGTTCGTCCTGCCGCGTATTCTTTCTTCATGTATTCCACTACTTTTTCTTCATAATCTTTTGAAAAATCAAAAGTCAAAAAAGGAATGCCGAGCTTGGCGGCTGCTCTCACCGCGTCCCGCCTTTCTTCTTTCCAGCCGCAAACCATTCCTTCGGGCTGCCAACCTTTGGCAAAAGCCCCGACAATATCAAATCCCCTAAACCCCTTCGGGGTCGGGCGTCCTGTGAGTTTTTCAAACTCACGAGGATTAGCCTGCTTTTTGAGCAAGGCTGCGGCGACTGAACTGTCTACGCCGCCGGACATAGCTACGAATACTTTTTGGCGTTTTATTTTTTTCACAGATTTCACTTCAAATATTGATTCTTTTTCTGGACGTGTTCCGCGAAAGTTTTGCTGTAGTAAATATTGCCGCTTTTGTCCGACAGATAGTACCAATAAGGTGTTTTTTCCGGGAAAATCGCGGCTTGGATTGCATCAAGCCCGGGATTATCAATGGGAGTCGGCGGCAAGCCGCGGTGAATATAAGTATTGTAGGGAGAATCGATTTTAAGGTCGGCAGTAGTCAATTCATAAGTATTTTTGCCGAGTGCATAAACGAAGGCGGCATCAACCTGAAGCGGCATTTTTTGGTCAAAACGTTTCCATAAAACTCCGGAAATGATTCTCCTATCTTCGGGATTTGCCGCCTCTTTTTCTATCAGCGACGCCATCGTCAGAATCTGGTGAAAACTTCTTTTGCTCTTCGCAATCGCATCCTCTAAATCCGCTGTCTTGTTTTTGAGATTCTCGTTCATTTTAGCCACGACTTTTTCAGGCGTATCATTAATCAGGAAAAAATAAGTATCGGGAAAAAGATAACCCTCAAATTCTTTGTCTTTTATTTCAAAATTTTTAAATCCCGCGTCGTTAAAAATCCGGTTGATATCGGCAATTGTCAATCCTTCCGGAATCGTGATTTTAACGGCTGGGAATGCCGTATTCGCCTTTTATTAAGCGCTGCATCAAACCGATAATGGAGAGGCGTTCGTTAAACATATATTCGCCGGCTTTGATGTCTTTTTCGTGACCGGAATATCGAATCAACGAATCAAATAATGCGGGGTAACGGACAAGCCCTTCTTTTTGAAAATCCGCGGCTACTTGTTTCAGGGTCGCGCCTTTCTCAATCGTAATGATTTTGTTTACCGGAAAATCGGACGGAGCGGAAATAACAAAAAGAAACGCCAGAAAAAATACGCCGGCCAGCCGATAGGACGATTTTTAAACCCTCCCACCTAAAATTAAATTTTAGGTGGGAGGGTAAAATTTTTTCTAATTTATCGCTATTCATTTGGTTTGATGATGGTCCTCCACGAACGGCACAAAAACAAAACCCGGATATTCTTTAGTCTCTAAAAAATCCTTATCTTTTTTCGTAAACATCCAAATTGATTGTCCGATGGGAACCACTATTCTGCCGCCGATTTTTAACTGGTCTTTCCATGCCTGCGGCACTTCTCCGCCCAAAGCGGCGGCGGCGATAATCTTGTCAAACGGCGCTTCTTTTGCGAGGCCCTCCGATGCGTCCTGGCAAAAACACCGCACCACCCCCGTTTTTATAAAATCGAATTTTTCGATATTCTTTTTTCCGAATTTACACAACTCGGGAATTATTTCCAGCGAAAATACTTCGCCGCCTTTTTTCTGACTTACTATATGCGCAAGAAGTGCGCTTTGCCAGCCCGAACCCGCGCCGACATCCATAATTTTTTCGCCCGGTTGAGGTTCCAAAAGTTCCAGCATAAAAGCCACGGTATAGGGCTGGGATATGGTCTGGCCGCCGGGAATTTGCAGGGCCTCGTCGACATAGGCGAAACAATTCATATCTTCGGACACGAACTTCGCACGGTCAACGTTTCTGAAAGCATCGATAATGACAGGTGTTTTTAAAACACCGCTTTCTATGAGATGATTGACTAATGAATTTAAATCTCCGGACGGCATTATCATATATTTAATCATTTTTAGAACAAAAGGAAAAGACCCCGCTTTTCAGCGGGGTCTTTAGAGACTATTCTTGTTTGGAGATTTTTTCTCCTTTAGCCTGATAAACTTGACGCTTTTTTACAGGCTCGAAAGGAATATATTTAGGGACAATTTTGGTAATGTTTTCGTGTTCATCCATATTCACTTCAACTACCCAGATTCCCACCCAAGGAGTATAGCCTTTAGCTTCTATATACTTTGTCTTATCCTGAAGACAAGGCACCATAAAGCCGGCAATTCCTTTGTAAAGCATAAACAGGGAAACATGGAGATGGCCGCACAAAATGACTTTTGCCTCCCCGAACAATTCCATATCGGAAACCATATTTTCAATCAGTTTTTGCGGACGATAGGAACGGCCGTAAGGGATGCCGCCGCTTGGATGGTCAAGGCAGAATTTTATTCCGTTGATGTCAACGATACCTCGGCTTCCACTGATTCCATCCAATGTCTCAAGGACGACCAGATTCAAACCTTTCTCGGCGTTGCCAAGCCGGACAAAATTACTGACTATGTCATAACCGCACTTATCAAGAAAAATTTTCTCATGGGAACTTCCCATAATGAGAAAAGTGGGGATTTTTGACTTGGGCCATATTTCAAGTCCGTGATCTCTTTGGGCGTCAGCTCCTATATAAGCAAGTTCGCGCACTTGCCCTTTGTAAGAATCTTCTCCTTCAAAGACATCACCGGAATGCAAAATGGCATCAGCTTGTTCTTTATCAGCTTCATCATACGCTGCTCTGATCAAGTCGGGCCTTTCATATTTATGGCCAAGATGCGTATCAGATATATTGATTGTTTTTGCTTTTTTGGTTTTGGGTTTTTCCGCGACAGATTTTCCCGGGAAAAACTGAGATACATATGCATCTAGCGGTTTAAATTCTTCCTGAAGTTTCCTTTGCCAATGGTATGACTTGGAAGCTTCATCAAAGATAACCTTAATTCCCTTCTCATCCAGTTTTTTGACAATTTCCTGAACATGCTCTTCGCCAATTTTCAGTCGACGGGAAAGAGAACCTTTTCTGCGCGGCTTATCGGCAAGCAAGTTTAAAAAATCCTGCTCTTCTTGATCCAAGGATTTATCGGCCAATTCGCCAGTCGGATTAAGCAGATAGTCGTTTTCCTTGAAATAGGCGGTCATATTGTAAAATGAGCAAAGCGGTGGATTTTTCAAATATCCCTCATCATTAAATTCGAAAGAAACAACGACGCACCCTAAAACATGGGAGCCGCCGCGTTTTTTACTCACCGCTTGTGATGAAGGGATGCGATGAAGCGCGGGAATAGCGACTTTATCAAAATCGTTAATCCTCGTTCCTTTAAGAGGAAAGCGCCGCGGGTCAAGAATTGCCGTATGCGTTCCGCCCATAAGAATCATCTGCAAAGGATCGGAATGTTCAAAAACGTAATATTCCGCTTCCTGGAGATTTTCGCTGATTCCCTGCAAGGTATAACTTTTCGTGTAGGGATCGCTTCCGCTAACGCACATTACGCCAATTTTCACTTTTTCTTTCTTGCCGATTGAAAGAGTCGTTTTCAGGTCATCCTTACAACTCAAATCTTTTCTTTCCTTGTTTTTAGCAAGCGCTTCTCCGATATTGATGCCGTCTTCGCCGGCTTCCCAACTCAAGTCTCTAGGCCCATTTATAAAAGTAGTCTTGAAAGAGGCTTTTGGAATATGCTTAATCGCATAATCCAGTTGTTCTTCGGCCGTCAAAAGGAAATAATCTTTTTCCTTCGCCTTTTGAGGTTTTCCGGCAACAATATTTCCGGCGATTACCGCGAAAAATACTCCTTCTTCCTCGCCGATTTTATAAGCGGTTTCAAGAAGAGTTGGCTGCTGCGTTTTAAGACCGAAACAAATGTCGGAGACAAACAGCACCTTTATAACATTGCTTGTAATTTTGTCGGGCTTTTCCTCTTTTTCTTTACCGGGAGACGGTTCGGAAACCAAAGAAACCATAGTTTCTTTTGCTCCCTTTTTTATTTCGATGTTGTAACCAAGTTCGGCGAATTTATCCCTTATAGGGAAAACTTCCTCCTTGGGAACATCCAGCGCATTGGAAACTTCCTTCAACGTTTTCGGTCCGTCTTTTAAGATTTTCGGCAGCTTTCTTTCTTTGGCGCTTAAAACCAAAGGGGATTTGTGTTCGAAATGCTTTATCCAATCTTTATGTTGGTAGGCTTGGCTCTGGACCGAATTCCATGATCTTTTTGGGAAAATTCTCTTCGTCTTTTTCTCTAATTCGGCAAATGATTTGCAAACTTTGCATAACTCTTCAAGTTTTTCTTTCTCTTTAATGCCCCATATTTTTTTGCTATTTCCCCTTTTTGCCTTTTCCATCATCAACCTCCTATTGCCTTTATGGTCTTTTCAAAGATCTTTTTTCCTTTTCCTTTATAGTAAATATAAAATATTTTGCAAAGAAAAGATATAAAAAATCAGGTTGACAAAAACCCAGGTTTTAAGCCTGGATTTATCGTGCTATTACTTTTTGGATTTATATAAACGGCCGGGCTCACTTGGCGGGAACTTTTTCAATAGGTTTGCCGTTTTCGTCGCAATTGGTCGTGGATGCGGTTGTGGAAGTAGTGGTGGGCGATATTAATTGATTGATAACGCAGTTTTGCGGTTGTTCCGGCGTACACGAACCGTATTTGGCGTAAAGGTAAATGCTCCGGGCGGCATACAAACCGCTGATTGTAAATATTATCACGAAAATCCAGCTCAAAATTTCGAATCGGCGAAAAACAAAGCCGCCGATTTTTTCGTTTCTTTTCAAAAACCATGAAGTAACCACTGCCTTGACCTTTTGATTGAAACCGGTATTGCAGGGCCGCAAAGTGATACGCCGAAAAACGCAGTCAAACGCCTCTTTGGCAAGAATGCGGTATTTAACGCTAAAGATACTCAAAAATACAAGAACAACGAAAGCGATTATGCAGGGCATTTTAAATTTAAGATAATTTAATAATTTTCTTTAACGACAGTGCGAAATATTCGGCTTCGGCTTCGGTGTTATAAAAATAAACAGAGGCGCGGACCGAATCTTTGATTCCGCGGCTTATTGTACCATGAATGAACGCAATGCCGTCCCGAACGAACCATTATATGATAAGTTTTATCGAGCAGAAGAGAAATTTCATGAGAAAACATTTGCGGATGGTAGAAATTAATAATACCGCTCCGCTCTTCGGGATTTTCCGGGCCGATGATTTTCAGTTGCGGGAAATTCTTTACGCCATCGGTGATAATTCGATTCAGTTTTACTTCTTGCGATTTTATATTCTCAAACCCAATATTTTTGACGATATTTCACGGCCTCTCCCAAACCAATGATTCCCGCGAAATCAATGAGGCCGGCTTCAAAGCGTTCCGGCCCGTTCAGAAATTTATGATTTTCATAAGTTGAATCTTCCACTGTTCCCCCGCCGACAATAAACGGACGTAATTTTTCCATCAGGTTTTTTTTGACATAAAGCACGCCCGTGCCTGTCGGTCCGAGTATTTTGTGTCCGGAAAACGCCAAAAAATCGCAATCCAAATCATGAACGTCGATTTTCTGATGTCCTGCCGCTTGCGCCGCATCAACCAAAACCGCAGAACCGTTCTGATGAGCCGATTCTACGATTTCTTTTATCGGATTGGTGACGCCGTCGAGATTCGAAGTAAAAACAACGGAAATTAATTTTACTTTTGGAGAAAGTTTCTTTTTTAATTCATCTAATGTCGAAAGTATTGTCGGATTTTGATTTTATGATGCCTAGCTTGATTCCTTTTTCTTCTCCAAAATCTGCCACGGAATAAGATTCGAATTGTGCTCTTTATCGGAAATTAAAACCTCATCGCCTTTTTCCAGCGCAAAACTTCTGGCGATCAAGTTGATGCCCTCCGTCGTATTGCGCGTGAAAATGATTTCTTCCGGTTTGGCGTTTATGAAATCGGCGACAATTTTTCTGGCTTCGGCTATTTTCCGGTTAACCATTTCCCCCATCGTGTGGTTGCTTCTTCCGCCGCAGGCCGGATATTCGCGGTAATAGTTGTCCATCGCCTCGATGACCGGCTCCGGTTTTAGCGTCATACAGGCATTATCGAAATAAACCGGTCCGCCAGCTGGCGGAGTAAATATCGGAAAATCCTTTCTGATTTTATCAACGTCAAAAATTTTACTCATTTTATTTAATTAAATTGCAATACTCGCCCCATATATTTAAAATCTTTTTCAAAAATTCTTGGTCAATTGAGCGATTACTTTTAATATATCCATTCGTTATACTATAAATCTTATATGCGGCAAAGAGCGGCCATATACGAAAATTGCCTAGTATCGGTTTACTGAATTTTTCTTTTGCGATGTGTTCAAACTCCTTTTCTCTATTATTAATATACTTATTTTCTAAATAGCCAAATGAGCTAAACAAACAATAAGTCGTAGCCTCGCGCAGGACACTGTCAACGGTGTAAGATAATTTGGGCCATTTTATCGGCCGCTGAATATGACACCTATTTCGGTCTATCAGGTTTTTACAATATTTTTGCTGAAAAATATGTGCGATTTCATGCCATATCACACCCGCAAATCTTCCGTAGTTTAACGGTTGTGCTGCGGAACACTCAAGAGTAATGTTTCGGCCTAAATTCGCCCCTCCGCCCAATGAACCAAAAGAACTGCTTATTAATAAAAAAATATTTATTTCTTTGGGAATTGAATCGGTTTTATAAAAAATTTTAAGTTTTCTTTGTAAAAGTTTAAAATAGATATTTGATTCAAATTTGGCGTTCAGGAATGCCTGCCTGGAAAATAATTTTCCTTTTTCTGCTCGCCATATTTTTTTAAATCTCCCATCAAATAAGGCGAAGGTTTTTTTAATTTCTTCAACTTCTTCTCTCGCTGCCCAATTTTCCAATCCTTTCCAAATTCTATTTTCGTCAGAGAAAAAAAATGGTTTTCCCAAAAAATGAACCTTTGGTCAGCGAGGGCTCGCTGTCAAAACTATGCTTTTTTAAAATTTTGGCGAACCTTGCAAGGGCTTTTTTTTCTTTACTACTCAACTTGCCTGTTTTTTTAATCCAATTTTCTCTGTCCCAGATTCTTATAGAGTGATGCCACCCCGCAAGCGTTTGTATAAAATGAAATTTATTGCCCAATCGCGAGATCTTAAAATTAACTTTCATAAACTTGACTTTTTTTGACATTTAATATATTATCTTTGCAGATAGCAACTTTGAAAAATACCGAATAAAAAGGAGAATAATGATGGATTTAGGTTATTTTCTTATTATAAAGCCAGTTGGTACTCTTTGCAATCTCAGATGCAGTTATTGTTATTACAAACATCTGGATCAGGGCGCAAAAACGCTGATGTCTTATGAGACATTAGAGAAGATTATTGAAAGAGCATTGTTGAGTAACGCGAAAACAGTTCATTTCTGCTGGCACGGCGGAGAGCCGACCTTAAGAGGGCTCGATTTTTACCGAAAGGCAATGGAATTTCAGCAATCGAAAAATGTTCAACAAAAAACAATTATTAATCTTATCCAGACAAACGGTGTCCTTATTAATAAGAATTGGATAGATTTTTTCCGAAAGGAAAAATTTGATGTCGGCATTAGCCTCGACGGTACAAAAGAACTGCATGACAGCAACCGCAAATTAAGCAATGGAAAAGGATTTTTTGATAGAACTTTCAATGCTTTACAGTTGCTTCAAAAAGTAAATATTCCCCATGGCGTTATACACACCGTTACGAAAAATACTCTAAAATTAGCCGCAGAAAGCGCACAGTTTTTTATCAATTCGGGATTAAAAAAATGGTCGTATAATGAATATTTTGAACTCGATCAAAACGGAAAGAAAACACCTAATTCTTTATCTGGAAAGGAATGGACGAATTTTTTAATCTCTGTTTTCAAAACTTGGCTGAATAGCGGAAAGGATGAAATAAAAATTCGCGAAATACAGAATTTAATTTTTTGGTCATTAGGCTTCAAGCCAAATAACTGCACCCATAGTGGAAATTGTCATAAATTTCTGACTATAAATTACAATGGTGACATCTATCCCTGCGAGAGATTGATGGATTACGGCCAGTTTGGAAATATTAAAGATATTGCCATCAGCGAAATTGAAAATCTTCCCTCATATCAGAAACTAAAAACTGCTGTTTCTGACTATCCCGAGAAATGCAGAACCTGCAGATTTTTTCAAAATTGCCATAATGGCTGCACAAGCCATAGAATTAGTGGTTTAAATGGTAAATATTATTTCTGCGAATCACGAAAATATCTTTTCAGATATTTCGCTGAAATGATAAAATCCGCCAAAGAAAGCTCGAAAGGAGGTGAATAAAAATGACTAAGAACGGAAAGTCGGTTTTCTGCTCTCATCTGCCGCAACGCGAAAAAGACTGCCTCCTAAGAGCTGTTGAAAACACACAGCAACAATCTCTCCAACTTGCCAGTTGGGGAGATAATTGGAACGACGCTAACGAAAGCGGCTGGAGCGACTCCGGCATCTGGAAACAAAAGGATTAAAGCGTCGCTCACTGCTAACAAAAGCCTGGATTTCTCACCGAATCCAGGCTTTATTTCTTTTTTCACTCTTTCAAGTTCAAGATTTTGATTCTACCGTGACTTTTTCCATAACTACGGGCTTCACCGGTTTGTCGTTGGCGCCGGTTTGAATATTTCCGATCGCATCAACAACTTCCTGTCCCTTCACGACTTTTCCGAAAATAGTGTAACTATTCGGCAAAGAGTAATCTTCAAGCATGATGAAAAATTGGCTGCCGTTCGTATTCGAACCGGCGTTTGCCATCGCGACAACGCCTTTTTTATAACCCGCTTTGTACGATTCCGTGTTGGGGTTGAGTTCGTCTTCGAAGGTATAACCCGGTCCGCCCGTGCCATTTCCGTTCGGGTCCCCGCCCTGAATCATAAATCCTTTTATGACGCGATGGAACATTAAACCGTCGTAAAAACCTTTTCCAGCGAGAGTAATGAAATTATTGACCGTTTTTGGCGCATCCGCGTCATAGGTTTCGAATTGGATTTCCCCATAATTAGTTTCGATTGTGATAATATGCATTTTATTTTTAAAGTTAGCTGGCGATTCGACCGATTGCTTTACGGAACTTAAATTTAAATTAATGCTCTCTTTATTATCCTGATATTTGTATCTTGAAAAATAACCAACAACTATTACCGCTATCACGATTGCAATAATGGCCCCGATTAAATAAGGATTTTTCATATCAATAATTTTTTATTATTTAAGATTTATCGCAAATTCGAAAGTTTTTTGAATCAGTTCCCGAAGCAACTCACGAGTCTTTTCGTCTTTTAGCGAACCATTGGCATCAAATACTTCGGCGCACTGGCCGATAAATACCTCAGGCTGGGGCAAAACAAAAGCATTGAGCGCCGTAAAAACCTGGCGCAGATGGCATTGTCCGTGCGCCGTTCCGAAGCGGCCGGGAGAAGCTCCGAAAATCGCCACGACTTTTTTATCGAATGAATTTCCGCCGCGCGAAAGCCAATCAATGGCGTTTTTTAATCCGCCGGGGATCGAATAATTGTATTCGGGAGAAGCAATAAGTATAACGTCGGACAATTCAACTATCACTTTCAATTTTTGAACCGGTTTCGGAAAACTCTTGGCTTCGATATCGCCGTCATAAATCGGCAGGTTAAATTCTTTTAAATCCGCTTCCGACACTTCTGCGTCCAAATCAACCGCGATTCTTTTGGCAAGATGCAATAATTTGCGATTATACGAATCGGCTCTTAAACTTCCGCAAATTCCCAATACTTTGAGTTTTACCATATTTTAATTATATTTATTTTTGATTTTTAGGCAAAATAAATGCCCCCACCGTTTCGATTCTGAGGGGGTCTTTTATTTCTGTTGCGTTCTCTTATTTGCCCCGGATTAGGCACGCCGGAAGAGGCATCCGGGTAAATCCCTCTTTTACTGAGTCGGGCACTGAGAAACCCCTGTCTAATTTCTAAGGCCGGGGAACGCTATCGTAAGGACCCTAGCTGTCATGAACCCCTCGGTAATCTCCGCTAGGCGAGACTGCCGGAATTTACGATCATTTTGCCCGGAGGATACGCTCCCAGCGGTTGCCGAAAATCGCTTTACCGAGTCGAGACGCAGGCTTGTCACTATTATGATTGTTGTGGCGACTCTGTTCCCATTGGGCTTTGCTAATCAGTTTGGCTTTGGCCCGAGAGGAAATCGGCAATTTGTCCAAACTGTACGGTAAATTGCCACCGCCATTAGAATCCACTTCATTCGAACCCACTTCCTTTCTCGCCTGCGTTATGATGTCCGTCATTACTCTTTTCGACATCCGCGGCTGAAACTGGAACATCTTCCGGCAGAATTCGAGGACGTCTTCGGCAATTTTCGAATCATAACGATTGTCGAAGTAGTACGCGATTACCCCATCCATCCGCTCTCGCAGATAAATGGCAATAATCGGATTCGAGGATTCGAATTCTTCCATCGAGACCGACTCATCTGTCGCTCCGTAGACTATACGAAGCAAATTCTTAGCGGCCTTAAGCATTGCTTTGGGTTCCTGCCGCTTCTCCTCGCGTTCCTCTTGGTCTGCGATTCCTTCGGAACCGTCGCGATCGGGATAAATATCCTCCTCGCAAAGGTTCTCGAGGTCGACGTGCTTCCGTGCCGGATCATGAAGAGGAATTCCTGTGTCCATTTCCTCTACCTCTTCGCCGTCATGCACAAATGCCTCCGGAGGTACTGGGCTATCATTCCCCACGAGCTCACTGCACAGCGTCCGTGTCGGCTCACCGATAAATCCGCGACCCGTTCCTGGGTGAAGGAGTTTTTTAGGTTTTAGGTTTATCTTAATCCCTCCAACGCTTTCAAAATCATCATCCGTCTTTCTGTTCCTCTAAAGCTTTTTCCTGCATTTTCCATCTTCTTAGTCCTCCCTTTCTTTTTTTATTTTTGTTTCAAGGGGCTATATGATTTGCCCCGCTAGAAGTCTTGGCACAAGTCGAAATTCTGCCAAGGCCTCTAACGGGGATTTGCTTAAAATAAAGCCTAAATTCAACCCTTTTTCAATTCTGCCTCAATTATACACCTTACCGCTTTTTTTGTCAATACCGAGTTTTGGAGCTAAATTTTCCCGTCCTTTATTTTCTTTCTGATATTCTCTACGAAAGTATTGAAAAAGTAAAGATTATGGAAAGTAAGAAGTTTTAAGGCCGTAATTTCTTTGGCGCGGAAAAGATGAGCGATGTAATTTCGCCGGTAGTTTTGACAGACAAAACAGTCGCATTTTTTATCAAGCGGATTTTTGTCCGCGAGAAACTTAGATTTCGCCATATCAAGCTTGCCTGCCGAAGTAAAAGCGACGCCGTGCCGGGCATAGTGAGTCGGCACAATACAATCAAAAGTATCAACGCCCTTTTTAATAACTTCGGGAATGTCTTCCAGATAGCCAATACCCAAAAGATGCCTCGGTTTTTTTTCCGGCAATTTCGGATTAACCCAGCCGAGCATTTTAAGCATCGCTTTTCTGTCATCGCCCACGTCTCCTCCGATTCCGAAACCGTCGAACGGCAATTTGCCGATAAATTTCGCACTCTTCAATTCTTAAATCTTTGAATTTTCCGCCCTGAATAATTCCATAAAGCGCCTGCCTACCGGCAGGCAGGCCTGTCTTTGTATTTTTCGCATCCAAACAAATTTTTGCCCAGCGATGCGTTCTTTCCAGAGATTTTTTTACGTATTTATAATCGGCAACTGGCGGAGTGCATTCGTCAAAAGCAAACATTATATCCGCTCCCAAATCTTCCTGAATTTTAATCGATTCTTTCGGCCCGATAAAAAATTGCTTGCCGTCGAGATAAGAAGTGAAAAAGCACCCTTGGTCGGTAATTTTTAACTGCTTGGGCTGATGGCCGCATTTAACGACTATCCTGATGCTGCTGTTTGCCTTTTAAAGTTTTTTCTATCCCGTAATCTTTTCCGAAGCCCAAACTGAAAACCTGAAACCCGCCGGAGTCGGTCATAAGCGGTTTTTGCCAATTCATAAATTTATGAAGTCCGCCGGCCGATTTTATTATTTTTTCGCCCGGCTTCAGGTGTAAGTGATACGTATTACAGATAAGAAGCTGGCACTTCGCGTTAAACGCTTCTTCGCTGGTCAGGGTTTTGACAACCGCTTGCGTCGCCACAGGCACCAAAGACGGCGTTTCTATTATGCCGTGTTCCGTTTCTATAATTCCCAATCTCGCCTTGCTTTTTTTCGATTTTTTGAGAATTTTGAACTTAATCATGAAAACGATAATAACATATTAAGCAGGCCTTGACCCCGTTAGAAATTCAGCCGAGCGCTATCGGCATAAAACCGATAGAAGCGAATTCGCCTATCGGCTTTCATTAGTAATAATACATATTATGATGAAAATTTCTAACGGGGTTGACAAATTTTATCTATTTTGCTAGAATTGGAGAGGAAAATTCAGAGCCGAAAGGAGACCAAAAATGAAGCTCTTTAAGAAAATTAAGGGTTGGATTCCGATAGCATTGCTGTGCAGTGCCGTTGCTTCTCTAATAGCACTCGGTCCAACAATGGAAAAAAATTTCAGCACCACCTGGATTGTCGTTCAAGTAGGAATAACCGTTATCGTTTTTGTTTCTGTTTTGATAACAGGTCCGATTTTGGACCGGAAGCTTGGAAAGCGCTTTCGGAAAGAATTGGAAAAAAGATTGAAAGGAGGTTGGAAAGAATGAAACCCATTATAAAAATAAAAAATCCGGTATTAAGGTGGTTGGCCGGGCTAGTGATTATCGCCGCAATGGTTGTAGTCACGGCAATGATTTGCTACGCAGTTGGAGAAGGTATCGTCAAAAAAATTCCTTTCTCATTTTTTCCTTTTAATATGTGCAGAGATATTGCAAACACAGGGTGGCTCGGAGCTATTTTTTCCGGTCCCTTTTTATCATGCTACCTTTTTGTAGTTATAATGATAATATACGGCCTCATTGAAGGAATAAAAGGCCTGGGCGAAAAATTTTTCGACCCGTAAAAATTTCGGAAGGCGCGGAGAAATCCGCGCTTTTTATTTTGCCGATAATTTACGCTGGCGACGGCTCGTTTTTAGGGCGAAACGATGCGCCTCTTCTCTTACTTTCAGGAGAACGCCTTTCTCGGTTTGAATCAGCTCTTTCAGCGAAGATTTTACTTTCGGCTGAAAGACTAATTTGTCGCCGCCGAATTTTGAAATGCCTACGATAGGAATGGATATGTTCAGTTTTTTAAAAGTTTTTGATATGAAAGATATCTGCGGTTTGCCGCCATCAATCATTATCAAGTCGGGATAATGCCATTCCGGATGGCGGAATCTGCGCGTTATCATTTCTTCCAACGCGCGCAAATCGTCGTTGGCCGGCGCCTCTTTGATATTGAACAAGCGATACTGGCTATTGTCGGCTTTGCCATCAATAAATACCACCATTGAACCGACGGTTTCTTTGCCCGTTAAATGAGAAATATCATATCCCTCAATTCTGTTGAATTTAGCGGTTCCTTGCGATAAATCTTCCCGTGAAATCAAGGCAACGTCCTGTATGTGCTTCAAACTTTGAATCGCCATCTGATTTTCGTTTTTCAGCTTTTTAAAAAGTTTCTTTTTTTCGCCTCTTAAAAATAAAATCAAGTTATCAATATTTTTTTGGTATTCTTCCTTACTGATTTTATTCACGCACGCGCCCGGACACAACCCGATTTGATAATCAAAACATGGCTTGCCGGAATTTTTTGCAGGCTTGCCTGCCGCTAGGCAGGTGCTGTACGGAAAAATTTTTCTGATGATGCGCAAGCCGTTTTTAATCGCGGACAAGCTCTGATAAGGCCCGAAAACTCTATCTTGAGGAAATTTTTCCAGCTCCCTTTGTCTTACTATAAACGGCCGGGGAAAACCTGCAGTGAGCGAAGTCGAACCGTCGGCTCTCGGGAACTTGTCCCGAGCTTGTCGAGGGATAACAATATAAATGAATGAGCGATTATCCTTTTCCTTAACGTTATATTTCGGCCAATATTTTTTAATGAGATTAGCTTCCAGAACAAGCGCTTCCAGCACGCTATCGGTTTTGTAATATTTTATTTTTACCGCCGAATCAATCATCTCCGCCAAACGCGGGTCCTGTTGTTTTTGAAAATAACTGATAACCCTCCTCCGCAAAGAAGTGGCTTTGCCGACATATAGCGGTTTTTTGTTTTTATTTAAAAATAAATAAACTCCCGGGCTTAGTGGTAATTTTTTAACTTGTTCCAATAAATTCATAAATATTTCTTTAAATACGCACCTGTATAAGAATGTTTATTATGGGCCACGTCTTCGGGCGTGCCTTTGGCAACCACTTTGCCGCCTTTTTCTCCGCCTTCCGGCCCCAAATCAATAACATAATCCGCGCATTTAATTACATGCATATTGTGCTCGATGATTATTACCGTATTTCCCTTCTCCACTAATTTATTCAAAACTTCAAGCAAGCATTTTAACGTCGTGATAGTGCAAACCTACAGTTGGCTCGTCCAGCAAATACAAAACCCGCTTTCCCAAAGGATGAGTCAACTCTCGGCCAAGTTTTACTCTCTGCGCTTCTCCGCCTGATAAAGTCGTGGCCGACTGTCCCAACTGCAAATATCCCAAACCGACTTCTTTCAAAACTTTCAGTTTATCGGCAATCGTGTAAATATCTTTGAAAAAATGTTAGCCGCTTCGTCTATGGTTAAATTCAAAACATCGCTGATGTTTTTCTTTTTGTAGTGCACCTGCAAGGTTTCGCGGTTGAATCTTTTGCCCTGGCAAACTTCGCATTTTACCAGAACCGGCGGCAGAAAATGCATTTCAATCAGATTAAATCCTGCGCCTTCGCACGCCTCGCACCTTCCGCCGCCTTTTGCGGACGACACGTTAAAAGAAAAACGCGAAGCTTTGTATCCCTTTTCCCGCGCTTCGGGAAGCTCGGCAAAAAAATCGCGAATCGGGGTAAAAATGCCGGTATAAGTGGCCGGGTTCGAGCGCGGAGTGCGGCCAATCGGCGACTGGTCAACGACAATCGCTTTATCAATATATTCAATGCCAAAAAGTTTTGATACTTTTTCAAGATTGCTTTCCATGCGCGCTTTTACTGTGGCCTATATTCGTATATAAAACATCATAAAGCAAACTTGATTTTCCGCTTCCGGAAACGCCGGTCAAACAAATGAATTTCCGCAAAGGAATCGCCACATCAATATTTTTTAAATTATTGGCGCGGGCTCCGATAATTTTTATTTCTTCGGTTGTTTTTGTTCTCCGATATTTCGGCAAAGAAATTTCCAAATCTCCTTTGAGATATTTCAAAGTCAGGGAATTTTCGTATTTTGCGGCATGTTTCAAAAGTTCGTCTATCGGACCGTTGGCAACGACTTCCCCGCCATGCTTGCCCGCTAAAGGCCCTAAATCAAGCAAGATGGTCGGACGAACGGATTGTTTTTTCGTCGTGCTCGACGATGATAACCGTATTATTCTGGTCTCTCAAAGCCTTTAAAGTTTTTATCAGTCTGTCGCTGTCTCTTTCGTGAAGACCGATTGTCGGCTCGTCTAAAACATAAAGGGTTCCGGATAATCCCGAGCCGATTTGCGAAGCCAAACGAATTCTTTGCGCTTCGCCGCCCGAGAGAGTTTCCGCTTCGCTGATTCAAAGTCAGATAATCAAGCCCCACTTCCAATAAAAATCCCAACCGATTTATTATTTCTTTCAAAAGATTTTCGGCAATGAGTTTATGGCGCGCATTCAATTTATCTTCATAGTTGGTAAAGAATTCGTAAGCGTCGTCGATTGTGAGTGAGCTTGCTTCCCAGATGTTTTTTTTGTTTATTCTCACCGAAAGGGCTTCGGGCTTTAACCTTTTTCCTTCGCAGTCCGGACAAATCGTATCCAGAAACAAATCGATTTTTCCCAAACCGTGGCAGGTCGGGCAGGCGCCGTGCGGGCTGTTGAAAGAAAAAAGTCGGGGCTCCACTTCAGGAAACGCGAAATTATCGTCCGGACAGGTACGCAAGCATGAAAGCAAAAGTTCCACTGGTTCTGATGCATTTAGAGTGGTCTGCTTTAGAAAACAACTTTAACCAAGCCTTGACTGTAATGAATCGCATTTTCAACAGCCTCAAACAAACGGCTTTCGTCATCCAGCATCACTCTATCCATCACGATATCAATGTCGTGTTCTTTATAACGCGGCATTGTTATTTTTTCATGAAGAGACTTCAGTTCGCCGTCAATTCGCGCCTGGCCGAATCCTTCCGATAAGAAAATCGTATAAAAGCTGATAATATTCTCCTTTTCTGCCGCGGACCACGGGCGCAAGAACGAGCGCATGCTTTTCCTTTAATTCCCTGCCTCGGCCGATAATAATATCCACCATTTCTTCAATGGAAAGTTTTTCTATTTTGGTTCCGCAAACGGGACAAAAAACTTCGCCCAAGCGAGCGTATAAAACGCGCAGATAATCGTAAATTTCCGTCAGAGTGCCGACGATGGAGCGCGGATTGTGGGATAAAGCGCGCTGGTCAATGGCGATTGCCGGCGAAAGGCCCGTGATTTCATCAACGTCGGGCCGGTCCATCTGCCCCAAAAATTGCCGCGCGTAAGGCGACAAAGATTCGATGTATCGCCGCTGGCCTTCGGCAAAAATAGTGTCAAAAGCCAAAGACGATTTCCCGCTTCCGGAAACCCCGCTGAACACTATCAGCTTATTTTTCGGCAATTCCACAGAAATATTTTTGAGATTGTGTACTCTAGCTCCTTTTATTATTATTTTATCTTTCATATTTTTCAGATTACCTGCCCCGTACTAAAGCGAAGCTTTTAGTGCGAGGTGCACACGCGCGCCTTTGATTATAATTTTATCTGCCATAATTTTCTAAAATTTTAGAACGAAGTGAATAAAATTTTGTTGAAAATTTGAGCACCCCGCCCTTTTGATGCCATGGATAATCTCGCAATGCGCGGGCGCCGAATCCCGCACTATACAAGCAAGTACGGGACAAGTAGTCGCACCCCCAAAAGAAACAGGATAAGAGCGACTTGCCCCGTAGTTCCGCCAAAGGCGGATACTTCGGGGAGCGCATTGCCATAATCATTCTTGATAAATTAAGTTTGTTCATAAATGGATATTTAATATTCTGCGTCAAAAGGGCTGGGGTTAGACATATTTTAAAACTATTGACAATATTTTATTTTTATGCTAAGCTGATAGATAACTTGAAAAATCAATAAAATCCAATATAAAAGGGGGTTTATTATGAAAGTAGAATTTGTGGTAGATTTTGTACAAGCTGATGCATATGTTTTTACCTCAAAAATCTTTTCGATAAAGGAGTGCAAGGATATTCAACGAAGTAATTAAGAAAATGGAAACGCACGGAAAAAATTAACCTATCTCTTAAATCAATATGCGGAAAAGGGATTAGAATTCATAAGTGCTGAAAATATTGGAGATAGATCATTAGCCTCTTTTTTTATGGGTCCCAGTCTCTGGATGGGCAATCTCATCTTCCGCAAAATCCAAGATTGATTTTCAATCTGTTTTATACCATCGGACTTCGGTTCGATGGTATTTTTATTTTTCTAAATCCAATAAACTTTCGACCTTTTTAATTATCGATTTCGGCGTAATGCCGTGTTTTTTATTGTAAGCCGCCTGAAGCTTTCTTCTTCTCTCAACCTCCCCCATCGCTCTTTTTAACGAACCCGTTATGTTGTCGGCGTATAAAATTACCTTACCGTCCACATTGCGGGCGCATCTTCCCATTGTCTGGATTAAAGAAGTATCGCTCCGCAAAAATCCTTCCCGGTCGGCGTCTAAAATCGCAACGAGAGTTACTTCGGGTAAATCCAATCCTTCGCGGAGCAAATTTACTCCAACCAAAACATCAAATTCGCCCTTTCTGAAATTCGTCAAAATTTCCGCCCTTTCCAAAGTTTTGGTTCCGGAATGCATCCAGTGCACTTTAAAACCGGCTTTATCCAAAAAATCGCTGAAATCCTCGGCCATCTTTTTCGTCAAAACATTTACTATCGCGCGTTCTTTTCTTTTCGCGATTCCTTTCAGTTCTTCAATCAAATCATCCACTTGGCTCCTGTTTGTTTTTTTATCGAAAACCGGCCGTATCTCTGTCGGCGGGTCAATCAACCCCGTGGGCCTGATAATTTGTTCCGCCACCTGCGACGAATGGTTTATTTCAAAATAGCTGGGCGTGGCGGAAGTAAAAATAACCTGGCCGGTCCGTTTTTCGAACTCATCGAATTTCAAAGGCCGGTTATCGAGAGCCGAAGGAAGACGCCAGCCGTATTGCACTAAAATATCTTTGCGCGCCCTGTCGCCTTGATACATGCCGCGAATTTGCGGCACGCTGATGTGCGATTCGTCTATAATCGTCAAAAAATCGGGTTTTCCGTTTTTCTGGGCCTGCCCTGAGCCTGTCGAATGGGGAAAATAAGAAAGAAGCGTGTCGGGCGGATCCCCCGCCAGCTTTCCCGCCAAATGACGCGAATAATTTTCAACGCCGTGGCAATAACCGATTGTTTTAAGCATTTCCATATCATATTTGGTCCTGCGTCCCAGTCTCTCCGCTTCAAGATATAATTTTTTCTTTTCAAAAAACTTCAAGCGTTCTTTTAATTCCTTTTTGATTTCCTTAATCGCCTGCTCTCTTTGCGGTTCCGTTGAAATAAAATGTTTGGGCGGGAAAATAACGATTTCTTTCAATTTTTCCTTAACGTGGCGCGTGAGCGGATCGGCCAAAGCGATTTCTTTGATTTTCTGGTCTTCAAGTTCAATTCGAAGCACATTTTCTCCGGAAGCCGGCATGATTTCGAAAACGTCTCCGCGCAAACGAAAATATCCGCGCTTCAATTCGCCGCTTGTTCTTATAAATTGCATCTTAATCAATTGCCGCAGAAGGTCTCCTCGGGTCATGAATTTTTCCGTTTCCAGATGCAATGCACTGCCAAAATATTCCGTCGGCACACCGAGGTTGTAAATGCAGGAAACCGAAGCCACAATGATAACGTCCCTTCTAGAAAGCAAAGCGCTTGTCGCCCGATGCCTCAACCGGTCTATCTCGTCGTTTATCATCGCCTCTTTTTCAATGTAGGTATCAGTAATGGGCATATAAGCCTCGGGCTGATAATAATCGTAATAAGAAACGAAATAATTCACCGAATTTTCGGGAAAGAAATTTTTGTACTCGCGGTAAAGCTGGGCGGCCAAAGCTTTGTTCGGCGCAATGACCAAAACCGGCATATCAAAACGGCTGATAACGTTCGCCACCGTAAAAGTTTTACCCGAGCCGGTAACGCCCAAAAGCGTCTGATATCTGTTATCGGCTTTTATGCCTTCGACCAGCTTTTCAATCGCTTGTGGTTGATCTCCTGATGGCTGATAATTGGATTTTAATTTGAATATTCGTTTTGACATAAAAATTTAAGGCTGGCCTGCCCCGTAGCTCCCGCCTTGGCGGGATGCTTCGGGGTCTCCGCTTGGTTTAAATAAAGAATGTAATTTAAACATATTTATTTGTCCCGACGCCGGCATGAAATGCCGGGTCGAGGATCCTCGATTTTATAACAAAATTACAATTTTGATAAAATCGGGAATTTCAGTTTAAAGATTGCCATATTGAATTATTTATTCGCACACCCCAGCACCAATTTTGCGAAGTATCACAAAGGCAGACTACTTCACTCAAAGCGGGATGCGCCTATTCGGCGCCCGCAGTCTGCAAAACAAACTCAAGTTTTACTTTTATAAAAAGTCTTAAAATTATTCACGGCAAAATTGATGCGGGGTTCTCGTTTTTTACAAGCAAAAAACGGAAAAACTGCCACTCCCGTGGCTGTATACCCCTATACATCTAATTGTATATCTACAATACCTTAAAATTTTAAATCTTGGCAAGCCCCCGGCCGGTAAAAACAAAGGCCCGCAGATGAACTGCGGGCAGAAAATTTTCGGAGCTACTCTTACGAGCTAGTCTCCTTTTAGTTTGGGCTCGCCGCAGAGAGGCTATATATAAGTCGAGCTGACTAAATCCGTAAATAGGATTTATAGCGAATTACTTCGCCGCTCTGGTTAAAATCCTCCCCGGATCCTTTTGGAATCCTGGCCATAAGCCACCCCCTTTCTCTTTGGTTTTCGGTTCAATTAAAGAACCATCCATTAAACCAGTAACTAAACCAACTACTTGAATTGAGCTTTCAGTTTATCATAACGGCTAATATTGTCAAGCCCCTGTAATGTTTCTTATATAGAATAATTATTCCCTTAAAACAATTCGGCCCGCAGAGTTCGTCTACGGGCCTTGGGCCTGATAGTGGTCTCTACTTTTTAGTCAGCTTTTGTCTCTGACACATAGAGCACATCACCTCCTTTTAGGAAAATCTACTTCGTGATAGAACCAAAGAACTAATCACCACCTTCTAACGATGCTTTTGCAGTATAGTATGGTGGTTTTTATTGTCAATATTTGTAGATATCCTGAAGCTTAATTTCTTTTAATCGGTCTTTAGAAATAGAAACGCCAAATCTTTCAAGAATTTCTAAAACTCGCAATATAGGAAACCCGACAACATTGAAAAAACTACCGTCAATTGATTCTACCCAATCCCTGTCCTGAATCGCAAAAGCTCCGGCGAATTCAAGCGGCCTTCCGGTAGAGACATATTCCTCAATCGCGTCATCGCCGTAATCGCGCATTTTTACTTTTGTGGAATCGACGAATGTTTTCATCTTGCCGCTTTTTGCGTCAATTATCGCCACGCCCGTTAAAATGTCGCAAATTCCGTTGCGGCATAATTTCAAAATTTCCTCGGCTTCTTTTTCATTTTTGGGCTTGCCCAAAATTTTATTTTTACAAACCACTATCGTATCCGCGCCGATAACGATAGCATCGATTCTCCGGCGAACGAATTTAACCACCACTCCTTCGGCTTTCCGTAAAGCCATCTCCTCCGCATATTTTGAAGGCAACAAATTCAAAGGCATCGAGTCCTCGTTAAAAAAACTCGGCGATACTTTAAATTTCAAGCCGGTCATGCTCATTATTTCCTTCCTTCTGGGCGAAGACGAAGCTAAAATTATTTTTCTGGATTTTTTATTCATAAAATAGTGGCCCGCAGAACGCTTCTGCGGGCCAACTCGAGGTTTTCGCAAAAATTATTGCGAAAGTAAGTAAAAAATGCTTAAACAAAACCGGAATTATGGACTATTACCATTGAACCTCCTTTCTTATTCGAATTCGAAGGGGTAAAAATAAAAAATTGGATTAATCTTGAGGGCCACCTAATCAGATGCCCATCCCCTGCCGATAGATCTCTCCTTTTTTCATGCCTGCGGTCTTTTTAAGACCCTGGCCATTTAAACCACCTCCTTTCTTAGTTTTAAAACCCCGCAAAGAACTATTAAAATGACCACTTGGTCCAGAATTTTTAATATAGCATACCCATAAAAACTGTCAAGTATAATGCCTTAGATTGAAACGGTAAGGTTTATTTGCCCATTCGCTGGCGTAGGCTACGCCAATTCTTTTGCTGGCTTTAATCATTGAGGGTTTAATTTTAACGCCCCTGCCTGCGCAGGCAGGCCTGTCTTCAATCCATAAGCCGGTTTTTTTATTCGCCGGTTTAGCATTGAACTTTTTATTAATTTTTAAATATTTGGTAATTCGGGCGGGGCCGGTGATTCTATCGGTTTCCCGCACCAAATCGCTTTTCATCCACATTAATTTATTTTTTTTATTTTTCAGTTTTGCCTTGTTTTTTCTAGAATAATTTGTTCGTGGCGATTGGTACGGGACTACGCCTCTTATTAAAACCGCCGCGGGATAACCTTTTGACCCTGTTACAATATTCAGCATCCAGTGCATTCCGTAAGTGAAATAAATATACCAATTCCCCGCTTCGCCGAACATTACTTTATTCCTTTCGGTCTTGCCGCAGTGCGCATGCGACGCCTTGTCTTTCGGACCGTCATATGCCTCGACTTCGGTAATCATTAATTTTATTTCTTTTTTGCCGATTCGGCGCACCAAAAATTTACCCAGCATGTCTTTCGCGACGGATAGAGTCGAACGGTTAAAAAATTGAGAGGTTAAAATTTTACGCATACGGCAAATTCATTTATTTCTTTCCGGATAAAAACCGATTGGCTTTTTCCAGCACTGCCTGAAGATTTTTATATCCTTTCAGTTTTTCTAATGCGTCCTTGAAGGGCAACCACGCATACCCTTCATGCTCACATGACAATTTAATTTTTCTATCTTCGGATTTCATCAAAAAATACGTAACGAATTTTAAAACGTTTTCCCCCGCTTTAAATCCTCTCTCAAGCTGGTAAGGATATTTTACTTTGAAAAACATTTTTATGGTTTCTTTAAATCCTTCAATTATTATTAAGTTTTCCAAGCCTGTTTCTTCTCCAACTTCTCGTAAAGCGGTTTCTTCCAATTTTTCGCCATCTTCAATAAGCCCCTTGGGAAACCCCCATTTTTTATCATGCTGGAGCAATAAATATTCAATTTTCCCCCGCGGAGCTCGATAAAAAATCACCGCTCCGGCTGATTTTTCTAACGCCATATATAGCTGGTTATATTTTATCAGACGCGAAGCAAAAAGACAGCTTCACGCTGTCTTTTGGAGTATTATTTACTGATTCGATTTTACTTTTTCCAATTAAAGTTAATCGAAAGAATATCTTTGCCAAATCGTAAAAATTTAAGGCTGCAAAATATCTTCGGTACGGCCATTGATTGAAATTATAACCTCTTTAATTGTTGGAAATTGTTTTAAAGTCTGGATAATTTGCTGGCTAATTGCTGCTACGCGGCAAGATCCGCCGACCTGGAATTCCAACTGCTCGTCAAAATCAACCTTGGCAACGCCGTTCTCTATCGTTAATTTTTGAATTTTAACGCCGGGGTTAATGTTCGTAAAAAATTCTTCCGACTTTTCAGAATCTGTCGGACCTTTTAATAATTCCTCAAGCGCCGCTCGCGCAACGGCCTGGGTTTTTATTATTTCTCTTACGACCGGAAACACTTTATTGCAGGAAAATTCGGGATCCATTTTGCTGTTGTTAAAATAAATATTAATTTTTGTCGTTCCTGCCGATGGACTGATAATTACCGGAACGCGAAACTCTTTGCTTTTTTCAGGCAAACCCGAAGGATTGTCATTATTAAAAACAAGTACCCCGCTGGTGGTAGCTGAAACGCTAAACTTCAGTTCGGCTTTAAACGGCACGTAATCGGTCGTCATCCAGTCGCTAAGCGCGTCTATATGAGTAGATGCCAATTCTTGCCCTTTATCGTTTAAAAGTCTGACCGGAGCCACCGCCTCAAAAAACCAGTTTCCTTTCGCTTTCCCTTCTACGGTAACTGGACTCGTAATGACTTCGTTCGGCTGAGGCGAAATTACAACAACGTCGCTTTCTTTTTGGGTCTCGCCGCAGCCCTCGGTCGGCTTGGCCGCACTCGGATTACCATGCTTTATCCATTCGCCGTTTACGCAAAGCCAAGTGTCTTCATCTCCGCCAACAAAAAATCTCAAAACAAAAACCGCAAGAATACCCATCAAAATTAAAATACCAATAATTATCAGTTTTCGCTTCGCCATATGGCTTTATTATACCAAAAAACGAAATCTCGAAAAAATCAGCGTAAAATAAAATCGGTCAACTCCGACCACGAACGAACGAGTGTAAAAAATATTTCTCTAAAAATGTTCTCGTAATTCTCTCTAAAATATACCGAATAAAAATAAGAAGAGGCTAATCAGCCTCTTCTTATTTTTATATAATCTGAAATCTTACATAGCTGTTACTATTGCGTTGGTTTCGAAGACGAAGGAATGTTTTTAATAACCTGGATCTGGATGCTCGACGGGTCAATTTTTACAACAGACAAATTGAAAGGTAAATTTATATCTTTTTCGTTAATAGGCATCCGGTGCCAGCCCGGTTTTAAAATATTGGGAATTTCCCCGACATTAACCAGCACTCTTAAGCTCTCGGGCTTGAAAACATCGAAGTCGGAACCTCGACCCTGAAACGTCACTATCACATCTTGAGGCACAACGTCATTAATGAGAATTTCGGCCGGTATATTCCCGAACTCGGGAGTAACGACGAAATTGCGCTGGACCAATGCGAATCTGGAGTGGGCAAAAGAAAAAATCCCCAACGCTATCAGAAAAGAAATCGCCAAAAGAAAGATATTTTTCGCAAACCAGCGGGAAAAAATATTAAATTGACGCCGCGGGAATTTTTTGGCGTAAAAATCAACCAATCTTCCCTCTAATTCCTCTTCGCTTTTTATTTCCCTAAGATTCCCGCTTCGGGCAACGCTGATGGTCCCCCTTTCTTCCGAAACAACTATAATCAGCGCGTCGGAACGCTCCGACAAGCCCAACGCCGCCCGGTGACGCAAGCCGAATCTTCTAACTTCTTCCATTCGCTCGGCCAAAGGCAAATGAACGGCAAATTTTTTAACTTTATTTCCTTCAATAATAGTAGCGCCGTCATGGCCCGGTGATGTCTTGTCAAAAATACTGAAAAGCAAAGGCTCTGAAACTTCGCCATGCAGTCGGTAGCCTCCCTCGAGCTGCCGTTCAATCGATTCGCGGCCCGGAAAAACTATCAAAGCGCCGGTCTTATCGTGGGCCAATTGATTGACTGCGTGGCTGACTATTCCGATAGTCATATCCGAAGGCGGCGTAAACCGCCGGGCAAACCCTAAAAATCCGAATGTAGAAAAGAAATCTGCGCAGCTCTCGTTGAAAAACAATGGCAATAATAATCAGAAATACGCCGAAAAACGAACGGAGAACCAAACTGGTAAGCGGCAGATCAAAAAGAACGGCAACGCCGTAAAAACCCAGTAACGTTAAAACACCAGCGACAACGGAAATGGAGTGAGTTTCGCGAAGAATTCTTATGGCGATATAAATCAAAAAAGCGATGATAAGAATGTCGAAAAAATCGCGGCTTCCCATTCCGATAATGCTTTTGTATAGGGGCCCTAAAAAATCGTTGAAAAAATCTATTTTTGCCAGCATGCCAAAATTATATGAACATTAGTGAATAACCCGCCTGCCCGACTTCGTCCATGCGAAGTCGGGCAGGAGTCGGGCGCGGTAATTTTGAGCACCCCCTCTTTTACACACAAACAACTTTTTGATTAAGATTTCGGAATTTGTTTTCATAAAATGATTTTCATTTTAAACTTTACTAAATTTTAGTGTTAAAAGAGGGGGTAAAGGTTTGACACCAGAATTTTTACTGCAAGTAAAAATTCTGGTCAACTCCTTTATTTTAACCTAAAAATATAAATTTTCCTACTACCTTGAAACGGCATCTCGATCCTATTGCATTTTCTAAAAAATATGGTAGGATCCAGGTATATGAATAAAGGAGAAAAAATGCCGCAGGATGCGGAGATGCCGCCGGAACCAAAATATACTCCCGAAGATTATGAGACTACGGGCCGCGAACTTTTAAAAGCTGACCCGGCACTGGCGCGAGCTTATTTGCGGGCTTCGAATCTTTCGAAAGCGGAAATTAATAACCTGGTTGATGAGGCCCAGCGGGCTAAGCCTGCCAAAGAAGCGAAAAAGATGAATCCCGAAGAAAAAAAAGACCTTTGGGAAAAAATGGCCAAAGAATTTGAGGAAAAAGCTAAAAAAATCGAAGAACTGCCCGAAAGCGAAAGAAATGAAAAAACGGAGAAAAGCAAAAAAGAATATCAAAAACTGGCTCGAGCCTACCGCCGCGAGATCGAAAAAATGGAAAAAAATAAAAAAGAATAAACTTTTGCAATTTAAGCGGAAAATCAAAAAAATCCTTGTCGACAGCGACGGGATTTTTTTGATTATGTAATAAATATCAAATCTTGCTTAACGACAGAAAAACGGTGTATATTTGTAATAGAAAAGTTGTTTGAAAAAAGGAGAAATCTAATATGAATCTTAAAAACTTGTTTCTGCATTTAGTGTCCTTTGTTTGGACAAAAAAAGGAAGGAAAATAAGCGGTTTATCGACAAAAACTATCGGCGCGATATTGGAAGAAAACGCTGAAAAATACGGCAATCAAACCGCAGTGGTGTATTTCGACGAAAATATCCGCTATAGCTGGCGGCAGTTAAACCATTTAGTAGACGAAGCGGCAAAAGGATTTCTTGCCATAGGCGTCAAGCGCGGAGACCATATTGCAATTTGGGGCACGAACAGACCCGAATGGCTGATAACGCAATTTGCGGCGGCGAAAATCGGTGCGGCTTTGGTTGCCATGAATCCCGAATGGAAAACTGAAGACCTGGAATATGCCCTGAAGCAATCCGATTCAAAAATTCTCGTAATGCAGAGAGGATTTACAAAAGAAAGCGGCGGGAAAAATTTCAGTTATGATTATATTGCAACTTTACAAAAAATTGCATTAGAAATAAAAAAAGCTGACCTGGAAAATCTTAAATTGAAAAAACTGCCGGCGCTCAAATGCGTAGTTTTAGTTTCTAAAGAAAAAGAAAGAGGAATGCTTAAATGGGATGTTTTGCTGTCAAAAGCCGATTCCGTGAATGAAAAGGATTACATCAGACATAAAAAATCGGTAAACCCTTACGGCGTGGCTTTGATCCAATACACTTCCGGCACGACCGGTTTTCCCAAAGGCGCGATGCTTTCGCAATACGGCATCGTCAATAACGCCTTTTCCTGCGCTAAAAACATAAAACTGACGAGTAAAGACCGGCTCTGCGGACCGATTCCCTATTGCCACATTTTTTGCTCAGCCACGCTTAATATCTGTTGCCTGGTAACCGGCGCAGCAATGGTTATTCCGGCGGAACATTTTAATGCCAGAAAAACCCTTGAAGCGATTGAAAAAGAAAGATGTACTGTTATTTACGGCGTGCCGACAATGTTCATTTCCCAACTGGCTGACTCCGAATTTTCGCGGTTTAACCTAGGCTCACTCAGGACCGGCATTATGGCCGGCGCGCCCTGCCCTATCGAACTGATGAAAGACGTGGTTTGCAGAATGGGAGTGAAAAAAATGACTATCGCCTACGGCCTGACCGAAGCCTCTCCCATGACTCACCAAACGGACACGGATGACCTGATCGAAAGAAGAACTTCGACGGTAGGCAAACCTCTTCAAAATACGGAAGCAAAAATTGTCGACCCGCAGACTTTCAAAGAACTCGGCGCAAATGAAACCGGAGAAATTTGGATTCGAGGATACCACGTTATGCTCGGCTATTACAATAATCCGGGCGAAACGGAAAAAACAATAATTGACGGATGGCTGAGAACCGGCGATTTGGGGATAAAAGACGCCAATGGCTACTATAAAATCGTTGGGAGATTGAAAGAAATGTTCATTGTGGGCGGCCATAATGTCTATCCTGCCGAAGTTGAACAAGCTTTGCGTTCGAATTTTGAAAATGAAATCGAAGATGTCTATGTTTTTGGCGTGCCTCATCAAACTTTGCAGGAAATCGGCGCTGCCGCTATCAAATTGAAATCCGGCAAATCCCTGACCGAAAAGGAAATAAAAACAAAGTGCGCGGGTTTGCTTGAATGGCCGAAAGTCCCAAAATATATTAAGTTCGTAAACGACTTTACGAACGTTATGACTCCAACCGGAAAAATCCAAAAGAAAAAACTGAAAGAAATCCTTGTCAAAGAATTGGGATTGGAAGAACTGGAAAAAATCAAAACGGCGTAAATTAAAATAAAAAAGCCGCTCATCCAAAAGGATAGAACGGTTTTTTTGTTTTAAACGATTTTAAAATTTTTATAGGCTATGAATGACTTTTTTATAAAAAATTCTTTTCACCGCCTCCGCCAGAAAAAGATAAGTTATCATAATTCCGGCAATAGCCAAAAGAGCTCCGGCCGGCAAAGGCTTGAATCGAAATAATTCTCCAAGCGGAGTAAGAGGAGTAATCCAGGCAATAAAAACTACGAATAAAGTATTTAAAAAAAGAAGGAGCGAAGGCCAGCTCTCGAGAAATGGTATTTTTTTCGTACGGATTACGTATATGACGAAAACCTGCGTGGCGATAGATTCCAAAAACCAGCCGGTTTGAAATTCCGATTCCGAAAATCGGAAAACATAAAAAAGAGTTCCAAACGTCAAAAAATCAAAAATAGAACTAACCGACCCCAGAATCAGCATAAATTTTCTGATAAATGACATATTCCAGCGAGGCGGTTTTTTAACGTCATCATCGTCAACGTCATCCGTGGAAAGCGAAAGCTGGGAAACGTCGTAAAGAAAATTATTAAAAAGAACCTGCGAAGGAAGCATGGGCAGATACGGCAGGATAAGAGAGGCGCCCATCATCGAAAACATATTGCCGAAGTTGGAACTAAGGCCCATCATTATGTATTTCATTATGTTCTGAAAAGTTTTTCTTCCCTCCACGACGCCGTCTTTCAAAACTCTCAAGCTTTTCCGGATTAAAATGATGTCTGCCGTTTCTTTCGCGACGTCGACGGCGTTACTGACCGAAATGCCGATATCGGCAACCCTTAGCGCCGGCGCATCGTTAATCCCATCGCCCAAATAGCCGACGGCGTTTCCGCTCCTTTTAAGGATTAAAATAATCCTTTCCTTTTGTTCTGGCGTAACGCGCGCAAAAACCGTTATATCTTTTACCTTTTGGCTCAGCTCGTCATCGCTCATTCGATTAAGTTCTTCACCGATTATAATTTCGCCATAGACTATATTGATTTCGGCGCATATTTTTTTCGTCAGAACTTCGGAATCGCCGGTCAGAATCTTCAGCTCTATGCCCAAATCCCCAAGCTCGTCAACCGCTTCCTTAACTCCTTCTTTCGGCGGGTCGAGAAAAGCCATAAAGCCCAAAAAGATCATTTTTTCCTCGTCTTCCTTTTTATAAACATCCTTCGCCGATGAATCGATTTCTTTTATTGCCAATGCCAGCACCCTAAAACCGTCGGCGCTCAACTCCCTGAATTTATTTTCGAAAATACGCTGCGACGCCGCGTCAAAATCGAACGTCTTGCTGTCGCCGTCGCTCTTTGAATAAAATTTTGATATTTTGAAAATTTCTTCCGGCGCGCCTTTTGTAATCAAAATTCTTTTCCCCTCTTCTTCCGTCACTATCGAGTCTCTTTTTCTGATAAAATCGAATGGAATTTCGTCGATTTTTTTGTATCCCGAAACATCCAGTTTTCTGTACTCTTTAATGGCGGTCTCAAGCGGTTTTTTGGCACCGGTGTGGAAAATACTGCTTACATAAGCGTACAGAAAAGTTTTTTCCGATTCGTTTCCGAAACCGTCAACATGCCTGATTAAAACTATTTTATTCTGCGTCAGCGTGCCGGTTTTATCGGTGCAAAGTATGTTCATACTGCCGAGACTGTGAATGGAAGAAAGATTTTTTACGATTACCTCTTTTTTCGCCATCCGGACGGAACCGCGGCTCAAAGAAACCGACATAATAACGGGTAAAAGTTCGGGCGTAAGGCCGATTGCGATAGCAAGAGCGAAAATAAACGATTCCAGCCAACCGCGATGACCCAAGGCGTTTGCGACGAAAACAAAGCTGACCATAATAAAAGTCAGCTGTAGCATAAAGTAACCGAATTTCCTGATGCCTATTTCGAATTCCGTCAAAGGAGGCGTTTCCTCCAGTTCTTTGGCTATCCTGCCGAACTCGGTTTGTGCTCCGGTTTTTTTAACCAACACTTTTGCATAACCGGAAACGACGCTCGTCCCCATAAAAATGGCATAGCCGCTTTCAAGAGACACGTCTTCCGAAATTACGTCCGATGGCTTTGCGACTTTTTCCGCCGGAAAAGATTCGCCGGTAAGAGCCGCTTGATTAAGGAAAAAATCGTTTGCTTCCAAGATTACGCAATCCGCCGGCACGATGTCTCCGGCGGAAAGAGCAGCCAAATCGCCCGGGACAATCTCGTCCAAAGGAACCTCTTTTGACCGGCCGTCTCTCGTAACGGCAACGGTTGTAATAACTTTGGCAACAAGTTTTTCGACGGCTTTCTCCGATTTATAAGTGTTGATAAATTCAAGAAGGCCGGAAACAAAAACCATCAGTAAAATAATCAGGGCGTTCGTGCGCTCGCCCAAAAAAAATGAAACTATCGAGGAGAAAACCAGGATAATTAAAAGCGGATTGGTAAATTTTTTGGCAAACGCGATAAGCGGTCTTATTTTCCGCCGCTTAAAAACAATATTTTTCCCGTATTGCTTCAGGAGACTCGCCGCTTCCTTAGAGGAAAGTCCCCGGTAAATTTTTTGCTCTTTATTATTTTGCCTCATCGCTCAATTTTTTAATATTTTTATTATAGCACCGACTTATTAGGATTAAAAAATCCCGTCAGTTCAGAACTGACGGGATTAAATTTGAAAATTTTTAACTCGTTACAAACGGCGCTTGAGCTTTTAATTTTTCAAGCTCCCCTTCCTTCATCTTATAACAATGTTTTTCGATATCAGGAAAGGTTTTCGCTTTCACTTCTCTCACGTATTCCTTAAAAGCCTGTAAAGTAATTTCAGCCAGACCGACAGGCTCGGATTTCCCGATAACCTGCGAAGCTTGCAATATCATCAATGTTTGCGGAATAAAATCTTTCACGAATTTCGGCGTAAAAACTTCGCTTTTGCCCAATAAATCGATATCGAGCAATAACTGGCCGTCGCAAAGAGGACCGGCGCCGATAGAGAGAACCGGAATTTTCAATTTCTGGGTGATGATTTCGGTTACTTCGGGCGGAACTGCTTCCACTAATAGAGAAAAAGCTCCTGCTTTTTCTACCGCCAAAGCGTCCTTAATCACAGGCAGTGCGGTTTCGCAAGTAAGACCCTGGGCCTTGAATCCGCCCATCTGCCCTGAAGACTGCGGTGTCAGGCCTATATGCCCCATTACATTCATGCCTGCGTCCACAATCGCCTTTAATCTGCGGAACAACGCGAACACCGCCTTCGAGTTTAATGGCATCAACCATTGCTTCTTTATAAAACCTTTCGGCGTTAATAACTGCCCATTCCGGACTTCTTTGATAAGAACCAAACGGCATGTCGCCGATAATAAATGTATTCGGCGCCCCGCGCCGAACCGCTTCGCTATGATAAATCATCTGGTCCATCGTCACGGGAACCGTGCCGGGATAACCATAAATACTCATCCCGACCGAATCGCCGACTAAAAGCATATCCATTCCCGCTTCTTCGGCAAAATGGGCATTATGCCAATCGTAAGTCACAAGATAAGCGATTTTCTCGCCGGCTTTCTTCATGTTCTGAAAATCGATAATACTCTTTTTCTTCGCTGCCATTTCACTTTTCTCCTTTTCCAAACAATGCCTTTATCTCTTTCTCTGTTTCTATAAGATACTTATCAGTCGTGTTTTTCTTCTCACCTTCACTTATGTCAAGAGTTGCCCGAACGATTTTCTTTGCGAATTCCAAAAGTATTGCCTCGAGCTTGCGGGATTGGGCTCCGGCTTTTGCCAACGCCTTCCCTAATTTTGCTTTATCCTTTTTCGTCATACTATCTCGACGCGCACCTTTCTTTGGGATGCAGTTCGGCGCAAATAACCGGAATACCGACTTTGGTTAATGCCGCGGCGGTTCTCTGAACGGCAGAATGCTTATCCATATAATTATTTTCTAAAATTAGCATCTGACCGTTTTTTTCAATTTCCGATTTTTCCCGGAAATAATCAAAAATACTGGAAGGATTGGCTCTATCTCGTTCAACTTCCGGACTGCCGCCTTCATGCTTCGCGGAGATATTCGGCACATCTGCCATTAAAACCAGATCCAGTAAATCATTCAGTCGGTCATAAGGCTGTCGAACAATGCCTTTATAGGCTTCGACAATATGATGCTCGATGCGCACCTTGTCTTCCAACCCCAATTTTTTACGAATCAAAGCAATCTGGCTGATGGTATAGGGACTAACTGAATTGCTTAAATTAAATCCTTTAAGCGGAGTTGTTCCGTCGGGCCGACTGAAAAGTTTGGCCAACATTAGTATTGCAAAAGCGGAAAACGGATTATCAATCCCGGTAAAAACGGAAATTTTAAATCCGATGTCAATTCCCCATTTATAGAGCCATAAAGCGGCTAAAATCGTGCCTAAATTGAAGTTTAAAACTTCTCTGACTCCGTAATTGGTGTAGTAATACAGAAGTTCTTTCGACCACTTAAAAACATAGTCGTTGGGCTGGCCAATGCCGCCAAAAAATCCCGTAAGCGTGTTCATTGGATTTGTCATATCAAGATGAACATTGGAGCCATCGGTTCCTTTGGTATCCAGCGTTTCAACGCAACTGGCGCCAATAATCTGCATAGCAGCCGTGATAGCCAGTAAATCGCCATCTTCTTCCTGCTCTTTCATCTTCCTAACAGCGATGAATCGGCCCGGCATTAACTCGCCGTGAACGATGGCCATTGTTGCTTCTGCAATCAGCCACGGAAAATATTGAAGGGCGCTGATCTCAAGCGTCACAGCTTTCTTTTCCTTAAAAACTGTTTTTGATGAATTTTTGCCGATAATCTTTTCGCGGTATTCCGGTATGGAAATAAAAGCGTTACGAGCCTTCCATTCCGTTAACAGATCTAAACAAACAGCGGAACCGTTGTTTATTTTTCTTAACCGTTGAATAAGATTTGAAAGTTCCCCGGCTTCATGGGCCTTTTGATTGATTTTCGCCACGCCGCCGTGTCGTTCAACCATCTCCCAAAGTTCCTGCGGCAAAGGATTATTAGAATCCTGTAAAAATTCATTGATATCAATCAGACACTTGCGGCTGATTTTTAAACTCTCCTTGTTCATTCCCTTCCTCCTTCTTTTTTAAGATTTATGCCTTTGAAAATCTGTCTTCGGGCAGAGTATCTAAGTAAAACTTATCGGCTTCCTGCTTTGTTTCCTGTTGAGTCCTTATTCAAAGAATCAAGATTACCGCACAGCGCGGATAATCCTGAAAACAACCTTTTCCATGTTTCCGCCAGCTTTTCATTCGTCTGCCGGCTTTTCTCTTTGTTTATTTTTAGTTCTTTTTCCCTTTGGCGGCATTCCGCAATCAAATCCTTGAATTTCTCCCTCTCTTGAGGCAAAAGAGTCCCAACGTATTCATCGATGGTTTTAGCTTTCATTTTTTCCTCCTTACTTGTTTTATAAAGTTATCTCAGCGCCGCGGAGAAAAATAATCCGGCAAAAAAACCTACAACAAGTCCAACGACAAAAATAACCAAACCTGCAACGACGCAAATACCCCAACCCCAAATCGGCATTTTCTTCTCCTTTCTTCCTCTCCTTTCCTTATTTTTTCCCGACGTAAAGTCGGGATCCCGACTTCTTTATTTTAAAAGAACTATTAATGAAGCGTCGGGACAAAGTCCAAAATACCAAAAACAGGATAGCACATCTTGCTATCCTGTCAATCCTGTCAAAGACCGGATATTCGCGAAATTTTATGACGGCATCTTTGCCGATGCCGATTGAAGTTCCCAAAAATGCCGGTAAATTCCGTCTTCAAGCCGCATCAGCTCTTCATGAGTTCCCATCTCCAGCACTTCTCCTTTTTCCAAAACAATGATTTTATCGGAATGCTGAATAGTGCTCAGGCGATGAGCAATGACAAAAGTAGTCCTTCCTTTGATAAGCCTCATCAAAGCTTCCTGCACCAGCTTTTCCGAAACCGAATCGAGCGCCGAAGTCGCCTCATCCAAAATCAGAATTTTCGGGTTTCTTAAAATCGCTCGGGCGATGGCAATGCGCTGTTTTTGGCCGGTAGAAAGTTTGATTCCCCTCTCGCCGACTACCTGATCGTATTTCCTCGGAAATTTTTCGATAAACTCGTGGGCATTCGCGGCTTTCGCCGCTTCCGCAATCTGTTTGTCGGTAGATTCCAAATTTCCGTAACGGATATTATTTTTAATCGTATCATTAAAAAGCAGCACTTCCTGAGGCACGAGAGCCATCTGCCGCCTCAACGCGAGCAAATCAATCTTCCCTATATCAACGCCGTCAATCAGGATTTGGCCCTTGGTCGGCGTAATATATCTTCCGATAAGGTCAACCAACGTGGTTTTCCCCACTCCGCTTTCGCCGACAAGCGCTACGGTTTGGCCGGGCAGAACTTCAAAAGAAATATTTTTAAGAATCATCTGGCTCTTTTTGTAGGCAAAGTCGGCGTCTTTAAAAACAACTTTGCCCTTAATTTCCATTTCTATCGCGTGAGGCGCGTTTTTTTCCGGAGGAATATTATAGTAGCTCATCGCCCGCTTAAAAGAATACATCCCGCTTTTTGCCATGCGGTACTGGTTCGCCAATTGCGACAAAGGAGCCGTTAAAAGACTTGTGTAGCCGACAAACATTATCAGTTTTCCTGCGCTTAATTGTCCGGCGCGAAGCATCAAAATTCCCACGCTCAAAACCGCGATGAAACTCAAAGTAAAAATAATTCTTTGCCAAGCGTTCATTTTCAGCCAAACGAAACGCCATTTTTCATAGATTCCCCCGGCCCAATTAAAATTTTTAACGTTTCTTTTGCGTTCAAATTCTTCGGCGGTCGACGATTTTACTGTTTGAACGTTTAAAACCGAGTCCCATAAAACTCCGTAGGATTTTTCCCATCCTCTATGCAGTAATTTTTGCGTTTCAATTATGTACTTCGAATAAACAAGCGTCACCAAAACGTAACCGATGCTCGTAGCCACTAAAATCAAACTTAACCTCCACTCGACGACCAGAAGAATCACAAAAGCCACAAAAAAGGAAAGAAGCGACGGCAAAAAAGAAAAAAGGGTATCATCTATAAGATTGAAAAGGTCATTATCAATGCCCCTGTCAATCCTCCTCATTATCTTGCCCATTTTTCTCGCCTTATGAAATTTGAGCGGCAGATTAATGAGATGATGGAATATATCAACCATTAAATCGTTGGTAACCTCGATGGCGATTTCGTAAGATTGGCGTTGGCTGTAACGCGAAAGAAATTCGTTTAAAAGAGATAAAAACAGCCAAAGAGAAATAAATCCTAAAATTATTTTTAGCTGGGAATGGGGAGCAATGGCGACATCAACCAGATGCCCGTAAATATAAGGTATAAACGACAAAGCGACTGCGGAAACGAGTGCGCTAACGGCGCCGAAATAAATTCTTTTCCGGTTCTTGATTCTTGAAAAAATAAATTTAAATTCTTTGGGAATAGTCATACGAAATAATTTTCTACAACCTCAGATTACCGGCGCCGCAGGCACTTAAAATCTTAAAAGTTTTGAACCGGTTCACCCGCTTTTTTATTCCCATTGGTTTTAAAATACCTGAAAGTCAGATAGATTGAGAATAAAATTACAGCCGACAAAATCGCCAGATGCTCTATTCTTGTTATGTCCCTTCTTATCACTTCCAAACTGTCGCCGCCGACATAACCCAGCCCCAGCCAAATGGCGATCGTAAATGCCGAAACGATAGCGTCGGTTACAAGGAATTTTACAAATGGTATTCTCATAATGCCCGCGACAATAAACATCTCGCCGATCAGATGCCCCGAAAGTATCGCAGGCAAACCGTCTTTTTTATTGACTTTGTTTTCAAGTTTTAAAAGTCTTTCGGGCGATATAATCCAGTGAAAACCCTTGTGCGTGACAATCGCGCGGCCGTATTTTCTTCCGATAAAATAAGCGAGCACGTCCCCCGTCAATACTCCCGAATAAGAGATGATTAAGACAGCGATAAATTTTAATACGCTGGTGGATATTAAAAATCCGCCCGCGATAAGAACGGTGCCTTCGGGAAAAGGAAATCCGATAGCTCCGAGAATGAGGAGCGCAAAAAGTCCCAAATACGGAAATTGCCCTATAATCGCCGGAATAAACATTTATTTTCATTTAATTTTACCAGAATTGCGGAAAAAAATAAATAAAAAGGCCGAGTGATGAACACTCGGCCTTAAACATCGTTGTATTTTCCATCATCCGGCTCCTAGCTCGGAAAGTTTTGCCTCAAGCCGTTCAATTTCGCCGGGGGTCACAGATATTCCTTCGGCCGCCGCCTGCTTCAATTCCTGAAGTTGATCTTTAGCCGCTTCTATCTGTTGTTTTTTGACCTTCTCATCCATATACAAATCTGATAAACCCGAATGAGAAGATTTTTTTGGTCGGCTGACATTCGTTGGTTCGTCTTTTTTGAAAACATGCTGTTTAACGTTCCAACCGTCCGATGACTCCGAACCGCCCTCGCCCCTTTTGTGCCAGTCCCGCGCAACACTTACTAATTTTCCCTCTCTGGCAAGCGTCACGTGAGTTTTCACATCACCCATACCCTTAATCTTTCTTTCGTTTCTCGCTCCTTTGATTCCTTTGATATGAACTAGCATACGGCCTCCTTCTTCTTTATTTTGTTTTCAAACTAAAAAGAAGATAGCATGACACCATTATTTTGTCGAGCAAAACAAAAGCCTTTGAAAGTCCAACCTTCGCAGGAATTAACTCCCCCGATTGAAATGTTTTAGGAAAAAATTAACTATCGAAAGAATAAAACTTAAAAGCAAAGCCCACCAAAAATTAGCGACCCTGAATCCGGGAACCAAATAACTTACCAACAACACAAGCAGGGCATTTATCACGAACGCGAACAGGCCAAGAGTCAAAACATTAATAGGCAGAGTCAAGAGTTTGACTATCGGCCTGATTATCAAATTTATCAAACCCAAAACAGCGCCCGCTATCAAGGCGACGTAAAAACTTGTCACCGATATGCCGGGGAGAATATAAGCGGCGGCAACGATGACTAAAGAATAAACCAGCCATTTTATTAACAATCTCATATTATTTTTATTTTAATTTTAAATTTAAATTTCGTTTGTTTTTTAAATTACCATCTTGAAATCTGCAAGCCGTTAAAAAATCCCCGACCCGATAACAATTTTTAGTAGCTTTAAAAATAGGAATGAAATTATTTTTTGGATAAAATTTTAAGGCGATGGCGAAAAAACCAAGCGCTTTTAGGCGGTTTGGAATTTTTATTTAAAATATTGCTTGAGCACGGCGGCGTTTTTCTTCTTCGTATTCTTTCCACGGCCCCGCTATTTTCGGTTCGAGCTTAACCAACTCGCCAAAAACGCATTCCGACAATTCGGTGGTGGCGATTTCTTCTTTACTGTTGGCAAGCTCCAGCGCGACGCCTAAAACCTGATTAACCACTTCGTTAACCCTGTCCATCGAAAGACCCGCGCTTAGGCCGGCGACTTCGATAGACTTTCGCATTTTCTCGCCGTCAAAAGGCTCTTTTGTCCCGTCTCTTTTTATAACTTGTCTGGCCATAAAAAATTATTTTGTGTTTTCATTATACCATATCCGGCAAAACAAAAAGGCCGCCTCAACAGCTTTGCTATATATGGCGGCCTTTGCATTTACGCGTTTAATACGAAGGTATTTCTTCCCCGAATACTTCGCGGAGAATGCCGCATATTTCACCCACGGTGGCGTAAGATTTCACTGCCTTCAAAATGACCGGCATCAGATTTTTTTCCGAACAAGCGGCTTCTTTCAGATTTTCGAGGGCCTTTTTGACTTCCCGATTGCCTCTTTTCTTCTTGAGCGCTTTCAATCTTTTAATTTGTCTTTCTTCCGTCTTGGGATCTATTTTAAGTAATTTGCAAACAGGCGGCTGGTCGGTAATATATTTATTCAATCCCACTACGACTCTTTGGCCAGCATCAGTTTCTTTCTGATACTGATATGCCGATTTTGAGATCTCGGATTGAGGAAAGCCAGCCTTGATGGCCGCCACCATCCCGCCCTTGGCTTCGATCTTTTCGAAATATTCGTAGGCTTTTTTCTCCATCTCGTCGGTTAAAGCTTCGATATAATAAGAGCCGCCAAGCGGATCAACTGTTTCAGTTACCCCGCTCTCGTAGGCGATTATCTGCTGGCTTCTTAGAGCAACGGTTACCGCTTCTTCCGTCGGCAGACAGCGGGCCTCATCATAAGAATTGGTGTGTAACGATTGAACTCCGGACAATGTGCCGGCCAAGGCCTGCAATGCAACCCGGACAATATTGTTCAGGGGTTGCTGGGCGGTCAGAGTGCAACCAGCTGTTTGACAATGACAGCGCATCAGCCAAGACCTGGGGTCTTTCGCTCCGAATTTTTCCTTCATCACTTTAGCCCAGATTCTTCGGGCCGCTCTGATTTTGGCAATCTCCTCAAAAAAATTATTGTGAAGATTGAAAAAGAAAGACAGCCGCGGAGCGAAGGAATCGACGGGAAGGCCGCGGTCGATGCCCGCCTTAATGTAAGTCATGCCGTCGGCCAGGGTAAAAGCCAGTTCCTGGGCCGCGGTGGCCCGGCTTCGCGGATATGATAGCCGCTGAAATCGAAATCGTGTTCCAATCGGGGAACATATCGCGAACAATAATCAAAAATATCGACGATTATTCTTAAAGAAGGTTCGGGCGGAAATATAAAAGTGTTTTGGGCAATGTACTCTTTCAGAATATCGTTCTGGATGGTCCCTCCTATTTTATCGAGAGCTACTCCCTGCTGTTCGGCTACGGCAATATACATCGCCAAAGCAATGGCCGCGGTCGAATTGATGGTCATCGAAGTAGTGACGCCGTTGGCGGCGGTGCTGTCGAGATTGATTCCGTCGAAAAGAATTTCGAAATCTTTCAAGGAATCGACCGCCACGCCGTCTCTTCCGACTTCGCCCTCGGATAAAGGATAATCGGAATCAAGCCCCATTAGGGTCGGCAGATGGAAAGCAACACTTAATCCGGTTTCCCCTTGAGACAAAAGGTATTTGAACCTTCTGTTCGTTTCTTCGGCCGAACCGAAGCCTGCAAACTGCCGCATCGTCCAAAGACGACTGCGATACATATCTTTGTGGATTC
Organism: Candidatus Tagabacteria bacterium; assembly: GCA_963820595.1. Classification (GTDB taxonomy): domain Bacteria; phylum Patescibacteriota; class Minisyncoccia; genus CAWGAO01. The sequence goes on from CAWGAO010000007.1 coordinate 123,614, forward strand.
CTCTGGTAAAAGGAAATTCACCGGCTTCTCCTAAATCTTTTTGGTAATCTATACCGTTTAAATCTTCGGGTGTATAAATTGTTTTCATTTCTCCTCCTCTTTTCAATGTGCTTGAAGTGCTTTTTGAATTTGTTTCAGAGTACTAAAAATCTTCCATATTGTCAACCCCGTTAGAAGTTCAGCCAAGATTATCATAACATAATCTTTTTACTGCGAACTCGCCTTACCCCGTTAGAAATTTTCAGCGCGTATAAATTTTAAATTATATTGTAGCCGAAGGCGGATTCGCTCGACAAATAATGCGATACCAAGAGCCCTTGTTGAATTTCTAACGGGGCTTACGGCTTTGTTTTCGAATAAAATATAGGCTAGATGAAAACTTCTAACGGGGTCAATAAAAAATCGCCCTACTAACATGTAGTATGTAGGGCGATAAAATTAATTTGCTATTCTTCTTTGCCTTTAAAAAATACGCCTAAATGCGGCGTGGATGAAACTGGCGTTTCTGCCAGCCTTAGCGCCGCGTTTATGTCACTCGAGTCATGGCTTTCCAGATAGACGCACCGCGATTTTATTTCCTCAAATAACTCTTTGCGGTAGGTCGCGCAAAGAGTCAACACGCTAATGAAGGAAAAGCCCTTGTGCCTGATTCCTTCAACGATAAGATTTGTGAGATGAGGCACATCCGTCGAGATTCCCTGAGCAATGAAACTTCGGCGGTCCCGATACTGTAGGCGATCATAGCGAAGACCGGATCTACCGGCGCGCAACCGCTTTGACTGCCATCGGCATCAATGAAGAGGCGTGGTCGGGCTGAAGTTTGACCTTTAGTCAAGCCGTAAACGAAATTGTTCACCATAATGCAGGTGATATCGATATTCGCATCTGACGGCGTGAGGCATGTGGCCAGCGCCAATACTGAAAAGGTCTCCATCGCCGCCTATGACAAGAATCGTCAATGACGGGTTTGCCAGTTTTGCTCCTTCGGCAACCGGAACCGACCGGCCGTGAAGAAGATTAAAACCGAAAGTATTAAGGTAACCGGTTATTCTTGCGGAACATCCGATTCCGGAAAAAATTCCGATTTTATGATTTGGAATTTCAAGATTCTCAAACGCTCTGACGATTGCCGCCAATACTCCAAAATTTCCGCAGCCCGGACACCAGATGGGCTTGCGTTCGGTTAGGTATGTTTTTTCTTTCATTTTTCCAACCTCACAAATTCTTCAATCGGTTTGACTAATTCCGAAATATTAAACGGTTTCGCTCCCGATCTTTTGTAAAGCACCGTATTCTTCGGCACATCGATTTGCGAACGCAGGTAATGGTAAAATTGGCCCGAAGAGTTCATCTCTATTACTAACAAGCTCTCGGCCGACCGGACGAATTCTTCGACTCTGTCGGGCAAAGGATAGATCAGTTCCGGGACACAGACAGCCACTTTATCTTTCAGGCCGGCTTCTTCCACGGCCGCCATAACCGCTTGGGCAGTAGAGCCCCAGGCAATGATTCGGTTGACCGAATCAAGATTGCCAAAAAGCTTCACCAAATCATTTCTTCGTTTGACCGGCTCCAGTTTCCTTGAGAGTTTTTCGTGCCATTGTTCGAGCGTTTTAAAATCGGGCTCGTGCGAACCGTCGGCAGTATGAGAAAGACCCGCTGTCTGGTAAACGCCGCCCTCGTCTCCGATACTCGACATTGGTGAAACGTAATCACCCGTTTCTTCGTATCGGCGATAGTTATCGCGTTCCGCTTCCGACGGCTTTTTCCTTCCTATAATCGGGTATTCCCTTTTCAAAAAATCATCATCAAGCGATACAGGAGTTTGGCTGAGCAACTGATCGGACAAAATTATCACCAGCGTCTGGTAATACTCGGACAAGTTGAACCCTTTAATGACCAACCGATAAGCACTTTCCACATCGTAAGGAGACAGCACTATTCTCGGTGCGTCCCCATGGCCTCCAAAGACGGCATGATAAAGATCGGATTGCTCCGTCTTTGACGGAACGCCCGTGGAAGGTCCGGCTCTTTGTGCGTCAACTATAACCATCGGCACTTCCAAACTGACGGCCAAAGCCATTGCCTCGGTCGCCAGACTCATTCCCGGCCCGCTGGTGGCTATTAATGATTTGACGCCGGCCAGCGATGCGCCGATACCGTTGTTAACGGCGGCGATTTCATCTTCCGATTGCCGGAAAACTCCGCCGATTTTTGAAAGTTTCTCCGCCATTTCTTCCATTATTTCCGTGGCGGGCGTAATCGGATAGCCGAAGAAAGCCCGGCATCCCGCGTATATCGCCGCCATAACAATCACTTCATTGCCGGAAAGTATGATTTTTGAAGATGGCGCTTGAGGCGAAACCAATTCTATTTTCGGCAAACCGGAAAATTCGGCTAACAGATTTTTTCCGCTTTCAAAAACCGGAAAAGTTTTTTTCAAAAGGCTGAATTTTGCGTCGCCTTCGATGACAGTTTTTATTTTTTCCAACGGCAAACCAAGAATCATTTCCGCTAAAAGACCGAGCGCAAGAACATTTTTGTTCCTTCGCTCGCCGGTCACCCTGACGCTTATTTCCGTAAACGGGATTCGGAAAGAATTCTTCGGAAGAATAATTTCTCCGACTGGTTCATTCTCATACATAACGATTGTGTCTTTATCAATAGGCAATTCGTCCCTGAATTCAAAGTATTTTTCCCAGTTAAAACACACCAGAACGTCCAATTCATCTTTTGGCAAAGACGGTGTTAAAGAGTTGAGGTTCAATTTAACCGCCGAACCCCCTCCTCTTATTTGCGCCCCGTAATATTTCGGCATTTGACCGAAATATCCTTGCGACGCAGCCAGACGTTGGAGCAGACTCCCCAAAACGACTACGCCGTCCCCTCCCGCTCCGACCAGTCCAATAGTCAAATTATCGGTTTTTTCCATATCATCGCTCTCCTTTAAACAAATTTATTTCAATGTAAAAGTTCTATCGAAAGCATACTATCACTTTTTTTCTTCTAAAGTCAACCCCGTAAAGCAATATTTGCATAAAAACAAAAGCCGCCGGTTCGTGCCGGTGGCTTGATAAAAACTTGGTTTTCAAACTTAAGACAATTATGCGGTTATCAATTGGAATAAATTGCCTGCCGCAAAAATCAATAAATACGCAAAAATCAAAAACTTATAGCAAGTTCTGATTCTCCGCCTTGCTCCCGGGTCATATTTCCGAATTATTTCAAGAATCAAAATCGGAACGACCACCCAAAACAGTTTGTATAAAATGAGACCGGACAAATTCCATTTAACGAAAAAATATCGCAGTGTCGGATTTGCCTCCCATAAACCAAAGAAATGTATACCCAGCGCGGTGCCAATCAAATCCAAAAGGCAGATGATTAATAATGTGAGACCCAATCTGTTCACGGCCATTTCCCCCTTTTTTTATTTTTCAAAATCCGAAGCAATAATAGCACGGACGTGTTATTATGTCAAATGCTGACCGGGACGAAAGAGGGGGGTTTGCGAATTTTTTACCCCGAAAAATACTTTTAATTTATTTTTGTCCTCCCAACTTTTTCATCCGCGCCAGCGATTCTTTGAATATCTGGATATTCGCGAAGACAGCGCCCGGGATGTTCTTTTTTTCAAATTCCAGCATTTTAATCTGCTCCTCAAAAGACACCATCAATTGATTAAAAACTTTTAATTCTACTTCCGAAACTTTACTCTCGAGCTGATAACTCATGCCGCTAAGCATCTCCCGCAATTCCTCTTTAGTCAAAGAAACCAAAAACAGCGGAAGGTTACGAATTTCTTTCTTGACGAGTTTTTGCTCGCCGCTTTGCGGATTTTTTTCCAAATTAACCCCATATTTGAGCCTCGCGCCTCCCTCTTTTCGCTTTTTTGAGCGTCTTTTCTTTTTTTTCGCGGTTGCGCTCAAAAATCTCTTCGCCCTTGACTTCGTCAAATGCGCCGATTACTTTTTGCGTTTTGGAATCAACAATTATAGTATCAATGCCATTTACATAATCATCGTGAGTTGACGCTCTCACCACTAAAAATTCCGAACGCAAAATTTTATGAAACAAAACTACCACCGCTTTTTCCAATTTTTCATTTTCACTTGCCTCTTTTTTATTTTTCCAATAAACCAGCCTGGCCTCGGGCGTGTTTAGCCCAAAATCTGAAAAATAAGCCAGGCGATTTTCGTTTGTCGTGTTAGCGTCGCTCCACTCAGCCTCTTTAGCCTCAATTTCTTTTTTATCTGCCTCAACATCATAGCCGCTCATTCCGGCAAAATTATCCATATTCACCGAACAATCCGCATTCAAAACCGGCCCAAATTTTGCGTTCTCCGCTTGCGCAATTTGAGCCATCAAAATGTCTAAATTTTGTATTTTTTCCGGACTTTTAAAAATTTCGGCAGGCATATTAATATAAATTTATATTGCTATTTATCCCGAGCATTGTCGAGGGATTTTTCCGCTTTCCCCTGTCCGCCTTCGCTACGCGAAAGCGTTGCGGGCGGGCGTCTCTTCCCAAAATAAGTCCCCAAAACAACACCCGCTATTCCCGCAATGATTAAAATTACGTAATCCATAAATTTACTGTGCCCTTCCGTAGCTTTACGCGAAGGAGGGTTTTGCTGATTTTTTTGTTGGCCAAGTCATATTTTGTTTTTATTATTTTTCAAAGCTTCGATAAAATAACGACTAAATTCTGAATTGAGTTTCCTTATCCATTCAACGGTTGTTTGTTCTTTGAAAAAATTTTCGAAGCGTTCGTCGTGGTATCGTCGTTTTTTCGGATAGTGAAAGGAGGCATTTCGATAGTGTTTTAGTAAATCAGTATTAGGTGACTTTAATAGTTCATCTATGATAACATCACTCAATTTCAGCGATTCCCATCCTTCTATAACCACATATAGCAATCCGTACCATAGCGACATATACATCATCGATTCTATTCCGAATCTATGCTCATCAATTTGTTGCTTCGTGTGTTTATCTAAAATTTCTTCAAAGTGTATACGCATTCTGTTGGCCCAAATAAAGTATCGGTGAAGAATATTCACAGGATTATCAGCGACCGTATTATCATCTCCTAATTTTTTTGTTGGCCAGGGCATTAAACTAAAATTGAGACTATAAAAACCTCATAAATTACGGTGGCAATTCCGCCGGAAAAATCAACTTAAATTTTTCCTTCCACAATTTTTAGCCAAATAATCTATTATAAAATTCCTCCCTGCCAATTGAATTCAAATACTCTATTTTTCTCTTTTCGTAGAAATCTTTTGCATTTCCTCTTTTAAAATACCAGATACAATCAAACATAATGCTTAATTTGAATACATCAAACAAGTGCTCCTTTTCACTATCACTTAGTGGGCGATATTTCATATACTCTGATACTATTTTTCTGGCTTCTCTAAAATCAAAAACATTTTCATCTTTTTTGAAATTAGACCAAGTGTTCCATTCAAAAGACGATTTAAAGGGGCTGATTAGAGCGGCAAGATCATAAATAAGAAAGGTGTAATTGGCGTCATCAAAATCTATGAGCGCACTGAATTTACCATTTTTGAAAAAGTACATTTGAAAAGTGAAAGTCAGAATGGCATATGCCTTTTGGCAAAGATTTCGGAAGATTCAGTTTTAACAATTCGCTCTCAAACCACTTTAGCTTTTCTCTTGCATTTGCCGTGTTTATCTTTTTTGCTTCTTTTCGAGCCAATTCTCAACAATTTTCGATGTTATAATTCAACCTGTACTTTTTATTGTTTGGTCTGTAATTTTTAGTAATGTTTTGCAATTCTGCCACCTTTTTTATGAGTTGCTTCTTTTGATTTTCATTCTGGGTTTTTAAGTGTTGACCTTCTACAAATTCAAAAATACTATAAGGCTTTTCTTTATAAATACTGACAAATTTCCCGTGTTTATTTTTAAATTGAGCTGGGCACGGATAATTTTTATCTTTTAGGTATTTTATCAAGCCGCTTTCAAATAGAACTGAATTTTTTGAACGGTTTTCATAATACCTAAAAACAAATTTGCCTTTCGTTGTTTGAAGTAAGTAATTTGTTTCTACCGCCCCGGTAGTAAATAGTCTAGAATCTTTATATTCTCCCAGATTGTAATTTGAAAGAATATCGGTAAAATCTTTTTTTGAAAATATTGTTTTTACTACCATATATAAATTATTTCAACAAATCTTCTATTGGAACACCTAATGCTTTGGCGATTTTTTGAGGTATATATATTTAATTCTGCCCTAAATTTCAGGATTTTTCTAGTCCTTCGCAGAAGTTACGGAACTACGAACAGTCCTTCGATGCAAACAAAAAGCCCCGCTGAGCGGGGCTGACAGAAATTTATTTTTTTATTACTCCCAATTCTTTTCCGATTTTAATAAAAGCGCTAATTGCTTTGTTTAAATCGGCGATGGAATGGGCGGCTGAAAGCTGGACGCGAATTCGCGCCTTGCCTTTGGGAACGACGGGATATGTAAAACCGATAACATAAATCCCTTCCTTGAGCAGCATATCAGCCATCTTCACCGCTAAAGGCTCTTGATAAAGCATCACAGGAACAATCGCGGTTTGTCCCGGAACAATGTCAAAACCGGCTTCTTCCATTTCGCATCTGAAATAAGAAGCATTATACATGGCTTTATTGCGAAGTTCGGAAGATTTGTTCAGTATATCCAGGGCTTTCAGGCTTGCACCTACAATAGCCGGTGCAAGAGTATTGGAAAAAAGATACGGACGGGATTTCTGACGAAGCATTTCGATTATTTCTTTTCTTCCGGACGTGCAACCGCCCGACGCCCCGCCCAAAGCTTTCCCGAAAGTGGTGGTAATGATGTCAACTCTTCCCATCACGTTGCAGTGCTCGGGAGTGCCGCGACCAGTCGCTCCGATATATCCGGTGGCATGGGAATCATCCACCATTACCAAAGCGTCGTATTTTTCCGCCAAATCGCAGATTTCCTTCAGCTTGGCGATATCGCCATCCATGGAAAAAACTCCATCGGTAGCGATTATGCGATATCGGCAATCCTGGGTTATCTTCAAACAATACTCAAGACCTCTGGAGAATTTTCCGCCAGTCTCATCTACGCAAATATCACGCATATCGCTGTGTTTATATATCAAGCGTTTGGCTTTAGCCATACGAACGCCGTCTATAATAGAAGCGTGGTTTAACTCGTCGGTAATAATGGCATCAGCCTCTCCAAGTAATGCTTCGAATAAACCCGCATTTGCGTCAAAACAAGCGGCGTAAAGAATGGTGTCTTCGGTTCCCAAAAATTCGGAAACTTTTTGCTCCAATTCCTTATGAATCTTCTGGGTTCCGCAGATAAAGCGAACCGAAGAAAGTCCATAGCCCCACTTTTCCATCGTCTTTTGAGCGGCTTTTACCAGCCGGGAATCATTGGCCAAACCCAAGTAATTATTGGAGCAAAAATTTAAAACTTTTTTGCCTCCCGCGGTGCGAATTTTAACTCCCTGCGGCGTGACAATGATTCTTTCTGTTTTGTAAGTCCCCTGGACTTTTAATTCCTCAAAAGTTTTCCGCAAATCTTCAATTATTCTTTTGGACATTTTTCCTCCTTTGTTCCGATTTTGTCAAAAAGCTTGCCTCCAAGCCCAAAAGTCTGGGGCGCAAAACCTCTATCATATTTCCCGTCATTTTTGCCAAATCGTATTCGGCATACCAATCCCACTCTTCGCGGGCGCATGAATCGTCCATCTTATTCGGCCAGCTTTCGGCAATCGCCTGTCTGACCGGATCGATTTCATAATCTATTGTAAATTCGGGAATGTATCTTTTTATTTCCGCCGCCAGCATTTCCGGCTCAAAACTCATGGCCGTAACGTTAAAGGCATTTCTATGTTCTAGCCTTGAAGGGTCTGCTTCCATTAAATCAATGGCCGCGTTAATAGCATCGGGCATGTACATCATATCCAAGTACGTACCCTTTTTAATATAGCAAGTATATCTTCCGGACTTGATTGCCTCATAAAACATATGAACGGCGTAATCGGTGGTTCCGCCACCGGGCAACGTAACATTGGAAATTATTCCCGGATAACGGACGCCACGGGTGTCAACGCCGAATCTTTTGAAATAGTAATCACAAAGCAGCTCGCCAGCCACTTTTGTGATACCGTACATCGTCCAAGGCCGCTGGATAGTATCCTGCGGAGTACTATCCAAAGGCGTCGAAAGACCGAAGGCGCCAATCGAACTCGGCGTGAAAACCGAACATTTATATTCGCGCGCTATTTCCAAAGCATTGTAAAGGCCGTTCATGTTCACGTCCCAGGCAAGAGCAGGATTTGCCTCCGCCACCGCGGAAAGTATCGCCGCAAGGTGGTAAATTCTCCCCACCTTGTATTTCTTGACAACTTGGTCAAGCTTTTTGATGTCGAGGCAATCAAGACGTTCAAACGGACCCGCCTCCAGAAAACTTTCACTCGGTCTTTTTTTGTGGCCTCCGGCTATTATATTATTACTGCCATATGCCTTGCGAAGCGCAGGCACAAGCTCGGAGCCAATCTGTCCCGTAGCGCCAATCACTAATATCTTCTTCATAATTCTTCCTCCAATATGGTTTGTCTCCGCCACATTATTTTTAAAAATATCAAAGTACGGCGGATCAGCCTTTGGCTGAAAAGAAGTTTAAAAAACTAAAGTAAGGATAGCGAAAAACCGTATTGTCGTCAATGTTTTTTCGGAAAAAATCGTCATTAGATTTTATTAGATTATTGAAATCAGGGTTGACCCCGCACCTTTCTAGATTAAGAACATAATTAAGGTTTGAATTATTGAAAGGTGCGGGGTTGACTGGAACGTTAAAAGTTGCTAGACTTTTTGCGAAGTTCATTGAAATTTCTCTAAAAAATCGTTGATTTCGGAGGTTAAAATGAGTCTGTTATTAGGTAAAATATGCATTAGCGATGTCCAATTTTCCAGAAAGAACGGCATAAAAGACGGCATCCTTTTCATTAAAAAAGAGGATTTGATAAAAAGGGTTTCCTTTGAAGACCCAAGATTAAATTCCGTGCGAATAGAAATCGCGAGGCCCGGAGAAAAAACGAGAATTATTCCGGTAAAAGACATCATAGAGCCGAGAATCAATCTGACGGCAAAAAATAGTTATTTTCCGGGAGTTCTTACGCCGCCAAAAAAAGTTGACCGCGGAAGAACCAACGCCCTTAAAGGAATTTCTGTTGTCACCTGCGGACAGATTATCGGAGCCCAGGAAGGAATACTGGATATGAGCGGCCCGGGAGCCGAATACTCTCTTTTTTCGAAATTGATAAATATCGTTGTCACGGCCGATGTTGTTAAGGATTTGGAAAAACATCAGCATGAAGAAGTTTTAAGGCTGCTCGGCTTAAGAACGGCTGCCTTCATCAGCGAAATTGCAAAAAAAACAGAACCGGATGAATTGGAAATATTCGAAAAAATAAATCCGGCGGAAAAACATTATTGCGAATTGCCCAGGATTGTTTATATCTACCCACTTCTAAGCCAAGGGTTGCTCCATGATACTTATGTTTACGGAGTGAACTCCCAAACAATGGACCCCGTCTTCATCCAGCCGATAGAAATCATGAACGGAGCCGTTGTCAGCGGAAATTGCGTTTCCGCGTGTGATAAAAACGTAACTTATCACCATCAGAATAACGCAGTTATCCGCGAGCTTTACAAAGCCCACAGGAAAAAAATAAATTTTTCCGCCGTCATTCTGACGCCCTTAAAAACTTCCCAAGGCGAGAAAGATTTATGCGCCCAAAAAACCGCCGACTTAATCGCTCTTATCCGACCCGATGGCGTAATCCTCTCGAAAGAAGGATTCGGCAATCCGGACGCGGATTTTATGTCCATCGTATCAAAAGTTGAAGAGATGGGCGTAAAAACCGTCGGCATAGTCGATGAATTCGCCGGAAGTGACGGCGCTTCACAGTCTTTGGCGGACAGCCATCCGTCGGCAGATGCCATCATTTCCGTAGGCAACGCCAATGAATTGATTATTCTTCCGCCTATGGAAAAAACCATCGGCGATGCGAGTTTACTTACCAATCTGGCGGGCGGCTATCCGAAAAGCTTAAAGCCGGACGGAAGCATAGAGATAGAATTACAGGCGATTATCGGCGCCACCAATCAGCTGGGATCCGAAAGACTTTCGGCAAAAGAGGAATAAAATGGAAAAGAAAAAATTCACCGTTGTTCATTATCTGAACCAGTTCTTCGGCGGAATCGGCGGCGAAGACAAAGCCGATTTTGCTCCTGCTTACGCGGACGGCCCCAAAGGACCGGGAATCGCGCTCCAAAAACTTTTTGCCGAACAGGCGGAAATTACAGCCACGATTATCTGCGGCGACAATTATTTCGCCGAGCATGCGGAAAAAAGTCTTGAGGAAATTATTTTTCTGACACGGAGCTTTAAACCGGATTTGGTTATCGCCGGACCGGCGTTCAATGCGGGACGATACGGCATGGCTTGCGCCGAAGTTTGCAAAGCGGTAGGCGAAAAATTGAAAATACCTGCGATTACCGCCCTATCTCCTGAAAATCCGGCAGTGGAAATTTATAAAAAGTCCGTCTTTTTTATCGTTCCGACAAGAAATTCCGTAGTCGGGATGAACGATGCTTTAAAGGGCATGACTCGTCTTTCACTTAAACTTCTTAATAATGAAACATTGGGTCCTGCCGGGGAAGAAGGCTATATTCCGAAGGGGTTAAGAAAAAATTGTTTCGTTGAAAAAACCGGCGCCGAAAGAGCGGTTGAAATGCTGATTGAAAAAATCAGCGGCGGCAAAATTAAAACCGAACTTACGTTGCCCGTCTTTGATAAAGTCAAACCCCTTCCTCCGCTCGAAGATTTGTCGAAAATAAAATTATGCCTGATAACCTCGGGCGGGATAGTGCCCAAAGGCAATCCCGACATGATTTCTTCTTCGAGCGCTTCCAGGTTTGGAAAATATAGCATTGAAGGATTGGAAACCATTTCCAGTTTGACGCATCAAACATGCCACGGCGGTTATGACCAGACTTACGCCAACGAAAATCCGAACAGAGTTCTGCCGCTCGATGTGATGCGGGATTTGGAGCGCGAAGGAATAATCGGCAAACTTCATGATTTTTACTACGCCACTGTGGGCAATGGCACTTCGGTAGCCAATGCGAGAAAATTTGCCCAGGAAATTGCGGCCGAACTCAAAGAAGCCCAGGTCTCCGCGGTGATTCTCACGTCCACATGAGGAACATGTACTCGTTGCGGGGCAACGATGGCGAAAGAATTGGAAAAAAATGGAATCGTTACGGTTCATATCTGCACCATTGTTAAAATTTCGAAAACGGTTGGCGCGCCAAGAATTGTGCCAGCCGTAGCAATTCCCCATCCCCTGGGGAATCCGAAAATTTCCGAAAGCGAGGAAAAAAATCTTCGCCGGAAAATCGTGGAAAAAGCGCTTCTTGCTCTTGCCACAAAAACAGAAGAACAAACAATATTTTAAAACAACATCTCGAAAATGAAAGTCCGGGCAACCGGACTTTTTAATTGGCCTGTTGACTTTTGAATATCAAATTGCTATGAATCAAAAAAAGAATAATCTGCGTCTTTTAAAATCCACTGAAGTTAAAAATCTCTAAAAATCCCTAAACAGACAATCTCTGTTGTAGGAAAAAGGTCGATAGAGATTAAGAACAGTTATTAACTAAATATTATTAATTAATACAATATAAAAACTATTATGAAAAACTTAATAATTTTGGTTTTAATAGTAATTTCTTTTTTAGGTATCCGTATAGCGAAAGCAGATACGCTGCCAGTTTATCTGAGTAATAATAATCAATATCTCAACTATACGCAACAAGGGTATAATGGCTGTGTCTTTATAAATGATGTTTTTTTTCATCAGACAAGTCATTTAACTTCAACCGGTTACCTCATAATTTTTCCTGGAACAACTGATTATACGCTTCAAGGAGGAGGCACTTATACTACTAGTTTTGTGAATGGCGATAAAGTTACTATTACTCTTATAACCGGAGGAATTGGAGTACAACACGGCTGTTCAGGCACTTTGGCCGGCGACGAAGCTAATCCTTATTTTTACCAAAAATACGATTTTTGGAATGACAATAGGGTAGCTTGGAGTACTATGCCGCCCCCATCCACTAACGTAACAAGCAGTTCCGCCTCCTCTAATTTCCAGCAGATAATCCATGGAGCCAGCAATCTTATGGCAGCCATCGTTGACGCTTCCTATGTTCCGGTTGCCAATCCTTCAATAGTAATGAGTCCGGTTACTCAAGGTTTATCCTGCCAGACATCCACCGGCAATTTCGGCACCGCCACTCAACAAATTTACGTTAAAAATATCGAAGCCGCAGATAGCGGTTGGACTTTGACGCTCGCGGGAACAGCTACTTCCTCCGCCTGGACCAGTTCCAGCGCAAATGCAAACTACAGTTTCAACAATCCCGACGGTTCAGGCTGCACTCACGGCCAGATGACCGTTAATCCTTCTGTCGGAACACTAAGCATTGGCCAATGCCAGAGCGGCTGTTCTATCAACCATCTTAGTTTGGGCAATCCTGTCGCCTTTAGCAGAGGTTTAACAGACAGCATTACCCTGCTTTCGGCAACAGCTGACGCCGACCACATCGGCGATTGGGCCCTGAAAAATGTTTCCATCAGCCAGAATATCCCGGCAGGTCAGGCAGTAGCGGATGATTACAATATCAATATGGTGCTCACGGTTACCGCTTATTAAGCTTGACTTCCATCAGTTGCCCGGCTATCCGGGTAACTGATGAGGAGAATATTAAAAGAATTAAGAAAAGAGATTAAAAGAAAAAACAAAATGAATAAAAAAATCTTATCTTCGAAAAGAAAAAGGTTCAGTTTAAATTATGGCATTGGTTTAATTTTAATAATCCTATCGGGTATCGCGATTTTAACTAACAACGCTTTGGCCGTTGAATACGGCGGCATCGGCGGCAAGCCGGCTTATCCGCGTTCAGATAATCCGAGAACCAAATCCATTTTTGTTTACACTCTTGAGCCGGGCGCTGTTCAAAAAGACGGCGTTTTATTGATGAACAACGCGAACGAAACAAAAACGCTTTTATTGGACGCCGTTGATTCAATGATTTCTTCCGGCGGCGCTTTTGCGTGCCGGCAATCGGGTGAACCCAAAAGTGATGTCGGCAGCTGGATTACGCTTGCCAAATCAGAAGCAGCGCTTGCTTCAGCCGCCACTAAAATCATTCCTTTTACGATTAACGTTCCTCAAAATGCCGATGTCGGCGAACATGACGGCTGTATTATCATTCAAGAGAAAAAAGAACCCACATCGGTCCAATCCGGCGTGACGCTTTCTTTTCGAACCGGTATCAGGGTAGCTATTACCATCCCGGGAGAAATTACTAAAAACTCGAAACCACCGGCTTGAAAATAGGGCGAGACGCAAGAAGCGGTGGCGGTCTTTTATTGCAACCCTCGGTTAAAAATCTTGGTAATGTTTCGGTTGACGCCGACGTTCAAGTGGTTACCAGCGACTTTTCGGGTTTGCTGTTTCATGCCCAAAGCACCGGCAAATTCCCCGTTTTACGGGGCGCAACATCGGATTTGAGTTTTGAACTGGAAAAACCGTTTTGGGGCGGTTTGTATCGCTCAAGTTTTACCGTATCGTATGACGCAACGCCGTCAGCAGAAATCGGGAAAGAAACAAATCAGCCAAAAACCACAGTGCAAAGCGCTTCGGTTTGGTTTTTCAGTTTCCCGATGCCGCTGGCTTTAGTAATCGAACTCGCGGTTATATGCCTGATTGTCTTTTTGGGATTTCTTTTCTATTCTGGCCGAAAACGCCGGAAATGGATAATGGAAAGCTGGATAGAATACGAAGTGAAAGCAAGCGATGATATTAAAACTATTGCCGAAAAATTCGATGTTTCCTGGAAATTACTTATCAAAGCAAATAAAATCAAGCCGCCTTATAGAGTTAAAGCAGGAGAGGTGATTAAGGTGCCGCCGACGAAAAATTAGATACAAAACCGGAATTGATTTTTATCGTATTATTCTTGATAATCATTCGAGCTTTCTCCGTTTACTTTACCTTGAGTCAAAAATAATTTAAAATCAGAGAGGGAAAACCATTATTCAATAATACCGGTCTTGCAATGATATCAACCCTGCGTCAAAAGTGGAAAATTTCGCTGCTGTTGTTTTTATTGCTGGCAACTTTTTTTATTTTCCTCTTTAGGCTCGGTCATTTCGCCTTGTTTGATTACGATGAGGCGACATACGCCCGCGTAACGCAGGAAAGCATGCAGCGCGGCGATATTTTATCCTTTCAATACTTTGGCAATAATTGGTTTGAAAAGCCGCCGTTATATTTTTGGCTGGCGATGGCCAGCGTTAAGATTTTTGGGTTTAACGAATTTGCGCTGCGTCTGCCGTCCGCCTTATCGGGCGTGCTGGCGGTTTTACTGGTTTGGCTGATGACCTGGTATCTAACGAAGCGATATTGGACAGCTTTTTTCGCCAGCGCCATTCTGCTGTTTACCGGCGAATTTGTTTTTGCCAGCCGTCAATTCCGGACGGATGTACCGGTGACAGCTTCAATTCTCGCTGCAGTTTATTTTTTCATCCGCGGTTGGGACGAAAGAAAATGGTATTTGGGGTTTGGAATGGTTTTGGCGACCGGAGTCCTTTTTAAGAACATTATCGGTTTTTTTGCTTTACCGATTGCTTTTATTTTCTGTTTGGTTTACAAAAAATGGGATTGGCTTAAAAATTCGTATTTTTGGATGGGCACGGCGCTGGCTGTTGTTCTAGTAGCGCCATGGCATATTTACGAGTCAATAAAATTCGGAAAAACTTTTTGGGAAATATATGCCGGCTATCATCTTTTTCAGCGATTTATCAGGCCGATTGTAGGCGGGGGAGTAAGCACATGGTCTTATATTGTTTTTCTTTTTAGGTTTGCGGAGCCGTGGATTGTAGTTTTTATCATAGCGGTCATTTGGCTCTTTTTAAAATACAAGGGCAGGATTTACAGGGGCGATAAACTATCCTTGGCGTCTTTAGGCGCAATTTTATTTATTTTTTTAACCTTTGCGGTTGCGCGCACGAAGATATTTTATTATCTGGAACCCGTATATCCCTTTATGGCGATGTTTTTGGCTTCGACTGCTGTTCTGTTTTATGAATCAATTGCTCCGTCTATAAAAAAATCGATTTCAATATCAAAAACCGATATTAAGGCAGGATTAATATTTTTAACGGTTATTTTATTTTCATGGGGTGCGGCCAGCACTTTCTGGCAGTCATTTGGCGATCGCATCGGCCAATATGCTATTGCAGCAGAGGAAAAGAAAGTGGGGCAGTATATAGCTTCCCAGCACGATTCTCAAAAAATATATACGCTTAACTGGCTTTGGTTGGAAACGGTAAGATTTTATAGCGAGAAGACAATCGCTCAAGCCGATGAATCAAAAATTGAAGCAGGCTCTTTCTACTTAATTATGCCCACAGATCTCATTAAACTATACAATCCATCAAAAGAATTTCAAAAAAGGGCACGCCTTATTTTTCAAGGAGAGAATATAAGTCTTTATCAATTTGAGAAAAAATTTCTTCAGTGAACATTAGAACTCTATACCACAATCCCCTAGCTCTATGCGTCTTGCAAATAGCGGAAAGTCGTGCTATTTTCCAGTTGTAAAAGTTCTTCGAAAACCGAATAAAATGGGGTATAAAAATGATTAAAGAGATAACCCAAGAGGCTTTTGAGCAAGAAGTGCTTAAAGAACAAGGGCTCGTTCTTCTCGATTTCTGGGGGCCGCAATGCGCAATATGTAAGGCTTTGGAGCCGAAAATAGAAAAACTGGGAGAAGATTATCCCGAATTGAAAGTGGTAAAGATGAACATCGTCGGCAACAGAAAATTCTGCATGGCTCTGCATGTGATGAGCCTACCCACTTTCATTTTTTACAAAAATGGCCAGCTGCTGAAGGCTTTCGTTATGCCCGAAGCCGCGAAATATTTCGGGGTTGGAAAAATTCATTAAAGAAAACATTCCCATTCCCAAAAAACAACAGAATCCCTGTGCGATGAATCCGGTCATAAAGGCGAGTGCTCAAATATTGATTCACTCGCCGGATTTCGTGCGATACGGCTCCAAACCATATCGCGAGATAGAAAAATACAAACCCAAAGAAAGAGGCTGGTGGGAAAAAATCCTAAACTGGCTGCGATTGAATCGCATTAACGAGGAGGAACGACCTTTAGAAATTATCGGAAAATACCTGCGTTCATTCGCCGAAGCGGTTGTCTATCCTCCAAATCAGGCTTTTATAGGAAACATCGACCCCGAGGAATTAAGAAATCTGGCTTCGCCTTGGCTTGAAAGTAAAACTTCTCTTGGCCCTTCCGGTAAATTCGGCGAAATATTGTCGGAAGAAGAATTCTATATCGCTTTGAAAATCGCCGACGCTTATGACGTAATTTGGCTTGAGGAATCATTTGTTAGCCAAGCAAAATGCCAGCCTTGGTATCAAAAGATTCCCGATTCAGAATCCCAAAAAATAGGAAACGGAAAACCGATAAAGGAGATTGAGAACGAGCTGGGACGCGGAAAATATTGGACATTACCGCTTTTTCACAAAGGAAAACTTGTCGGCTGTTTCAGAAGAGCGCCGGATGATCATGCAATCGAAGATGATAACCTCGGACCGCACCTGATGATGGAAGATTTAATTACAAAAGCTTCGGGCGCGCTCGCTCTCGAAAAACTTCTTGAACAGGCAAAACTGGCGGCTACCGACATAGATTTTGTGATAAGCGGTTCCGAAGAAGCCATAGGCGATCGTTACAATCGCGGCGGCGGCAGTATGGCCAAAGCCATTGCGGAAGTATGCGGCTGCGAAAACGCCACCGGCCCCGATGTCAAAGCATTCTGCGCCGGCCCGATATACGCCGCAATACTCGGCGCGAGTCTGGTTAAAGCCGGAGTATGCAAAAATGTGGCAATAGTCGGAGGCGGCTGCCTGGCAAAAATAGGAATGAAATACCAGGGCCATGTTGCGGCAAATATGCCGATACTTGAAGACATGCTCGGCTCGATAGCATTTTTGATTTCCGAAAACGATTTCGAAAGTCCGGTTATAAGACTGGATTCTATCGGAAAATGCGATATAAAAAACGGCACAAGTCAGCAGGCTGTCATGGAATCGTTGACCTTGAATCCTCTGAAAAAATTGGGTATGAAGTTGAGCGATGTCGATAAATTCGCCGTAGAACTTCATAATCCCGAAATCACGATTCCTTCGAAGACGGGCGATGTGCCGAGAAAGAATTACGAAATGATCGCCGCGTTGGCGGTAAAAAATAAAGAGATAACCAGAGACCAATTCGAAGATTTCATAAAATCGCACGGCATGCCCGGTTTCGCGCCGACTCAAGGTCACATACCGGCGGGAATCCCTTTTTTAGGACACGCCATCAGTCAAATAAAAAACGGCAAAATAAAAAACGCAATGTTTATCGCGCGAGGCAGTCTATTTTTAGGAAGAATGTCCCATCTATATGACGGAGCCTCATTCTTACTGGAACAGAATAAAGAGCATAAATCCGAATAATCGGGAGGTAAAAAAATGTTAGAAATATTGGAAGGAAAGAAAATCGTAGTTTTAGGCGAAAGAGACGAAATTCCCGATATGGCCATCAAAGCCGTATTGAAGGCGGCCGGAGTGGAAGCCGAGAATGTCATCTACTCCGTGACGGAATGTTTCGTCTGAACTTCCGCCGGCGCAATGGATTTGCGTCAACAGGATATTATAAAAAACCTGGCGGAAAAAAACGAGAAAAAATTAGCCGTCGTGCTTGGGTTTACCGACTTGGAACTCGTCGAAATCATCGCGGAAACGCTGACCTTGGGCGACCCGAGCGGAGCCGGTTCCCTGGCCGGAGTGCAATTGGGACTTAAAGTCTACCATATCCTGGAAGACGAATTCAAAAATAATGTCCCAGCCGACGTCTGGGAAGAACAAATGGGTCTGATGGAGACAATCGTCGGCCCGGAAAAAATCGAAGAAATTAACAAATTAATGAAAAAAATAAGAAACGAATAAAAAACTTAGGAAACAAATAAAAAAGCTATGGTTCGATAACCATAGCTTTTAATTTTCTCTCAACTCTCTCTAGTTTTCGCTCTCTAGCGGAATCCAATAGAGGTCAAGGATTGTATTAGTGGGATTCTTTGTCCGGAATCCCGCCTTAACTTTCATTCCGATGTAGGGCTCGCCGTAAAGGAGATAGCCTTTCGGAATTGTCGCGAGTCCGGGAATCCTGACGTCAATTTGATAATACGGCAGGGATAATTCAATGCCCGTCCCCGCATACTCAACTTTGGTAAAAGTAAAAACTTCTCCGATAACCGGATTTGGCAATTGTTTCCATCGCATCCCGGCATGACAATCAGGACAATCGGCTCTGGGCGGAAGCCATAATCGCTTTTCTTCACATTCGGGATTAGGGCAATAAGTTGCAAAAAGTTTTCTTTTTTTTAATCCTAGGAAAAATTTCGAAAGAAGACCGTAAGTGTGATAATGAGTTATCGTTCTTGGCCACTCTATCACCGTCGGATTTTCCTGAACGGTTGTTAACGGAGTCCCGACAAACTGCACTTTATGTTTTGATTTTTTCCCCTCTTCATCTTAGTATGCCCTCCTCAAAACTCCCATTGTGACGTGAGACCCAACGCCGGCGTGAGAAACCCACGCTGCCTGCCTGGCATTCGGCACCTGAAGGCTTTTCCAATCTTCCGGCTTTCTCCTGGGTTTTGCCGCGAATTCTCCTTTATCCGCCCATTTATCCCAAATTTTCGGGTCGCCGTGGAATTTGTTATACTTTTGCTGCAACTGCCAGAGACATTCCACGCCCTGAAAAATTCCCGTTGCGCCAACCGCGTGCATCGTTCCCAAAAGACCGCCGGAAAGATTAGATGGGCACTTGCCTCCATAGTAGGCATCTCCGGACTCGATATATTCGGCCTCTTGGCCATAGGGTCTAAGACCGATATCACCGTAAGTCTGGATATCAGAAATTGTAAAAGCGTCGTGAAGCTCCACAAGGTCAAAATCTTCGATTGGGTTTTGAATCCCGGCCATTCGATAAACAAGATAGGCGGCGAAACGAGCGGCCAGAAAACTTTCGAATCCCGGCCACCGATCATCTATTCTCTTTCATTTCTTTTAAAAGTTTGTCATACATTCCGGGTTCCTCGTGGGGCAAAAGCAGAATTTCCATATGGCGCCTGTCGGCCACTCGTAAGGTATGAGTGCCGCCGGCGATAAAAAGCTCGCATGGTTTATCGGTCAGTTTATAGGCCATTTCTTCTGAACACAAAAGCATACAAGCCGCGCCAACGCTCATGGCGCAGCATTCTAAAATCCTTAATGGATCGCAAATGACCTTTCCGGAAAGGACTTCTTCAACTGTATGTTTCCCCGCCTGCTGGGCATACGGGGAATAATATGCGTAGCCGCGATTTTTCACGGCCACCTTTGCTCTGGTTTCTTCGGATAAATTGTATTTCCAGGAAAAACGCCGAGCCATCGGCGCGTAATATGAAGCGTAGATTCGGGCCAGCCGTGTTTCAAAATCTTTGCAGGCCGCTTGTGCAATGTAGAGATTGCCGGTCCGCGTATCAACTTCGTCCATACGCTCCCAGCCCATTGCCAACGCAACATCAGCATACCCGCTCGCGATAGCCATTGCGGCATTCATGACTGTACTGCCGCCGGTTGCTCCTCCGGTTTTAACGCCGATGTTATAAAGAGGGTCGAGCCCGAGATAATCATGAATTTTTGCTTCGCCAAGAAGCTGATCTTGAAAATGATCAGCGAAGGCGCCATAAGCGGCAAAATTCAGAAAACCTTTTACGTCTTTCGGCGAAAGCCTCAAATCGTTTTCTTCAAGCATCTGGCGAAATGCCATCATGCACAACTCTTCCAGTTTGTATTCCGGGAACTTCTTCCGATAGGCCGTCAGTCCGCCGGCCACGGCGTAAACAGGTCTTTGCCACCTTGGAATCCTCAAATTTCCCTTGCTAAACTTAATCATTTTTTCCTCCTTGTCTCTGAGTTTTCTTTATTTTTTCCCGACATAAAGTCGGGATCCCGACTTCTTTATTTCAAAGGACTATAAACAGAGCGTCGGGACAAATTTCAAAATCCGAAACAAAAATAGCACTCTTCGTGCTATTTGTCAATAATTTCAGTCGGCTCACCCCGCCTTAATTTTACAATCCAATATATCGGCTCGACGCTTCGCGCAAAAGGCCTGCCTGCCGGCAGGCAGGGGTGCGGCTATTCGCCGCCCGCATCTCGCGACAGGCAAATAAATCTTTTAATTATAAAAATTTAGATTACATGTGGACGGTAAAATTAAAGCGGGGTTCTCAAAAATCATAGTCGTCCCGCCCTAGCGGAACTCCTTGATTTTTGGAAAATAAAAAACGGATGTCGGTTTTTCCGCCTTCATCCGCTTTAAACATCGTTGGTTTCTTTTTCACCTTACTTCTTTCAAAAACTTTATCAAACTAATCCAGTAATCCCCCTACTCCCGCTATTATCGCCCAGGCAGCTTTTTCGGTAATGCCCATTTTCTCGACCGTTTTTTTCACTAATTTCTTAAGCGCATCATTTTTATACTCATCACACAATAATCTGTAATTTGGGCTGTTTATTAATTCCACAACCCCGATCCCGTGATGTTTTGCGATGAGCTCGTTCAATTCTTTTTTGTCTGTGGCAGAAAATTCCGCAGACATCTCATTTTCAATCTCCATTAATTGTTTATCTAACTTTTCCTCATCATCTAACGACAGTTTCAGTTCCGCTAGGGCAATCAGCAATTCGAATTTTGTGTAAGGAATTTCCATTTTTGCATTTCCTTTCTCGCGGTATTTTTATTTAAAGAGGTAAAACTTTTAGTTGATTCAATATCGTGCAAACATTCAGAATTATGCCGCAGGTCAACCCGTCGTTGCCAGTATCGCTTGAAGTATAGAAAGTGTCGTCGCTTAAATCAATCCCTATTGTTATATTATATACTTCTTTCATATTTTGCTCTCTGCCATCTCCTCCTCTGCCCATTTGGTCATGCAGATAATCGCCGAGAAGGTCTTGCAGCCTTTCGGGTTTAACATTCGTTTGAATAAGCGATTTTTCCGGCTTTTTCAAATCGTAAGAAATCTTAATTAAAAGATCTACCTTTTGGTTTGGCATAATCGCCTCCTCTTTTTTCAAAGAAATTTTTACTTAGATACTTCCAATATAGCCAAATTCTATCCTATTATATTATAGTAGCGGCCATTATTTTTGTCAACCCAAATGATAGAAACTGCTGTGCCCCGTAGTTAACCGAAGGTTATACTATCGGGGTTCGGGCTTATTTCTTAAGTCCCTTGACCATAACAACATGATATAAAATCATCTGTTATTTTGTCGCCGAGCTTGCTTTTTAAAAAGATTTTTGATAATCTAAGCAAGGATTGAAAATCCAAGAAAGGAGGAGGAATATGGGCATAAAAAGGACGATTTTCTATTTATTGTTTGGTTTTGCGTTGGCTTTGGGTCTTAGTTTTATCCTGGTTAAGGCGGGGTCTATTGATTTTTCAAAGCCGGGCGTTTCCATGTGGGTATATCTGACGGTGGCGGCATTCGTGCTTTTACTGGAAACTGGCCCCGTGGTAATTCTATTAACCAGTATTAAAAGCCTAATGCGCCGACCGATAGATTGGAATCCAATCAGATGGAAATCTGCATGCTGGATTGCCGGCCTTATCATCGGTTTTATTCTCGGCTCCAACGTTGTCTGGGCGAGGTCAATTAATATCTCGCAAGCCGGAACAACGCTTTGGATTTTCATTGGAATAGGATTAGTTATAGTCCTTCTACAGCTCATCCCGGCAATTATTCTATTTATCAGTCTTGTCGGCTACGCGACTAAATTAATTCACGATAAAATTCCCGTCGAGGACAAAGCGACAATTCCGTTTTCTGAAAAAGAAAAATGCGGATGCGGCGAAAAAAACAAAAATCAGCCAAGTGGCTGAAAATACGAATCGCGGAGGAAAACTCTCCGCGATTTTTTATTTAATTCCGCCCCTCAAGAATTTATCTGCCCCGCAGGACCCGCCCCCACACCTCTTCGAGTCCGAAGACTCATCAGAGTCTGAGCGACCCTCCTTTCCTTTTTGCCCGCCCGCTAACTGACTCAAAATTTTTGACAAGTGAACTTGTCCTGAGTTTATCGAAAGAGAACTCTGGATTGGATTACGATTAGGAAAGAAATGGGAAAACTAATATATTTTTACTATTACAACCAAAAACCGCCTCATTAGAAAGGCGGTTTTGGGATAAGTAGTATCAGTAATTATTTATTGAATAATTTTACAAACCAACCGAATAGGCTGAATTTACTCTCGTTGGCCGTCAAGAAATCATTAATCTTTTGCTGTTCCTGTTCTAATGTTTGGATTTGTCCCTGAAGAACTGTTTTGCTTTCTTCACTCGTTGTTTTATCCAATAATCTTTTTAACCAGTCAATCTGATTTCTGGTTTTCACCATCTCGCTACGCAACTGACCAATATTTTTATAATCAGTCCCGATTAAAAATGTTTTTACCTTATTTCTATTCTGAATTTTATCTAGCGCGTCAGCTACCTTGTCCTTAGATTCATTCTGTTGTTGAGCCACCACCCGCACCTGTTCACCTACTCCTCCCTGTTCTTTATCGGCTACATTCAAAAGGGTCTGAATAAAAGTTGACACTGTGCTTTGGTGTTCCGCACTATTAACTTGCTTCTCATCTTGTGCCTTGGCAAGGGCGACTGAAAAACAAAGAGTAGTTGCTAATGCTAAAGAAGCTATAAGCAGTGAGTTATTTTTAATTTTTCGCATAGTTTTTTGTATATTAGTTAATGGTATAATTTGACCTTTCCTTATTTAAACGGATTCTTGCCGCGTATAACTCTCCACAAGAACATAATAACAGCTACCACTAATAAAATATGGATGAACCAACTAAGAATATGGAAACCGAGAAATCCTATCAGCCAAAGAGCTAATAAGACAAATATGATAGTAATAAGCATAATTTAATTATACACCCGTCTGATTAAAAAGATATCCGCATATTTGATTTACTTGATTCCGCACACCTTTTTTAGAGCCGCGAGATCATCTGCCGTCAATTTTTCATTTATACCTTCATCTTCATTAAGGTAATACATGATGGCCTTAGGATTATCAAGATGCCCCAGTCCTAGCGCGTGTCCAAGCTCGTGGGCGAGAACCCTCACAAGCTGATTCGTATCATTAAATTGGAAAATATTAATTGCCGTTCCACTTGCGTCGCTTACATATTCGCCCTCACTAAATTCCTTGCCAGTTGATGAACCAACTGTATTATATGTACTTACCTGAAGATTGAGCGTAACAATTAATTTATTAAGAACTATCTCTGCTGAATTTATAGTATCAACTAATCCATTTAAAGAGTTTTCGGCTTGATTAATTATTATAACTTGATTATTTAAATCAACTCTTTTCTGTTCCAATATATTACGTTCTGCCTTCGACGCTCCGCCATGGCTATTCCAATAATTAACATCTTTTTCGAAAGCGCTTTTGTCTGCGTTATAGGTCGCAATCAAGGTCTCTAATTGTGCTTTTTCTTTATTATACGAGACAACAAGTAAATCATACTTGGCTTTTAATACGTCATAGGTAGATTGATCATCATTAATAACTATTCCTATTTTTCTCAATGCATCCGTAGCTTTCTGCCGATAGTCATAGATAAGACTTATTTTTAAGTCTCCTGTGGGAGAATATTCGAATAATTGTTTGTTGATTGGCGATTCCCATATTTTTTCAGCTTGTTTTATATCATCCAATAATTCTTCTTTTGTTAAACCAAAACGCGGATCAATATTTACAATAGAATATGTTATCGGCCTTTGGCAGGGTTGAAATCGATTTAGAAACCCTTGCGAAAAACGACTAGCATCTTCCCTATAGTAGTAACCAAAGCCCAGAAGCAATAAAATAGCGAATATACTGACAAAAAATTTAATTCGGAAGGGTTTCATATTTTATATTGGATTCGTATATAGCTATTATGTAATATTTTCATGAAAAAAATAATAACTCCTGCTAATCGTCAAACATCAACTCCCTCTCTGATATTTTTGCTTGATAATCTCTCGCAATATTTCTTCAACGCGGCTGATACTGGCATCGTCTATCACCGAAATTGCCATCGCTTCCTTGCCGACGGCTTTTAATTCGTCTAGCTTTTTATCAACTTCATCTTTATCCAACAAGTCGGCTTTGCTTAAAAAAATGTATTCGGGCTTATCCAGCAATTCTTTATTATACGCGCCAAGCTCATTTCTGATGATTTGATAATCCTTTTCCGGGTCGGACTGACTCCGCGGAAATAAAATGGAAAAGGGTTTTAGTGCGTTCAATATGGCGCAAAAATTTAACGCCCAGCCCTTTGCCACCTGATGCTCCTTCAATGAGTCCGGGAATATCGGCTAAAATTAATTCATAATAAACGCCGAGGTTCGGCTCAAGGGTTGTGAAGGAATAATTGGCCACTTTGCTTTTGGCGTTGGTCAGTTGATTCAGTAAGCTCGATTTGCCGACATTTGGCAAACCGATAAAACCAACATCGGCGATTAATTTAAGCTCCAATCTTAATTCGTATTCCTCCCCCGGCAAACCCTCTTGAAATTCCGTGGGACTCGTATTAACCGATGAGCGAAATTTAAAATTACCTTTTCCGCCTCGCCCGCCTTTAACCGCCAATAGACGTTGGCCGATAGAAATAATCTCATCGTCTTTGGCGGTCGATAGATTATGCACCACCGTGCCAATGGGCACCTTCAAAATTAAATCATCACCATTTGACCCGTCGTTAAGCTGATCTTTTCCCCTTTCTCCGTCTTGTGCCACTAATTCTTTTTTATAACGAAACTGCCCAAGCGCGCCCAAATCCGACACGCCTTCAAAATAAATACTGCCGCCGTTGCCGCCGCTGGCGCCTGTCGGACCAAGAGTCATCTTTGCGTTATTGAACGCCACTTTGCCATCACCGCCCCGACCGGCCTTTACTTTAATTTTTACATCATCAATCAACATGCTTAAATATTATAATATTTCCCTTAATAATTCCTTTACGCCGATCTTCTTTTTTGCTGAATAAGGAATAATCTGATGGACTCCGATAAGCTCTTTGATTGTTTTGAATTGCTCTTCGTATTCTGCCTGCTTTATCCTATCTATCTTATTTGCCACAACAATAATGTCTTTCTTATAATCATCTAAGCTATAAAGCATGTCTAAATCATCTCTAGTCGGACCAACGCTAGCATCAATTATCAAAACTACTTTCTTCTGTTCATAATTAGAAACGAAAAAATACCAATTTACCATAGCCTTAAGGCTATTCTTTAATTTATCCGGAACCTTGACATAGCCATAGCCCGGTAAATCGACAAAATACAAAGAATTATTAATCAAAAATAGGTTTATCTTCTGGGTACGCCCCGGGAAAGAACTGGTCTTAGCTAAATCATTCCGATTAACCAAAGAATTGATGACGCTAGACTTCCCTACATTTGAACGGCCGATAAAGGCAACCTGGGGAATGCCATTCTCAAATATACTATCGCTACCAAGCACGCCTTTTATAAATTGAGCTGATTCTATTTTCATATGTATTCAATATAGCGACGAAAATTAGATACTCTTTTTCTTAGTATCCATTAATATTACTTAACTACAAATAACCAAATTATTTCTTCTTGTCTTTCTTCGGCTTTTTTGTTTCTTTTCTTCTGGAATTGTTTCCTTTTGCCATAGCTTTATTAATAATTATAATATCGGGTTTCTTAGTTAGACCCTTTTAGACTTCTTTACTTTTTCTTTCTTTTTAACTACTACTTCCTTCTTTTCAGCTATTACCTCTTTCTTTTCCTCTTTTACTGGAACAGCTGGAGTTAAAGATTTTATAATCCTATCAAGCTTAGCATTCAATATGTCAAACTGCTTCTTCAACTCATCATTATTTCCTTTACTAATATTACTCCCGAGATCAGTTTTGACGGGAGTTTTGTAACTATTAAAATTTTTTTGCGGGAATCTATCGCCCCCTCTATTATTTCCGGTTTCTTTCTTGCTTTCAAAACAAACATTGCAATACACTGGCTTGCCAGCAGTTGGACGGAAAGGTACCTCGCAAGGCTTCTTACATTGATCACAAACTGCTTGATGCATAGTGACTGGGCCACGATCTCTACCGCCTGATCCGCCCCAGCTTTTCCTGGGAAAATTTGGTCGGCCTTCGTCTCGTCTACCAAATCCGCCTCCATGGCCCCCACCGAAACGTTTTCCTCTATCTTGTCTAAAATCTCCCATATATTTATATATTAATTATTATAATATAGAGTATGCACTATTTTTATTCAAAAAGCAATTGGTTTAAAAATTATTATACTGAGCCGGGTCGAAGTACCCCGCCCTGTTTATCCTGAGTAAACTTGTAGTGAGCTAGTCGAATCTATCGAAGGGCTACTCACTATAAAAACCCTGTTATTCATTAATTGAACTGATATAATAATATTGGACCATTGAAGAAAGTTCTTTTAGAGGGGGCGATAACGTGCAGGATACTGAAAAAGAAAACAACTGTTACGAGCGGTATCAAGAACTGGGCGGTATTATCAATGAGAAAGATTACGAAAGCGCTCTTAATAGGGCTAAAAATACAACCACGCTGGATATAGCGCTGATAAAAGAATTGGAATTCATCGCGCATATTGCGGGGATTGAGTTGCACAACACAAAAGACACTATCGACCAAAGAACTATATTATACGGAATATTACGCACCGATGCTATGCCAAAAGGGGTTAAATACCACCACAATCAAATGAGTGACCAGCGTTTATTCGCAGAAGCGTTGCGAATGTTAGGAGACGTTGATTCGCTCAATAAATTAATTAATACACATCCCAATATCGCTTTTGACTGAAAATGGTGGGCATAAAAAAACTACCGCATACGAATGCGGTTTTTTTTATAATACCGCGCTTTATATTCTACTCCGCATCGTGGATAACGTTATCCTTCGATAAACTCAGGATGAAAATATTTGATGGTAAGCGAAGTCGAACCAGAACCATTATCCAGCGGCAATTCGGGGCGGGATTGACGGCTAATCAAGTATCTCTTAGAATATAGGAGTATGATTTATGAACAACCGGAAATTAAAGAAAAAAACTCGGCTTTGGAAAAGTTTCATCGGGAAATTCAGGAATTAAAAGAGGAAGAAGAAAGGAAGTTCAAGGAAAAAGAAGCTAGTGGAGGCGGGGGCAGCATTCATTTGCAGAAATTGAACCCGAAAGAGCTGACACAGGAAGACGAGGTAATTTATAATAAGTTTAAAAATCTAGAACTTGAAAAAAATGATTTTGAAAATTGGAAGAAAAAAATGACAGAAGAATTAGAGGAAATGGCGCCCGACGACCCGGAAAAAAATGATGAATTTTCCGCCGAAAATTCCCGATATATTTTTTCGCAGTTCATCGCCAATAAAATCATTGACTGGGGTGTTTGGGAAATGAAAAAGAAGAAAAAAGAAAGGGCCCTGCCCGAGATTAAATAATCAGAAAAAACGAAAACCAAAAAGGTGATATTTTCTTGACTCCGCATCGTGGATGACGTTAAAACCATTATCCAGCGGCGAAATGATTATATTTACATCACAGATTTTGCTCCACAAGTATAGATTTATTTTATCGATAACTTACCCTACCCCGTAGTTCTCTACTGCTTAAAAACAAAAAAACAACCCACCAAAAAGATGGGTTGTTTAAAATTTTGTTATAAATTTTATTTATGCTTTCTTTTGTTTGCCTTGGCTTCGAGCATAAGCCGCTTTATTTCCAATCGCTTCTTGGTTTTATGAGAATGTGACTTTTTATTTTTTCCGACTCCCGTGCTTCTTTTTGCCATATAGATATTTTATTAATTAGTTAATTATTCTCTAAGTGTAACAGAAAATATTAGCAAAGGAAAACGTTCTTATTGGCTCGCGTGGAGGGACAGCTTTCGAACCTTTGACTGGAGTAAGGCATTGCCAGTTCCGGAGTTGGTTTTAAGCCAAGTAAAGCAACTAATGTCTCTGGTCTGACATTTCGAAAGTAATTATTCCTACACTATTACCAACCATTTATTTAAGGGGATACTCGTGTGAGACTCCAACTTATAAATCTGGGGTTGCAATACGTTTTATTAGGTCCGGTTTGCGTGTTTATTGACAAAGGCCCTACTCCGCTTTTGTTTCCGCTTACGGCCTCCCATGTATTACTGGGCATGAACGGATCGCTAGGATTGTGAGGGTAGCTGTGTAGCGACGTCCCGTCAGGGCTCACATAATAGCCATCCGGCGCGTAGTTACCCAATGAAAGCTCGGCATCACCCTCAACCGGAAACTCAAAACGGATACCATGTTGCGACAAAGGATCCTGTTTTTTCCCATCAGGGTACTGGGCGCTTTTTTCAATAACAGCATAATTATACGGGTCATCTGCCGACCTTGGTATCATCGGAAGAATCAATTCTACCGGCTTGCCATAATTTTTTGGAGCAACACCACCTGCCCCCGTGTCAAAGTCCGGGTCATCTGTCCAGATTTTGGCGACATTGACCGTAAAAGGATGCCACATCTCGGACGACATGTCGGTAAAAGGCGTTGTTTCAAAAGTTATGCGAACCTTGAGAACTACCGGAATCCATCCGACCAATCCCTCCTTGCCTTCACAACCTCTACCCTTGCTGTCTCTCTGCTTGTATTCATAAATAAAATCGCCTTCATATGTCCCTTCGTAAACTGATTGGCGAGTATCCTTTTTCGGAGATTCCGCAATTGCATATTTAATATATGTATATATGTCAGACGGTCCCCCATGAAGTTTGTAATTAATCACGCGAGTTCCGTTTATTTCATACATATCCAAAGAATCGCGTCCGCGCGATAATGGGTCATGAATTCCCAAAAACACCGAACCACCGGCCGCCCACGCGCCAACGGCCGTTACCACATGCCCGCCGACCCTGCTATAGGAGCCGTCCGCCGCATACACGCCAAATTCCATGCCAACTTCAACGTCTTGCCCCTTCTTGAGCTCCCCGGCTATTTTCGAAACAATCCCGAGATCAAACAGCGACCCAACCTGATGCATTTCGATTGGAATTTTATGCCGGCTCTTAAAAGCATTTAGGCCAGGAAGAATATCTTCGCGGAAAACTCCCTTATTATCCCACTTCATATCATTTTTAAGTTCGGAGATAAGCCCGGCATTGCCGCCCGCGGGCATTTTGTCCGTAAAATTATTTTTATCGGCAAGCCATAAAAGGGAATTGGCAACCGCAGTCGGGACGCATTCATTTGTTTCCTGATTTATATCCGGTACATCGGAATGGAATACATCAAACGCTGTTTCTGCCGTCCGAACTCCGGCGCTCAACCCGGGCGGAACGTCCGGAACCGAATCATCGGCAAATACATAAGTTGGCTGAAGCCAATCGGACGAAAACCCTCCATCTCTTAACCCTTCCGGATCCGGAGAATAATACGGACCGTAATCCATGTGCAGAAGCACGGATATTTTTGCTTCTTTTAATAATCCACCAGACGCGGAACGTCCGTCCCAGCCGTCGAGATTATTTTTGCCGAGCACGATATAAGCCGGAAAGTCTATCCGCTCTTCGATAGTTTTATCCGGAATAAGAATGGAGTAACTATTTGCGACATTTTCCGATACGCGGGCGCGCATATTTTTTACCAGCCATTCTTCCTGTGTCACTCCGCCGACAATATAAGACCCGATGGCGCCGTCTTTATTCAAATCAACGGCAATATTTATAAAAGTATACTCTTCACTATCCTTCAAAAACGGAACGGAGAAAAAACCGTTTGGAGAAACATCGCTTCCCCTGACCAGACGCGTCATATTGATCTCAGTCCCTATCAATATTGGCGCCGAACCGCCACGGAATAAAAAGAGTGCGCCAATTACGACTACAAATACTGCTATTAATATCGGCAAATATTTTTTGTTTTTCACATATTTCATATACTTTTATTATACCCCTTCGACTATGCTCAAGACAATCAAAATACTCCGAAAGTTCGAATCCACGCCAAGGTAAGAAAAATGAGCCTTAATTTATAAAGCTCAAGATGTGGCTCCCGATAAAAAACAGCAACAAACTTTTGAAATTATCTTGCCGAATCTGATACACAAATCCAAAAAGCGAAAACTGAAATGATGCGCCCCGCCAACGGCGGGGCTGGGCGAGCGAACCCTCTCATCTTCAAAAAATGAGTTCGTATCTAATTTGTTGGCTCCCCGGGTAGGACTCGAACCTACAACCTTCTCGTTAACAGCGAGCCGCTCCACCATTGAGCTACCGGGGAATCATTAAATTTTAAAAGAAAATCGTATTCTTTCAATTCATCTTAGTTATACCATTTTCTAATTCGGTATGACAATTTTTACAAAGCAACGCGCACTTCTTCGCTTCCTTTAAAACAGCGCTCCAAGAATAAGATAAACCTTTAACGCTTAGGGCGAAAGATTTATTTTTGGGATTGATATGGTGAAAATCTAACGCTCCAATATATTTTTTATAACCGCATATTTTGCACTTCCCTCCAAAAATATTCACAAGTTTTTCTTTTTTCTTAATTCTACTATCTATCACCCAACGGGAAGCGCATTGACCGCAACGAAACGAACCGTCCTTTCTCTTAAAATGAAAAGTTTTGCCATGCTTTTTGCAAATTTTAAGCATAAATCTATTATAACACCTTATGTTAAGGTTACAAAAAGCCTTTTCTCTATATTTAATATTTTAGTATTCTTTCAACTTTTTGGCTTTTTCGTGCTGGCGGATTTTTTCGAGGGCTTTGGCCTCGATTTGGCGGATACGTTCCCGGGTAACGCCGAATTCTTTGCCGACTTCTTCCAGGGTTCTTGTAACGCCGTCAATCAGACCAAAACGCATTTCCAAGAATTTTTCGTTCTCTCGGCGTCAAGATCAATTAAAATTTCTTTCACCTGGTCAACCAAAAGCCGCTGGGCAGTCTGCTGAACCGGCGAAAGAATTTTTTCATCCTCGATAAATTCGCCAAGAGTTGAATCTTCGTCTTCGTCCCCCACCGGCGCCTCAAGCGAAACCGTTTCCTGATTGATTTTCTGGATATGGCGGACTTTTTCCACATCCAATCCCATTTCCGCGGCAATTTCCTCAACTAAAGGGTCTCTGCCCAAATCCTGCGACAGGCGTCGGGTAATCTGTTTATATTTTGAAATTGTTTCAACCATATGAACGGGAATGCGAACCGTTGAAGCCTGATCAGCCAAAGCGCGGGTAATCGCCTGCCGAATCCACCAAGTCGCGTATGTCGAAAACTTGTAGCCGCGGCGCCAATCAAATTTTTCCACCGCCCTAAAAAGACCCAAATTGCCCTCCTGTATAAGGTCCAAAATCGTGAGATGCGGACTGCGGTTTATGTAGCGTTTTGCGATGGAAACGACGAGGCGCAGGTTCGCCTGGGCCAGCTTGCTTCTCGCTTCTTCGTCGCCCTTCTCGATGCGTTTGGCAAGCTCGCGTTCCTCTTCCGCCTTTATAAGCGAGATTTTTCCGATTTCTTTCAAATACATTTGCACCGAATCGTAAGAGCCTAAGTCGGCGAGTTGGGTTTTTTTAAGCTTCGGAATTTTTTCCTCGGAAATTTCGAGGAGATCTTTGCCTTCCAAAACATCAATTCCCGCTTCCTGGAAACGAGTGTAAAGGTCATCAAGAAAAATAATGTCTTCTTCGATTAAAGGAAATTCTTTTAGAATTTCCGAATGAGTAATAAATCCGCGAAGCCGGCCTTTTTTCAAAAGATTGTCAACTTTTTCTTCGATGACTTTCGCCTTATACGCCAACTCTTCTTTTCTGCCGAGCTTTTTGGTTTTCTGCGGAACTTCTTTTTTTGCCATCTTTCTTATGGCGGCTTTCGCGAGTTTTTTTACTTTTTTTATTTTTGGCTTAGTTTTTTTTGATTTCATTATTTTTTGAAAGCTGACTAATTTGTTTGTTGAGCTCGTTAAATTTATTAAGCTGTTCGGCAAGCGCTTTTTCATCTCCCTTAGCTTCAATCATTTTGATGTTTGCCATGATGGCTTCCCGCTGTTCTTGAAGCACTTCCTTTTCCAATTCGTTTAAAAGAATTTTTACCTCGTCTTCCAATTTCTCCGTTTTCATGCCGCCATAGGACAGTTCGCCTTCCAAAGCAAGCCTCTCGCAATAATGCTTACTCTCGCCTTGAAGTTTTTCCCGCGCTTCGGAATTTTTAAGCAAAAACTGGTGTTTTTCCGAAAAAAACGGATATTTGTCGGCAGGTATTATATTAACATCATTTTTCCAAAAGACAATGCCCAAAAGCCGCTCTTCAATAAGTAAATGCCGGTTTTTCGGAACGGCGGTTTGGATTTCGGAAGCTTCTTTTCCTTTTAATATTTTTACTTTCAGTTTTTTCAACTCTTCCCAAATCGGCTCTTCGCGCATATTCAAACGCTTCGCGATTTCGCCAACCCAATGGCTGCGATCGATTTCGCTGTCAATAAAATTAACGTAAGGCAAAACAATTTTCTCAACCCTATTTTTAAGCGTTCTTGGGTCGGTGATTTTTTCCGAAAGCGTTCGGAGATAAAAATCGATAACGTGACGCGACTCGTCAACCGCTTTTTGCCAAGCCGCTGGCTCTTTCGACGCCACATCCGCCGGATCTTTGCCGAACGGAACAGAAACAACTTTTACTTCAAATCCTCTGCTTAACGCGAGGTCAATCCCCCTGCCTGCTGCAATAAGCCCCGCCTCGTCGCTGTCAAAAGAAACAATTAAATTATTCGTAAGCCGGCCGATGGATTCCAGATGAAACGGCGTCAGGCCGGTGCCCGAAACCGCGACGGCGTTCAAAACGCCGGCTTGGTGAGACATCAAAATATCCATTTGTCCTTCCACTATCACGCACGCGTCTTTCTTGCGAATTTCTGTTTTTGCCTTGTCAAAACCGTAAAGAATTTTCGATTTATCGTATAAAATCGTTTGTGGGCTGTTAATGTATTTCCCGACACCTTCTTTTTCCGTTTCGGGATATAGCCGGCCGGAAAAAGCGACAACTCTTCCGGAAAAATCAAAAATCGGAAACATTATCCGGCCCCTGAATCTATCGTAATATCTTTTCTCCCGTCTGGTTCGGCTTTAATCGCCATTCCGGTTTTTTCCATTTCTTCATCCGAATAACCTTTTTCGAGCAGAAATTCGTAAAGATGCCTCCAGCCTTCGCTTTCCGGCGGGGCATAACCCAAAAGATAAGATTGAATTGTCTCGTCTTTCAATCCGCGCTTATGCAAATATTCCAAAACATTTTCCCGCTTGGAAAGTTCACTCCTGTAAAAATCGGTGGCGGCTTTCATAAGTTCCAGAAGCCGCGTGCGCTCGTTTCTCAATCGGGGGTCTTCCATTTTCAGTTTTACTCCCGCGCGTTCGGCCAAAATCTTAAGCGCTTCAATAAACTCCACTCCTTCGATTTCCATCACAAAACCGAAAATATCTCCGCCGCGGGAACAGCCGAAACAGTGCCAGATGTCGCGGGAGGGCGAAACAAAAAATGAAGCCGATTTTTCCGAATGAAAAGGGCAGCGCGCCTTGAAATTCGCGCCTGCCTTGTCGAGTTTGATGTAAGATTGAATAACGTCAACACGCTAAGCCGCTGTTTGATTTGTTCCACGGAAGATGACATATATAATGTAAGTTTACCCCGTTAGAAATCTTATCGCAACTTCTTCTAAAAATTCAAATCATTAAAGACTTTTTCTTCGCTTTAAAAAATAGTCAAAAATTATTTGCAATTTCTAACGGGGTTTATTCTAAAAATCCCAGAAAATCAAAAAGCCCCATTTGGGGCTCTGATTTAATCACGAACTAGAAACATATTGGTTTGCTCAACAACAGTCCTCGCCCTTTCTTCCGTCGCAAAATATTCCCTGATACAATTGCCGCAATGCCGGCAAGCCGATGTTCCTTTTTCTCCTTCGGTTTTTCCGCAGGAATGAACGAATTTGTTATATTTATATCGCGCCATAATTTCTTCCCAGGCAGCCGTGGTAATCGCCCAGTAAGAATTTAATGTTCTCTTTCGAAAAATATATTTTCCTTCATGGCCTTCGGGAATTTTTCCTTCAAAATATGCCATAAAAGTAAGAACAATTGGAATTTCGCGAGCTGAATAATACTCCACGACTTTATCCACTAAATCCAAATTCCAAGCGTTAACGCGAACCCTGACAAACATCAAATTGATAGGTATCGGGTCCAAAAGGTAAGCGTCGATGTCCGTCATTCTGCCGGGGTTAACTGTTAAAACAACCGGGGCGTCGAATTTTTCCAAATCCTTGGGAATGGCGGTGTTATAGAACTTCATCTCATAATCCCGTGTTGCCTCAATAACCTTCTTTCTTTGAACATTGCTGTCGTTTCCGTCATTCACTCTGACGATTCTGCCTTTTGCCATTTCAGCGCTCGGCATATTGGGTAAATTTTCTTTAAACGGCTCGAGATATGAACGGCCCGACTGGAAAAAACAATCTTCGCATTTGTTGGGACAAGTGCCTTTTTGGGGAATCGCCGTAATAATTCCGCTTCCTTTTGTCTTGGGGTTTTCTTTATAGGTCATCTTTCTCCTCCTTTTTGTCAAAAATCAAACCATTTAAATCTTACAAAAATTATAAAAATAACGCAACCCCCAATACCAAAACGGCCCGCTGTTGGCGGACCGTTTTGGTATTTAATTTAATTTTTTATTCGTTGTCGTCTACCGATTCTTCCGTTTTCTTTTCCGGTTCAGGCATTTCATCTTCTTCGGGAGCGTAGGCCGTTTGAAATTCTTTTCTGAAACCGGTGCCCGCCGGAATGAGCCGTCCGATAATAACGTTTTCTTTCAACCCGCGCAAATAATCTATCCCGCCTCTTACCGCAGTTTTTATTAAGACTCTTGCCGTGTCTTGGAATGACGCGGCGGACAGGAAACTGGAGGTTGAAAGCGCGACTTTGGAGATGGGCATAACAAGCGGCACGGATTTTGCCGGAGTCTTCCCTTCCTGTTCCAATCGGATGTTCTCTTCGAGAAAATCGGCGCGTTCGACGACTTCGCCTTCACCGAAATAACTGTCGCCGACTTCTTTAATTCGATAACGGGAAAA
Organism: Candidatus Tagabacteria bacterium; assembly: GCA_963820595.1. Classification (GTDB taxonomy): domain Bacteria; phylum Patescibacteriota; class Minisyncoccia; genus CAWGAO01. Next base: position 159,026 of record CAWGAO010000007.1, read on the forward strand.
CATCTGCCTGACAATCACTTCAATATGTTTTTTATTTATCGGGGCTCCCTGCATCGCGTAAATCTTGCCGACTTCGTTAAGAATATAATTCTGAACGGTCTCGTGCGATGAGATATTGAATAAATGTTTAATCTCTATCGAACCAGAAGAAAGCGCGTCGCCCGCTTTTATCTCATCTCCTTCTTTTATCAGCAGCGTTTTGCCGAAAGGAATCGCGTATTCTTTCACGTCCTCTTTCTTGACTCCGCCGAGACCACGGCGGGCAGTTTTTTCGCAGGTTTTTCGCTGACTTTTTTGTCGCCGGAATCCTCCACTAAAATCCTTATTATCTTTTCATGGTTTTCAATATGTTTTATTTCCAAAACTTTGCCGTCAACTTCGGAAACAATGGCGGGACGAGCCGGCATGCGCAATTCAAAAATTTCTTCAACCCGAGGTAAACCCAAAGTGATATCTCCTCCGCCTGCCACGCCTCCAACGTGGAACGTCCTCATTGTAAGCTGGGTGCCCGGTTCGCCAATGGCCTGAGCGGCAATAATCCCTATCGCTTCGCCCAGCTTAATTAAAGAACCCGAACCCAAATCGTTTCCGTAACACATCTGACAAACGCCTCTTATCGATTGGCAGGCGATCGGCGAACGGACAAAAATTTCTGCCGCGCCGGATTTCTTAATCATTTCCGCCTCTGCGGCATCTATAATGTGATTTCGCTTGAAAACTTTTTTCGAACCGTCTCCGAGGACAATTGTCAAATCGCGGGCCAAAGTTCTGCCGACCAAGCGCTTCGCGAAATCATCGCCGTGCGTTTCAACATCGGCTCTCGACAAACGAAATCCATGTTTGGCCTGGCAATCCCTTTCCCGAACAATTACGTCCTGGGCAACATCCACCAAACGCCGCGTCAAATAACCCGCTTTTGCGGTTTTTAAGGCCGTATCGGTCGTGCCTTTTCTTGCGCCGTGAGTAGAAATAAAATACTCCAAAACGTTCAAACCTTTTTTGTAACTTGAAATAATCGGCAAATCTATAATTTTCCCGGCCGGGTTAACCACCATACCCTTTCATTCCGGTCATTTGAGATACCTGTTCCCAAGAACCGCGAGCCGCAGAAGAAACCATGCTTCTGACGGGGCCGAATTCATCAAGAGTCACCCGCACCAAATCGTCGATTTTTTTCTTTACTCCCTGCCAGATTTCGATAATTTTATCATAACGTTCTTCGGCCGTTAAAAGACCGTTGTTATAATGTTTTTCAACTTCGTGTTCTTGCTTCATGGCATCGCTAACGATTGATTCCTTTTCTTTGGGTTCGACTAAATCGTTAATCCCCCAACTGATGCCCGACCGGGTGGCGTATTCGTAACCGAATGATTTTATTTTGTCGAGAATCGGAGGAGTAGCGTCAACGCCGTAACGAAAGATAAGCTGTTTTACTATCGCGCCGATTTTTTTCTTATCCAAATCTTCGTTGATAAACTCAAAATCCGAAGGCAAAACGCTGTTAAAAAGAAGCCGACCGACATTGGTTTCAATAATTTTTTCCTCAAACATTCGATATTTCGGCGTCGGAGTGACAAGCACTTTAATCGGCGCCTGAAGGTTTACAAATCCGAAATCATGCGCCGTAATAGCCTCATTCGGGCTTGAAAATATCAAGCCTTCGCCTTTCGTTCCTTTGCGGATTTTAGTCATCCAGTGGCAGCCGAACACGATATCCTGCGACGGATTAACAATCGGCTCGCCGGTGCCGGGCCCCAAAAGATTTTTAACAGAAGCCATAATCTCTTTCGCTTCTTTTTGAGCCGCTTCCCCTAAAGGAATATGGACGGCCATCTGGTCTCCATCGAAGTCCGCATTGAAAGCGGTACAAACCAAAGGATGAATCTGGATAGCGTTTCCTTCAATAAGAATCGGTTGAAATGCCTGGATGCCCAAACGATGAAGCGTTGGTGCGCGGTTCAGAAGAACGTATTTATCTTTTATTACTTCTTCCAAAATCGCCCAAACATCCGGAGTGGCATCATCTATCAGACGGCCTGCGCCGCGCACGTTGTAAGCGAGTTCCTTCTGAATTAATTTTGAAATAATAAAGGGACGGAAAAGTTCAAGAGCCATGTGCTTGGGAAGACCGCACTGATGCATTTTAAGTTCGGGGCCGACGACAATAACGGAACGGCCCGAATAATCAACGCGCTTGCCCAATAAATTCTGACGGAATCTTCCCTGTTTCCCTCGGAGCATGTCGGATAGAGAGCGCAATGGTCTCCTTTGCGCTTGACTCAAGGCCGCGGCTTGTCCTCTTCGGATGGAATTGTCGATTAAAGCATCGACTGCCTCCTGAAGCATTCTTTTTTCATTGCGGCAGATTACTTCGGGCGCTTTGAGCTCGAGAAGTTTTTTAAGCCGGTTGTTTCTGTTGATAACTCTGCGATACAAATCGTTCACGTCCGAAGTCGCGTGCCGGCCGCCGTCCAATTGAACCATCGGCCGAAAAGCGGGCGGAATAATCGGAAGAGCCGTCAAAAACATCCACTCGGGCCGGACGCCGGCACGCTCCATTGCCTTAATAAGACTGATTTGTTTTAGAAATTTTTTCTGCAATTGAGGATTTACCGTATGCTCTGCCTCGTCGGTAAGCGTTTTTCTAAGTTCCGCAAGGTCTAACTTCTTACATATATTATAGAGGGCTTCGGAACCTATTTCCGCTTCAAACACATCTCCGTATTTAAGGCTAAGACGGTGATACTCGATTTCGCTAAATACTTTATTCAGGTGCAGGTCGTTAATCTCGTTTTTTGATTTATTAAAAGCTTGTTTAAGCGCGGTTTTTTTCTCTTTTTCGGTGAGGTTTTTTGATTTTGCCTTGTATTCTTTATCCAAATTCTGAAACATCTCCATTTTGGCTTTCTCGTTTACTTTCGTAATAATGTAACTGGCAAAATAAATCACCTTTTCCAGCTCCGGAACGGAAAGATTTAAAAGGAGACCGAGAACCGAGGGAATGCCGCGGAAAAACCAAATATGGGAAACGGGTGAAGCCAAAGCAATGTGACCCATCCGTTCCCGCCTTACGATGGAACGCGTCACTTCAACCCCGCATTTTTCGCAAACAATTCCCTTATATCTGATGCGCCGGTATTTTCCGCAATAACATTCGTAATCTTTTTCCGGCCCGAAAATGCGCTCGTCAAAAAGGCCGTCCCTCTCCGCGCGCTGGGTTCTATAATTGATGGTTTCCGCTTTGGTCACTTCGCCGTGGGACCATGACAAAATCTTCTCCGGCGAAGCGAGTTTTAACATTATAGATTTGAAATCTGTAACTTTTATATCCATAAGAAAATTATTGCCGTTACGCTTCTAAATTATCATTAAACTCATCCAGCTCCACATCCAAGCAAAGACCTTTAAGTTCGTTAAGTAAAACATAAAAAGAAGCGGGCAGATGAGGATTTTTAAATTTCTCTCCTCTCACGATGGCTTCATAAGCGCTGGTCCTGCCCAACATATCATCCGATTTAATGGTAAGCATTTCCTGCAAAGTGTGGCTGGCGCCGTATCCTTCAAGAGCCCAAACTTCCATTTCTCCGAAACGCTGACCTCCTCCTTGAGCTTTACCTCCTAAAGGCTGCTGAGTGATAAGAGAGTACGGGCCGATTGAACGCATATGAATTTTATCTTCGACCATGTGCGCCAATTTCATCATGTAAATATTTCCGACGGTTACTTTTTGCTGGAATGGCTCTCCTGTTCTGCCGTCATAAAGAGTTACTTTGCCGTCCGCCGGCAATCCCGATTTTTGCATTTCATCAATAATCTCCTCGTCGGAAGCGCCGTTTAAAGAAGGACAAATCGCCTGATAGCCGAGCTTTAAAGCGGCCCAGCCAAGATGAGTTTCAAGAATTTGACCGATATTCATGCGCGAAGCAACACCCAAAGGATTTAAAATAATATCCACTGGCGTGCCGTCCTCAAGATAAGGCATATCTTCCGGAGGCAAAATCCTTGAAATAACGCCTTTATTGCCGTGACGGCCGGCAAGTTTGTCGCCCACCGAAATTTTGCGAATTTGGGCAATTTCGACGCGAACCTGTTTGATGACACCGACATCCAACTTGTCGCCTCTGTCTCGGGAGAAAACTTTTACGCCGACGACTCTTCCCTGTTTGCCGTGCTCAAGTCTAAGACTGGTATCTTTGACGTCGCGCGCTTTTTCTCCGAAGAAGGACCTTAACAAGCGCTCTTCGGGCGTCAATTCCGCTTCGCCTTTCGGGGAAATCTTGCCGACTAGAATGTCGCCCGCCCTGACCTCGGCGCCGACACGGACAATTCCTTCTTCATCAAGGTCTTTAAGTTTTTCTTCGCCTACGTTCGGAATATCGTAAGTGGTTATTTCCGGACCCAATTTGGTGTCTCTAACGTCCACGAAAAATTCTTCGACGTGGACGGAGGTGAATTTGTCAGCTTCAACTAACCGACGCGACAATATTATCGCGTCTTCGAAATTGGCTCCGCTCCAGGAAAGAAAAGCGACGGTAACGTTCTGACCCAAAGCCAACTGTCCCCTGTCGCTCGAGGCCGTATCGGCAAGAACCTGACCTTTAGCAACTTCTTCTCCGACATTTACAATGGGGCGCTGATGGATTGTCGTAAAATCGTTTGAGCGCAGAAAATTAACCATTTTATAAACTTTTTCTTTTCCTGATTTATTTTTCATCGCGATGGATGACGCGTCAACATAAGATATTTTTCCGTCCTCTTCGGCAATAATAAGCCGGCCGCTGTCATGAGCCGCTCTTTCTTCCGTGCCCGTCGCTACGCGCGGCGCTTCGGCAATAAGACAGGGAACTGCCTGCCTCTGCATATTTGAACCCATCAAAGCGCGATTCGCGTCGTCGTGTTCCAAAAAAGGAATTAAGCTCGTGGCGATAGAAAAGGCCTGCTGCGGCGCAACATCTATAAAATCAATTTTGTCTAGGGAAATAATTCCCGGCTGGCCGTGAACGCGGGCTTCAACTTCTTCATCAAGAATCTTTCCAGCCTTATCGTACTCAATACCGGCATGCGCAATGTTGTATTTTGATTCTTCCGAGGCGTCGAGATAAACAATCTCGGGAGTAATGGCGCCTTTTTTAACTCGCCGATAAGGCGTTTCAAGAATTCCGTATTCGTTCAAGCGGCTGTAGCTTGCCAAGTGCACGACAAGACCGATAGTCGGACCTTCGGGCGTTTCAATGGGACAAATTCTGCCGTAATGGGAAATGTGAACGTCGCGCACTTCGAATCCCGCCCTCTCTTTCGTGAGGCCGCCCGGTCCCAAAGCCGAAAGCCGCCTCAAATGCTCGAGTTCGTCCAGAGTATTCTTCTGGTTCATAAATTGAGAAAGCTGGCTTGTGGTAAAAAATTTCTTTAAAACTGCGGAAAAAAGGCGGCTATTGATAAGATTAAAGGGCGTTAACACGTCGGGATCGAGCGTCGACATCCGATCCTGAATGTTTCTCTTCATCCGCGCCATTCCAATCCGAAGCTGATTTTGAAGCATTTCTCCGACCGCCCGAATTCTGCGGTTGCCCAAATGGTCGATATCATCCGGTTGGGCTTCGGGATTATTATTTAAATTAATGACTTCCGAAACAACGGAAATCAAATCGCCAACGGATAAAATTCTGGAGGCTTTTTTGATATTTTCGAGCGACAGGCCGAGGCGCTGATTGAATTTATAGCGACCGACGGAAGAAAGGTCATACCGGCTGGGAGAAAACATATCCTCCAAAAGCTCTTTCGCGTTTTCAACCGTTGCCAGCTCTCCGGGCCTGATACGCTTGTAAATTTCGACGAATGCCTCGTCTACGGTGGCGGCGTCATCCTTTTCGAGGGTCCGCTTGATGTAAGCGATTTCACTATTGTCGGTTTTTTCGAAACGTTTTTCTATTTCTTTCGAATCCTTTAAACCAAAAATCCGCAAGAAAGTCGTAGCAGGTATTTTTCTCTTGCGGTCAATGCGAACGTAAATTACGCCGTCGGCGTCGGTTTCCACCTCGATCCAAGCGCCGCGGTTTGGAATTATTTTCGCTCCGAAAAGTTTTCTGCCGCGCAAAACGTTCATCGTGAAATAAACTCCGAAGGAACGGGCAAGCTGCGAAACCACCACCCTTTCAACGCCGTTAACGATAAACGTGCCGTGCGACGTCATTAATGGCATATCGGTCAAAAACACTTCCTGCTCTTTGGACTCTCCCGATTCTTTTTTCGTGAGCCGCACTTTAATTTTGAGCGGCGTTTCATATGACAAGTTATTCGCTTTAGCCCAATACTCGTCAAACTTCGGCTCATCGATGGAGTAATCCGTGAATTCCAAAACAAATTCTTTCCCCGCATAATCGTTAATCGGGGAAAATTCCTGAAATAGTTCCTTAAGCCCTTCTTTTAAAAACCAAGAGAAAGAATTTAATTGGATTTCCACCAAATTCGGCAGAGGTATAAAAGGCTCCTTGTATTTTGAAAAAAATTTCTTTACCAAATTTATATGAGCGTTAGCGAATAATAAATTTGCGTACCCCCTCACTCGAAAATTTAATCTTTAAGGCTATTTGTTAATCGACGTTTTAGACTAACAAATGCTTTTGCTCTTCTTTTAATTTGTCTTTCTCTTTCACGAGCATCCTTTTTGGATTTATAAGATTCGTAATAAATAATCTCAAATGGTCGTCTCTTTTTCGTTGAAATTACTTTTCCACTATTATGTTTTTTTAATCTTTTCCGTAAGTCATCGCTATATCCGAAATACAAATCTTTATCTCTGCGTGATTTCAAAATATAGAAATAAAACATGAATTTTCGAGTGAGGGAGTTTGTCAAAATATAGTCGTTCGTCTGAAGCAAACTTCTTATTTTGACAAAAAAATACCTAACAAGCAAAAACGCCCTTTCTAAACTTTTTTCCCAAGGGAATCCAGATAATTTATTTTTATTTACTTAAATATGGTGAAATAAACCACCCAATATTTAATAATAAATCTATTTAATCCGGACGGCAAGCCCCGCCCACTACTAAAAATGAAATATAACAAATCTTCTAAAAATTGTCAAATTTTATCGACCTCCTTCCGTCTTCCTAAGGTCCGACCTTGGTAACCCCATAATCTAACCAAATATCAATGAAATCTTGAAAATCTTTTATGTTTTTAAAATATTCCGGAAAGGCTTTTCTATCCAGGAGATTATTGTTTTCTCCTTTAGTATAATTTGTATAGCTAGACCATTGATAATTATTTAAAAATTTCTTAATACGGGAAATATCTTTAACTCTTTTGTCCTTCCATGTCGGATCTATTAATTTAATTGGATTCAGATGGATGTAAGCAAAAATATATTTCAAATAATTGTCGTCATCCAATAATTCAGCGCCAAATCTACCTTGGAATAAACTACCGCTTCTATTATTCTTTTTATTAAAATACATCGCGTAAGCAGTGTTTAATTTTCGCATAAAATTTGTGATTCCGTTTTCGCTCTTTTCTTTAGTCAGCAAATGAAAATGATTCGGCATTAAACAATATGCTCCTATATCCACCAATCGCTCTTTTTTATTTTTCTCCAACATTTCCAAGGTCCGACCTTGGAAATGTTGGAAATGGGAACGACCTTGAAAATATTCTTTAGTAATTACTGCTTTCCTGCCATTGCATAAAGAAAGTAAAAGCAAAAATCTTTGGTAATCATTCACTTCTAAAAAGATTTTTCTTTTTTCAACGCCGCGATCATAAATATGATAATAATTTCCTGGAGCGAATTTTATCTTGCGGTTCATGAAAATAATTATATTCCCAAGGTCGGACCTTGGCAAGACCTTGGATCTTGTCGGCGGTCGGTAAAAGATGTCGGGAAGGTTAAGTTATTAAGAATAAGTATTAAGGGGTGGTTGACGCGGTTTCTGTGGTAGTAGTTGCCACGGTTTCCGGTGTAGTAGACACCCCGACGTCCGGTGTCGGGGTAACGGGAATGGTGGTTGAAATAGTTTCCGGCGTGGTGATCGGAGTTGATGTTGCTGTTAAAATACCAGACGCACCGACGTCCGGTGTCGGGGTAACGGAAGTGATGGTTGAAATAGTTTCCGGCGTGGTGGTCGGAGTCCCGACCTCTCCAAGCGTCGGGATTGATGATGTAGAATTCTCCGGAAATTCCAAGGCGCTGACAGTGCCAGCTAATGAACCAATGCCAGCCAGCGCTTCGGCTCCACACTCGCCCGGAGTAGATTTCAAAATTCCGGATTCAAGATAAACGCAAGCAGGTTCGCCGGACAATTTGTCAAAAATAGTGATGCCAGTCGGCTTTTCTTTTGAACCCACAACCAGCTGTTCTTTAGCCTGCACATAGTCGGCCGTCATCTCGTGAGTAGTAATCGCGTCGGCGATAAATCCTTTCGCCTGAATCACGCCGTCGGCAATAATAATGCCGGCGGTTTTAAATTGCTCCAAAATCCAGTTAAACGCTTGGGATATAACGCTGTCGCTAGTAGTAGCGTTTCCAAGGTCCGACCTTGGAAAAGTGAACGGAGTGCTGGAGGCCATAATATTTTCCAGATTCGCGACTCGCAATTCCAAATCCGCGATTTTTGTTTCGCTGTCTGTTATTCTTTGTTCGTGATTTTTGATTATGGGTTCGTCTTCCAAGGCAAGCCGGTACTGGCTTAAATTAACAAATACTAAAATCTTTCCGACGGCATTTCTATCGTAAGTTATTGTCCCATCAACTGCTACTTGTCCTGAGCCTGTCGAAGGAAAATCTTCCAAGGCAATGCCGACTGTTTGTTGAGAAGACGTCCCCGCTCTCATTCCCACGCCTGAAGTATTTGAAACAGTAATCCTGTCCCCTATTTTGATTTCTCCTCCGTCAAGATTAACCTTGACCGGAACGCGGCCGGAAAGAGCCACGGGTATAGTGGTGGCTGTTAATGAACCGTTTCCAAGGTCCGACCTTGGAAAAGAATTTCCCAAAAGAACGCCGGGTTTTTCGGAAACAACGCCGATAATCGAGTCTGTGGAAGAACCGGCTTTTTCAATGAAAACTTTGTCGCTTCCAAGGTCCGACCTTGGAAAAGCAACAGGGGCGACTATGTCGCCAGCTTCAAGACTGATGTCATTTGTCGGATAGTTTTCCGCGACATCGGAAGAAACAGTATTAAAAGATGAAGCGGAAACGCTACCGCCAACGTCAACATTTCCGCTGGCGAAAACGCCGCCGTTGGCAAAAACATCGCCGTTAACATCTAACTTATAACCCAACGGCGAAGTCGTTGAACCCATACCTATCCCGACCTGTCCGCCGAAGAGGACGTTGCCAAAACGTCAATATTCATAAACGGCGTTGATTGTGCCGAAAGCGGAATCAATGCCAATGCCGTAATAAAGCGGTGAAATCTGCTGCTGCTGTTCCTGTATCCCTGCGGTCAGAATCGCCTCAAAGCCCGAAGGATTATACATATAGTATCCGTTGGCCGCCAGAGTAATGAATTCTGGCACCACTTTCATCATCTCTTGGGCAATAAAGCCATACATAACTGTATCAGTAGAAGTGCCGTATAATTGCTGATGCAAAGCGTTCCACTCATATTTAATGGGGTGCATTTGGGAAATCTTATCCAGAGCCGTTCCCTTGAGCTCGCCCAAAATATTCTTTAACCTGGCATCGGACTGATTTTCCCAAGCAGTGCCGCCCACGGTCTTACCTGCATCGCCCACAACCTCCAATTTGTAGGTTGCGGGGTTAATTTGCCCGATGCCGACGTTGCCGCCAGCTGGATTAAGGGATATTGGTTCTGCGGCGCTTGAATACGATCTTGCCTGTATGTAGTATCCCCAACCTGCTCCAGCATCCCAACTCATCACCATCTCGGCATTTCCACCAGGAACATCCAATCCAAATGCTGCGGGTGAATGATAAGTCAAGCTCGGAGTCGCATAACTGTAACCGGACTGATGAATGGCATAGCTCGGATTCGTCGTCCCGATGCCGACGTTGCCACCTGTTTGGAATGTTACTCTAGTAGTACCAGCATTCAAAGGATCACCATTTTGAGCATTAGACTCTCGCAGTTCAAGGGTATTATCAGCAGACCAAGGAGACACCAATGCCCAATTATGACTATTGCTGGAGGGGAAAGTAGAATACCATTGGTAATTAGGATAGTACCCTTCACTACGAATTCCGTCACCAGCCGCATATGTTACTCCATGATATTCGTGAAGCTTCGCCCCCGGCGTCGTCGTCCCGATGCCGACGCTGCCGCTCTTATCAATTCTCATTCGTTCTCCTGAAGAGATACCACTGTCATGAGTGTGAAACGCAAGGTATCCCTCGCCTGTTCCGGCCGGCGGACCAAACTCTATACCAGAAAATCCGGAGTTGGCTCCAAATGAAGCACCAGTAGCTGTCCCGATATACTTTGAAGCTGTTGCTGTTTCTTTTCCTATCTGAATCCAATCGTTATTACCATCTCCTGAGTTTATAGACAATATTCCTTCCGGACTCGCCGTCCCGATGCCGACGTTGCCAGTGCTTCCCTTTATTCTCATATACTCTGTCAACGTTCCCGCACCATTCATAACCCAAAAAGCCAAATCGGCATCATTACCCAAAGAGGGATTATAATTTCTAATTTCTGATCCAGCCCCCGCATTTGTTGAACTGTGCTGAAAACCGATAGCCGCATAATCTCCAGATGAAACAGAATTTTGATAGACAGACAAAACTCGGGTATTTACTACGCCATTAACTCCCAGCTTATGAGCTGGCGCCGTCGTCCCGATGCCGACGTTGCCGTTATACGTCCCACCTAAACCGATATACATAGTAGTTGCGCCACCGGCATAAGTCTGAAAATAATAGCCGTTTGTGGTACCACTTGAAACAATCGCCCGATAGGCGCCGTTAATTGCATCCTGACAATATCCGGCGGAGCAGCCAGTACACAATACCGCAGAGGCCCCGGCGTGAACGTGCCGGTTGTCGCTATAATATTTCCGGCTGTCGATGTAATATTTCCAGAACCGGAATAAGTGGTCCCGCCGCTGATGGCTCCGGAAAGAGTCAAGCTGGTAACCGCCGCCAATGCGCCTGCATTTTCAGTTACTGTCCCCCAGGCGCCAGTGCCTGCTGTTCCGCTGTTCTTTAAGATTTGGTTGGATGCACCGCCTGCCGGAAGATGGATATTCCCGGCTGTCGTGAGCGTGGGCAATAGTGATAGCGGTTCCAGCCGTGGCGTGCAGCATATATGCATCTGCGGTGATTGATAAGGCGCCGGAGACACCTAAAGCAGCGCTGATATGCTTATCATCAACTCGGTCTACGTTTAAGTTTGATACTTTTGTCGTGGAAGTTATTACAAATGGAGCTGTCCCGTCAGCTTTGGTATTAGTAAGCTGGTCGTTCATGGACAAGGTGGTAACCGCCGCTAAAGCACCGGCATTTTCAGTTACTGTCCCCCAGGCGCCAGTACCTGCTGTTCCGCTGTTCTTTAAGATTTGGTTGGATGCACCAGCTGCCGGAAGATGGATATTCCCTGCTGTCGTGAGGTGGGCAATAGTGATAGCGGTTCCAGCCGTGGCGTGCAGCATATATGCATCTGCGGTGATTGATAAGGCGCCGGAGACACCTACAGCAGCGCTGATATGCTTATCATCAACTCGGTCTACGTTTAAGTTTGATACTTTTGTCGTGGAAGTTATTACAAATGGAGCTGTCCCGTCAGCTTTGGTATTAGTAAGCTGGTCGTTCATGGACAAGGTGGTGATACCACCCAAAGCGCCGCTGGTTTCGGTAACCGAGGAATTTTCTAACGTAGTCCCGCCAGAGTTATAGCGAATAAGTCTTGTATCAGTTAAAGCCGCAATATGGTACTATCAACTCGGTCCATGTTTAAGTTTGATACTTTTGTCGTGGAAGTTATTACAAATGGAGCTGTCCCGTCAGCTTTGGTGTTAGTAAGCTGGTCGGACATGGACAGGGTGGTGATATTAAGACAAAGCGCCGGCAGTATAAAGTCTGGTGGTGCCGCCTGTTTGGATGCCGGTGACCGTAGAATTGATGGCGCCTGGCGGCAACAATTGTGCCGGCCGAAGTGTTGACCAAACCGACTCCCAAACCTCCGGTGAAATATCCGCTGCCTCCGACAGCCAGCGTTGCCGCGGGCGTATCCGTCGCTATGCCGACGTTGCCGTTGTTATCAATTCTCATCCTTTCAGCTGGAGGAAATCCAGATCCAACTCCTCCTACAGCCGTATAAAACGCCAGCTGGCTGCTGCCGTTGGCAAAGTTTCTTTGGCCGTTGATTGAAACAATCGCGCTCCCTCCCACTAGAAAATTGCCGGTGACGTCCCGAGTGGCAAAAACAAGCTGGGTAAGATTATTCGCCGTTGTGTTGTTGTTTATCAAAACAAGCTGGGGAGAAGAACCGTCAAATGTGGTTAAAGTGTCGCTGATTCTTGACCGCCATTTCAGCGGTGTTTGAAGTAAGTTGATTATTCCAATAACCCGTTGTGTCTAGTTCCGACGCCGAAATTTGCTATCCGGAGTAATAAAAATAGTAGAGGTTCCGGATATGGTATTTCCATCTGAAAGATAATATCCAACATAACCGGCAAAACTCGGATTAACAGTGCCAAAACCTAAAGTTGAGGTAGCCACCCATTGCGTTGCCGAGCCGGTTGATTGAAGAAGCTAACCGTTTGACCCCGGCCCAGTGGCATTATTGTAAATAGCGCCGGTAAGGTAGAGAGAACCATTGACCGAAAGTTTTTGAGAGGGCGTATCCGTCGCGATGCCGACGTTGCCGCTCGAGTCAATTCTCACCTTTCTTCCGGAATAACTCCAAAATTAACTCCTCCCGCGGATCCGTATAAAATGCCAGTTGGCTGCTGCGTTACCATAGATTTCTCTCGACCGTTGATTGAAACAATCGCGCTTTCTCCCGTTAAAACGTTGCTGTTGTTTTGAGTGGCGAAAACAAGCTGGGTAAGATTATTAGTCGTCTTGTCGCTATTTACTAAAACAAGCTGGGGCGAAGAGCCGTTGAACGTGATTGAAGTGTCGCTGTTCTGAACTGCCATTTCAGCGGTTTTTGCGGTACCTTGATCATTCCAAAGATTCGTTGTATTCGTGATGCCGACTCCGACACTGCCGCCAATAGTTGCAAGATAAGCTGAACTCGTGGCGGTTAATTGGGTTGTTGAAGCGTTGCCGTTAATTGTAAAAAGTTTCGTAGTTGAAGCCCACGTGAAATTAGCGTCTCCGCCGAATGCCCCGCCGTTATTGTATTGAACGTAAGTATCAGAACCGGCAGCCGTACCGGTAATCCCTAAAGTGTCAGTGGCGGTCCAAGTTGGGATTCCGGTTCCTATGCCCAGCATCAGAACGTTTCCGTCTGTGGAAGAAGCGATTTTTGCGAATGTCGTCGCAGTATCAGCATAAAGCATGTCTCCGGGAGTGTATGAAAAATATCCTGTGCCTCCGTAGCCGACATCGATTATTCCTCCATTCCAGGTTCCCAGGGAAAATGTTCCGCCGTAAGCGTTTCCTGAAATGTAGAGGTCGGTAGTGGAAGCGGTTCCGGAAACAGTCAAAGCGGTTGTGGATGCGTAAGGAATAGTTACTTTTCCGTTACCGAAAGTAACAGGCTGGTTGTTTGAAGTATTTATGGAAAGAAGTGAGCCGGAATTAATAAGGTATGCTCCGCTTGCAGTTAACTGGGAACCGGTGGAAGTGGCTGTTCCTCCATAGTCTGTTGTTCCGAAATATCCGGTTCCCGAAACAGTCAAAGCGGTTGAGGAAGCGTAAGGAAATGTTGAAGCGATTGAAGTCGAAGTGGCGGTGATGTAGTTGACTGTCGGACTTGTGGAAGCCGCCAGGGCCGAAGTTCCTCCCGTGGAATAAAGCCAGCCTTGGCCGAAAGAATTGGCGCCAGTGCCGCCGTAGCCAACATCAATTGTTGAACCGTTCCAAGTTCCGCCGATTACCGTTCCTAAAACCGAGTTAGTTGAAACAGTAAGATTGGAAATTGTCGTTGAGGCGGCATTTGTATCTACAGTGAATACCGAACTCGTTGCCGCGTTCAATATCTGAAAAGCTGTGGCTGAATTTGAAGTTGTCTGAAAAGCCACGTTCCCTCCGTAAACATTTAGTTTAGCCAGAGGCGTTGTCGTCCCGATGCCGACGTTGCCAGAAGTTGAAATAAATAAAGTTGAAGTGGCTTGCAAAGCGCTGGCGGAATTGCCGATTAAAGCGTAGCCGGCAGTGGCTGAACCGATTCCCGTGCCTCCACGGGAGACATTGAGATATTGTTCGGATGAAATTGTGTTTGCATCAGTCCAATAAGCAGCATAGTCAGTCTGGCCGTTTCCCCTGCCCTGGACTCCGATTGTTGAAGTGGCTTGCCAGGAAGGAAGGCCGTTAAATGAAGTTAAAACGTATCCTCCTGTTCCGATGTTCAGTTTGGCTAAACTGTCGTTGTTGTCAGAATAGAGCAAATCTCCTTTTGTCCATGTTGTTTGATTTGTTCCACCGTGGGTCGCGTCAATTGCTGTGCCGTTCCAGGTTCCTCCGACAACTAATCCAACATTTGAATAATTAGAAGCAAGGTACGGGAAAGTTGAAGTGGCTGATGTCGAAGTGGCGGTGATGTAATTGACTGTCGGACTTGTGGAAGCCGCCAGAGCCGAAGTTCCGCCCGTGGAATAAAGCCAGCCTTGGCCGAAAGAATTAGCGCCTGTGCCTCCTTTGTTTACGTCCAATGTTCCGATAATGGTTGCCAATGTTGTGGTCGGCTGCCAGGTCGGAACTCCGTTAAATAAAGCAAGAACTTCTCCGTCTGTTCCGCTTGAAGTTGTGGCAACTGCTCCTGCGCCGTTGCCTAATAAAATAGAATTGGAATAGAGATTGTTCCAGCCCGTGCCTCCGTAGCCGACATCGATTATTCCTCCGTTCCAAATTCCCAAGGAAAATGTTCCGCCGTAAGCGTTTCCTGAAATGTAGAGGTCGGTAGTGGAAGCGGTTCCGGAAACAGTCAAAGCGGTTGAGGAAGCGTAAGGAATGGTTACTTTTCCGTTGCCGAAAGTGACTGGCTGGTTGTTTGAAGTATTTATGGAAAGAAGTGAGCCGGAATTAATAAGGTATGCTCCGCTTGCAGTTAACTGGGAACCGGTGGAAGTGGCTGTTCCTCCATAGTCTATTGTTCCGAAATATCCGGTTCCCGAAACAGTCAAAGCGGTTGAAGAAGCGTAAGGAATAGTAACGTAGATTCCGTTGTCAATGATGGCCGAATCGTTGAAAACATTCGTCGTTCCGTTCCATTTCGGTATGTAGTTATTCGAAAGAGAAGCGATAGTAGAAGAAGACATTTTTTCATTGAAAGTTGTCCAGTCGGTTCCCGAAAGCAAACCAAACACATTGCTCGATTTAGCCTGTGGAATATTTAAAGTATGAGTATCGGTAAGAGAAGAAAATCCCCAACCGCCGTCATTTGAGCTGGTAGCAAAATATTGAGTGTTTGCCGTAAGACCGTTAAGACTTTGAAGTCCCGCGCCTGCCACGCCACAATCTCCGCCAGTTCCAGAAATTACGCCTGATGAATTTACATGAAGACATTGCGTAGACCCCGTTATTCCCGAAAGCGTGACGCTATTTGCTAATGTCGCGCCGCCACTAAAAGTATTAAGACTGGAAAATGTATTGGAAGTCGTCGTGCCAAAAGCGGTGCTAATTGCATTTGAAAAACGCTGTAAAGGATAAGCGAAAGTCAGAGGAAATTCGTAATCTGATTCCTCCGACGGCAGTTTGAATCGGATTGGTTCCGTTTCCTTTTAATATTCCGGTTAAAGTGGTTGAACCGGTTCCGCCGTAGCCGACATCGATTATTCCTCCGTTCCAGATTCCCAAGGAAAATGTTCCGCCGTAAGCGTTTCCTGAAATGTAGAGGTCGGTGGTGGAAGCGGTTCCGGAAACAGTCAAAGCGGTTGTGGAAGCGTAAGGAATAGTTACTTTTCCGTTGCCGAAAGTGACTGGCTGGTTGTTTGAAGTATTTATGGAAAGAAGTGAGCCGGAATTAATAAGGTATGCTCCGCTTGCAGTTAACTGGGAACCGGTGGAAGTGGCTGTTCCTCCATAGTCTGTTGTTCCGAAATATCCGGTTCCGGAAACAGTCAAAGCGGTTGAAGAAGCGTAAGGAATAGTTGAAGCGATTGAAGTCGAAGTGGCGGTGATATAATTGACTGTCGGACTTGTGGAAGCCGCCAGAGCCGAAGTTCCGCCCGTGGAATAAAGCCAGCCTTGGCCGAAAGAATTAGCGCCAGTGCCTCCTTTGTTTACGTCCAATGTTCCGATAATGGTTGCCAATGTTGTGGTCGGCTGCCAGGTCGGAACTCCGTTAAATAAAGCAAGAACTTCTCCGTCTGTTCCGCTTGAAGTTGTGGCAACGGCTCCTGCGCCGTTGCCTAATAAAATTGAATTGGAATAGAGATTGTTCCAGCCTGTGCCTCCCCTATCGACGGCGAGGGTGCCGGTCCAGCCCGGACTGAAAGTATGGATAGAACCCGAGGAAGTGATTGATAAAGTGATGTTGGCATCCGAAGTTGTGGCAAATGTTTGGTCTGCGGCATTTAAGCCGTTCAAAGAAGTTATCCCTCCTCCGCCTCCTATTCCCGCGCAAGAACCGTCGGGCAACCTGAAACAACCGGCCGAAATCTGAATTCCATTTGCAAAAGTTGAAGTGGCGGAACTGCTGGTTACATTTAAAAGATTTGCTTCGATGCCTCCGGCAAAAGTTGAAGTGGCGGAAGTGGCGACAGCTGTAAAATAATCTCCGGCAATCTGACCTGCCACCGATAGCGTCGCGAATGGAGAAGTGGTTCCGATGCCGACGCGATTTGAATAAGGATCAATTACGAAAGTCCCGGAAGTAAAATCAATGCCGCTTGTCATCGCCACTGTCGTGGTTGCCGTGCTCGAGGCAAGATTCCAAACAGTCGAGTTAATATTTAAAACATCGGAGTCCTGATTGCCAATGGTCGTTGTGCCGTTGGACCAAAAATAATCTGAAACAGAGAGTTGAGTCGTTGAAGCTATAGTTGCGTTTAGCTTGAAAACATTAAGATTGGACAAAGTGCTTGTTCCCGAAACGTTAAGCGCGGCAAAAGAAGCTGCACCGGATTTTGCAATGTACCAATTCTGAGATGTAATGTTCACATCTTTAGAAATATAACCGAGCCGAACGTTTCCTGTCGCGGAAAAATCTCCGCCCACACCCAAGCTGATGTCGAAATCTCCGCTCCTTGCCTGCAGACCGGAATTAAAAAAAGCAAATCCGCCGAATACGCTCTGACCTCCGACGTTAAAGTTTCCATCCGAAGCTAAAGATTGGGAGGCGCTGATGGTTGGAGCATTCACGAGTTGGGCGCTCACGGTTCTGCCGGTTATAATTCCCGCCGCGACAACATCCTGCGCGTTAACAGCGCCTCCCACATTGAGGGACTTTTTAAAGTTCGCATTGCCAAAAACGCTTATTTCTCCATCTACTTCCAGGCTCGACAAGAGCCGGGTTGCGCCTTTAACCAGCAGAGTTCTGCCGACTTCGACTTTGCCGTCCAAATAAACGTCTTCGGTAGTAATATTGCCGTTCTTAGTTACATATGCCAAAGTAAATTCTTCCGCGTGAAGATTGTCCAAATAATCGGCGTTCAGATTTTCAACTTTTGTTTTTGAATCTACGACAATGGGCGCGATGCCGTCTTTCACGAATGATCGAAACTGGCCTTCGGTTTCGATGTGGCCGGAAATAGAAATATTTCCGCGTTTGTCTAAAAGCAAAATTTCATTTTCGTGAGTGCCGGGACGAAAACCTAAAACAGTTTGCGCATCGCGCAACTTGTTCCAAGCGCCGTTCAATGCGTCATCGACAAATCCGAAAATGGATCGCGCGGGAAAAACCATCAATAAAATCAAGGCAACGATAAAAAGCGAAAAAAGAAACGAGTGAGAAAAAACGGATTTAAAAGAATTTTTTACAACGGTCCAGGCGCGATGAAACAATCCAAAATGTTCTTCGATAGACGAATCTAAAAATTTATTGAACTTATTTGTAAATTTTTCGAAAAATATATTCGATTCCTTTTCGGTTATCTCGGCTATCGGCAATTTTTCCGATTCCGATTCCGGAGCTTTCTCTGGCAAGAATTCCTCTTTTGACGGCTCTTCTCTTTTCAGAGTCGTTATCGTTTCTATTTTATTAGAAAGTCCTCCGACCGATTCAGAAAGTTTTTTTATCTCTTCTATTAATACGGATTGGCTGGAATCGGGTTTTTTTTCTTCAATAATTTTTTCGGCTAAGCCATGCGTTAATCTCCCGCGAATAAAATTAATCAGATTCAAACTGCTTTCGGGAATTCCTTGTCGGCTGCTGATTACGCCGAGCACTCCTTTTTGAATCTTTGCGCGCACCATTTGCCGATGCATGTATTCATCTAGAGAAGCTCTTGTGGTAAACCAAGTTTTACCGATTTTTTTTGCAGGAAGTTTTCCTTTTCGCGCGAGTAAACTCAAATACTCCGCACTGTACGGAGTGAATTGGCTGGCTTCTGACATCGATAGCCATTGATGCTCGCCTCCCATCTTAGTATTAGTATTGAAATCTGATTTTGAGTTCAATTTTTTTCTGTCCGATACGATGTATCGGTTAAATTGCAATTAACTTCATTTTATCAAAAAACCCAACAAATAAAACAAAAAATTTCTGTGGATAAGCTCTGGAAAAGAATTTTTTTGCAAAAAATTAACCGATAGTATCGGATAAAAGAAATCCACAGTTTTGATGTAAAAAATTTTTAAAAATTTTTTAAGAAGAAAAATTTTTAAAAAAATGAATGCTTACCGGATCTGATAAGCATTTACAAACATTACTAAACCTTAATAATGGATTTTTAGAAAATTTTAACGAAAAATGATTTAGGCCTAAAAACAAAAACGACTCGCCCTTCAACGTTCCATTCGTCAACCGGACCCAATTCTCTCGAATCAATACTAATATATCTGTTGTCTCCCAAGACAAAATACTCTTTAGGGTCTAATTGAATTGTATTTATGCCGATTGCTGGCGTACTCGACCCGCTTAAAGGCAAAGCAGGCAGATTTATATAAGTTTCGGACAACGCTTTACCTGCGTCTTGGCGGCTATTTTTAATCCTAATCTGTCCGTCATCGGCTATTTCTATTCGTTCACCCGGAAGACCTATAACCCTTTTTATAATTCTGCTTGCCTGTGAGCGCGGTTTTACCACGATAATGTCTTCCCTATTTGGATCTGCGAAACGATAAGACATTTTATCAACAAAAACCCAATCGCCGTCCAAAATCGTAGGCGCCATAGAATCACCTCTCACTACAAAACTATCGATGAAAAAAATCCTTAGAACTAAGACTGTTATTCCCACGGCCAAAATTACCTGAAGTAGTTGTCTTATCTTTATATCTTTCATATAATGAATGATATGCTTTTGCTATCTTTAGTATAGTTTATTATACATGGATAAGAAATATCTTACAATCAAAGAGGCGGCGGATTTGCTGGGTGTAACCCCTCTGACCCTAAGAAACTGGGACAAGAAGCGGAAAATTTCTGGCTGGCCGCCATCCTATCAGCAATTACCGTATTTATAAAATGGAGGACTTGGAGATGCTTGTAAGAGAAATAGATGACGGCGATAGCCATCGCATAAAATTGACCAAGCCAATAAAATCAAAAATAAAAAAATTAAAAGTCAAGCTTATCGAGGATTAACCCCGCCCTCTATGCCCGTTGTTTGCGTTTCGAAATATCGAATTGGCAAATTGACTTTGCATCAAGCTTTAAACTCAAAACCCCGCCTTAGGGCGGGGTTTTGAGTTTAAATAATTTGTTTCAAAATTTCTTTCAAAGTTTCCGGTTTGGCTTTTCCTTTCGTTTCCCTCATAATCTGGCCGATAAGAAATTGAAGCGATTCTTCTTTGCCATTTTTATAATCACTAACGGCCTTGGGATTAAGTTCGATAACTTTTCTTACGGCTTCTTCTATAAATCCCCTGTCGTGCGTTTGTTCCAAACCGCTTTCTTTTACAATCACGTTCGGCTCCTTCCCTGTTTCTATCATTGCCTTTAAAACGTCTTTCGCAACGCGCGAAGAAATTTCTTCTTTGGCAACCATGGCTACCAATTCTCCGAAAGCATGGGGACTAACGCGCAAATCACTCCAGTTTAAATATTTTTCATTCATTAAGCCGGTTAAATCGGACGATGCGTAATTATAAGCAATTTCAGCCAGTGCATGAATCGCTTTTTCCCCCGCCTCCGCCTTCAATTCCGACATCGCATCCTCAAAAAAATCGCTAAGTTGTTTATCGCGGACTAAAATATTTATTGCTTTTTCCTTAAGCGAATATTCTTTCTTAAATCGTTCGCGTTTCTGAAAAGGAAGTTCCGGTATGATAATCGGGAAACCTAATTCTGCCTGGAATTCGGCGCTCGTTAAATCCAGCGGCGGTAAATCCGGCTCCGGGAAATAACGATAATCGTGAGCTTCCTCTTTTTTACGCTGGGAAAAAGTTTTCCCTTTATTTTCATCCCAGCCGCGGGTTTCCTGCTCAATTCCTTCTCCTTTCTCTAAAAGTTCCGTCTGCCGTTCTATCTCGTATTCAATTGATTTTTCAACCGCCCTGAAAGAGTTAAGATTTTTTATTTCTACCTTGGTTCCCATATTAAGAGAAATGTTAACTTCGCAGCGCATTTCTCCTTTTTCCATTTCGGCATCTGAAACATCAAGATAGCGCAAAATAAGCTGAAGTTCCTCGGCAAAATCTCTGGCATCTTTTCCGGAAGTTATATCCGGCTCCGTGACCAATTCCATTAAAGGGACTGCCGGCCCTGTTAAAATCAACGAAACTATCATCTCCCTGATGGATAAGACTGCCGGTATCTTCTTCCAGATGAATTCGCCTGATTCTAACGCCGTTCAATTCTCCGCCTTCAACCAAAGGACATTTATATTGGGATATTTGGTATCCTTTCGGCAAATCGGGATAAAAATAATTTTTCCGGTCAAAATTGGAACGTTCAGCAATCTTTCCTTTTAGCGCCATTCCGACTTTTAAAACGCTTTTTAGCGCTTCCTTATTTATCACCGGCAATGTGCCCGGATGACCCGTGCATATCGGACAAATATTAATATTAGGATGACGCTCATTCGGATCATTTAAACTTCCGCAAAACATTTTGGTTTTTGTCTTCAGTTCAACGTGTATTTCCAAGCCGATTGTAGGAGTTAGGTTCATGATTGATTTTTAAGGAGTGAAACGACTATAAAAATCATCACCCCGCTCTTTTAACGCATCTAATAATTACAATTTCGCAATTTCTAAATAATATTATAAGATCTTTTATATTTTAATAAATAGAACAAACTATTTAATGTAATACTTAGAGGGCGGGGTTCTCAAAAAATATATTCCCCCGCCAGAGCGAGGTCATTATTTTTTGGAAAAAAACTCCAAACAAAAACAGCCCTGACTAAAGTCGAAGGCTGTTCTTGTTTAATTACCAGCTGTTCCGTCTGCCGAAACCACCTCCTCCTCTGTCGCCTCGGTCAAATCCTCCTCTTCGCGGAGGCCGAGATTCCATCGGTCGGGCTTCGTTTACGGTAAGATTGCGGCCGTCTAGCTCTTTGCCGTTCCACATCTCCATCGCTTTCTGGGCTTCCTCGTCGGTAGCCATTTCCACGAAACCGAAACCCTTTGACCGGCCGGACATTTTGTCCATAATGATTGTTGCCGATTCAACGGTTCCTGCCTGGGAAAACGCATCTCGCAGGGCATCATCGCTTGTACTGTACGACAAACCGCCTACGTATAACTTTTTAGCCATTATACTTATGTTACTTATTCTAATTATCTTGTAAGGCGACCTCTCATTTGAACTTTCTTAAAGGCCATTGGCCTTAGCCACCTTACACTTAATAATTAGCATAAGGCATAGAAACTCTCTGAGAAAACTTACAACTTAAAAGAGTTTAGCGCATATGGAAAATTTGTCAACCCCGTTAGAAGTCCACTCTACCGAAGGCACGGCGGCAGCCGTCCCGGGGCGGCTTACTTCTAACGGGGTCAATAGGCGTCTTTTGCGTCTATTTTTGCCCTAATCTTAATAATGATTTTAATTTTCGAAAGTCTTTTTTGAGCACTTTTTTATATTTAGGAAAACGAAGCACCGCCGAAGGATGAATTGTAATCAGATACTTCCTGTTATCTTTTTCAACGATGCGGCCGTGCAATTTTAGAACCGGCACTTTCTTGTCGAGAAGCGCTTGAGATGCAACACTGCCCAACAACACGACGATTTTCGGATTTATAATTGCGAGTTGTTTTAGAAGATGTCTTTTGCCGTGAAGAATGTCTTCTTTTTTCGGCGTGCCGTATTTAGGAAGATATTTTACGGGATTTGTAATATAAACTTTCTTTTCGGAAAGACCGGTTTCTTTTATTAATGACCTCAAAAGCTTGCCTGCTCTGCCGATAAACGGCCGGCCGGTTTTTGCTTCCTCTCTCCCCGGCGCTTCGCCGATAAAAACGACTTTGGTGTTGGGATTTCCTTCACCAGGCACGGCTTTGCCTATCTTACCTCTGCGGCAAACGGCGCATCTCTCGATTTCCCGCGCAATTTTTTTGAGTTGATTTTCTTTAGTCATTTCCCGCAACATTTTTTATATTTTTTTCCTGAACCGTCCGCCGACGCCGAGGCTTTGGCGGACTCCGCTTGCTCTAATTAAATTACGAATTTTTTCCACAACAATGTTTATACTTGATTGGACGGCCATCAGGTCTTTTCGCTCCGCATGGACAGGGATCGTTGCGGCCTACTGAGTCATTTGGACTTCGGCTTACTTCCTTCGGTCTTCCAGCCATTTGCATCATTGGCGTTTCCTGAACCTGCCCACCGCCCGCTTTAATCTCCAAAGCCAATCGGCAGTAATTCGCGCGAATCATGACTTCAAGTTCCCTGAAAAGCCGCGCGCCTTCGTTTTTATATTCCACCAAAGGGTCGCGCTGGCCGTAAGCGCGAAGCCCACCGAAGAACGCATATATTCCATCGTTTCCAAATGCTCAACCCAAAACATATCAATCACTCGAAGCAAAAATATGCGTTGAGTATAAAAAAGTTTTTTTCGCCTTCCGGATTATCTTTTAACCGTTTTTCGAATAATTCGAAATTTTGGTTTTCTTTTTCGAAAATTTCTTTAATGATTTCTTTAAGGCCTTCGTTGTCGTTTAATAAAATTTTTCTCCGCCACGAATAAATCTTATTCCTCTGCTGGTTCATCACGTCATCATATTCCAAAACATGTTTTCTGGCGTCAAAATTAAGTCCTTCGATTTTTGATTGGGCCGATTCAATGGCTTTCGAGACCAGTTTGTTTTCAATGGGCTGGTCTTCGGGAATGCCAAAACTTCCCATCATATTTTTAATTCGGTCCGAACCGAAAATCCTCATCAAATCATCTTCAAGAGAAACAAAAAATCTTGTTTTTCCCGGATCGCCCTGCCTGCCGCGCCTGCCTCTCAACTGGTTGTCAATTCTTCTCGCTTCGTGCCTTTGGGTTCCCAAGACAACAAGTCCGCCCAATTTTTTTATTTCTTCCGCTTCTTTTATCGTCCGGAGGATTTCCGCCCAAAACAATGTCGACTCCCCTGCCCGCCATATTCGTGGCAATGGTAACGCCTCCGTGCCTTCCGGCTTGGGCGATAATTTCTCCTTCTTCTTCGTGATGCTTGGCGTTTAAAACCCGGTGAGGAACGCCTTCGCGTTTTAACAACGCCGAAAGTATTCATTTTTCTCGATGGAAACCGTGCCGACCAAAACCGGCTGGCCGGTTTGTGCAAATTTTTTATTTCTCTGACAATAGCCTGGAATTTTCCTTTCTCGGTTTGAAAAACCAAATCCGGACAAATCTTTTCTTATCATCGGTTTGTTCGTGGGAATAACTGCCACTTCCAGATTGTAAACTTTCTGAAATTCTTCGGCCGAAGTGAAAGCGGTGCCGGTCATTCCGCGCAAGTTTTTTATACATCCTGAAATAATTCTGAAAAGTAATGCTCGCCAAAGTGCGCGATTCTTTTTGGACCGGGACGCCTTCTTTGGCTTCTATCGCCTGATGCAAACCTTCCGACCAGCGGCGGCCGGGCATCAAGCGTCCGGTAAATTCATCAACAATAATAATTTCGCCGTTTTTGACGACATAATCCTTGTCTTTGCGTAAAAAGCGGTTTGCCGGTAGGATTACGGCCTGGGCTCTCAAAGCCTGCTCCAAATGATGAACATATTTTATGCCTTTTTCCGTATAAATATCTTTTATGCCGAGCATTTTTTCCACCGCTTCAATGCCTTCTTCGGTGATGGAAACCGCTTTCATTTTTTCATCAACCGTATAATCGCGTTCCTTCTTTAAGCCGCGGAACGATATGGCTGAAAGTATCGTAAAGTTCTTCCGATTCGGTGTCGGGCGCGGAAATAATCAAAGGAGTTCCCGCTTCATCTATTAAAATAGAATCTATTTCGTCAACAATGGCAAAATAATGTTCGCGCTGGACGATGTCAGGTTTGCCATAAGCCATGTTGTCCCGCAAATAATCAAAGCCGAATTCGTTATTGGTGCCGTAAGTTATATCCGCCGCATACGCTTCTCTGTCTTGTGCAGGGTTTTAAAAATTCATGAACCACTTTAAAACTGCCGAGCATATCGCGCGTTTTATCTTCTTCCTTTTCCTGTTCTTCCGAATGAGTACGATGAGTCGAGTCGTAAAG
This sequence comes from Candidatus Tagabacteria bacterium, assembly GCA_963820595.1. Lineage (GTDB taxonomy): Bacteria > Patescibacteriota > Minisyncoccia > CAWGAO01. The sequence goes on from CAWGAO010000007.1 coordinate 183,894, forward strand.
AAAAGATTGTTCGTGATTCAAACAGCCGACCGACAAGCCCAAGCGCATCGTAAATCTGTCCCATCCAAACCGCATCGCGCCGGGAAAGATAATCGTTAACCGTCACGATATGAACCCCTTTGCCGGTTAAGAGCATTTAAATAAGCCGGCAGAGTGGCAACTAAAGTTTTGCCTTCGCCGGTTTTCATTTCGGCAATTTTTCCCTGATGCAAGGCTATTCCTCCCATCAGTTGGACGTCAAAATGGCGCTGGCCGAGAGTCCGCTTTGCCGCTTCCCGGACGGCGGCAAAAGCTTCCGCCAAAATATCGTCCAGAGTCTGTTCTCCGCCAGCTGGCGGATGAACCCGCTTTTTAAATTCTTGGGTTTTTTCTTTGAGATCGCCGTCGGAAAGTTTTTCAAAGTTTTCCTCCAAAGCGTTAATTTCTCTGATTTTCGGTTCAAGAGTCTTTAAAAAACGGCTATTTGCGTCGCCAAAAATTTTAGAGATAATAGACATGATAGATTTTCTTAACGAACGAAGTGAGTTTTACCTGCCCGCCAATCGCCTTACGCCATTAACTTTAAAAAGTTATTTTGGCCTCTTTGCACATTTTTCCTAATGAATATTGGGAAATGAAACCGGCTCAAGGCGTATGGCAGGCGGGGAAAATCATCACCCCGCCCTCTATGTTCGCAATAATACCATTTAAAAAATATTCTTACAATTTAATTTTAACTTTTGCCGAAAACTAAATAAACCGCTTAGAGGGCGGGGTTCTCAAAAAATATATTCCCCCGCCAAGGCGGGGTCATTATTTTTTGGAAAAACAAAACCTGCCCCGGCAAGATGCCGGGGCAGGCGAAGAAATTTCAAAGGGTTCGGATTACCGTCTTTTCGCCCTTTTTACTTTCTTTACCTTCTTTACTTTTTTCTTGGCCATTTGTTTTTAGATAAATTAATCAATTTACCCCACTGTATAACTCGGCAACCATCGACCTAACTTGTGCTTGCCGGGCCCATCCCGCCAGCGGCGGAACTATAAATGCAGAGTGCCGATTAAAAGTCTGATTTGAATTTCAATCAGGCACACTTCTAATTCAATTATAGAATATTTTTCTGATTAAAAAAATTTAAAAAGGTAAAAAGTGTGGATAAGTCCCAATTTTTCGCGAGCGAAAGCGAACTGAAAAATTGAGGACCCCGCCTTAGGCGGGGTGACGATTTTTATAGTCGCTCCGCTCCTTAAAAATCAGTCAAATCACCACTGCCTCATCTTCCAATTAGATCCTAACGCTCAAAATTTTTTTCTTTTATTTTTTGTCATCGAATCCCAATAATCTCTTCTCAATCTCTAATTCGAATCCGTATTTCTCTTTAACTTTTTCCTTACATAAACCGATTAATGCCAAAACATTTTCGGCAGTAGCCCCTCCCAAATTCACAATAAAATTTGTATGTTCATTTGCTATCATTGCTCCACCAATCTGTACTCCTTTTAAATCGCATTGCTCAAGCAAATATCCCGTGGGAACTTTCCCGCCCCTCATCTTTTGTAGCAATTCGGGATGCCTTTTAATCAGCGGGTCTTCTTGTGCGTTTTTTGTTAATTTGTAATTTCTGAAAAAGCTGCCAGCGGAAGGAAATGGCGGTATTTTTATTTTCCGTTGCGAAATTATATCTTTAATTGTCTTCAAACTTTCTTCTTTTTTCCCGACAAACAATTCTAATTCCACGCTGACGATAATCTCTTTTAGATTCCTGAAATTACTGCTGCGATACGCGAAAATACAATCTTTACGGGTATATTCCTTTAATACACTGCAATTATCAATTAATATAGTTCTCACTTTATGAACCGATTCTGAGATGCTATGACCATAAGCACCCGTGTTTCCGAAAACCGCTCCGCCAATTGTGCCCGGAATACCCATCGCCCATTCCAAACCAGACAAACCGGCATTTACGGATTCCGTCACTAATTTTGCCAATGGAACGCCGGCATCGCATTCTATAACAGAGTTTTTAATTTTAAATTTTGAATTTTTAATTTTAATCACCAATCCGCCGAAACCTTTGTCGGAAATTAAAACATTCGAACCTCCACCCAACGCTAAAACAGGAATTTTCTGTTTGTTCGCCCAATTGCAACATTCCTGAATTTCTTCGACGTTTTCCGCCTCGGCGAAATATTTTGCGGGTCCTCCTATTTTAAAAGTAGTATAAGGACCTAAAAGTACGTCTTTTTGGATTTTTAACATTTTAATTTAACGTGTCCGCCCACTAACACCTAATGAGGGACCAAGGATGGCTAAACTCCAAGTTCTATGTCTTTTGTGAGTGCCATTTAATCCTTGACCCCCTGCAATGTTAGTAGGGCGGGTGGCCGCTCATTGGCCATTACAACTTACAATTTAATTATATAGACTCTGATTATTCCTCGCAAATACAAACCCCCTTTTGCAAGGGGGCTTATACAGACATAGATTGTACCTGCCCAAGGGCAGAAACACTCACATCTACTATATAGCAAATCCCGTCAAAAAAGTCAAATCCCCACCTCTCGATAGAAAGGTGGGGTAAATTTTACCAGCCCTAGTTTGAACGGTTTTGGGCCGGTTTTTTCAATATTTCTATTCCTTCTTTCAAGGATATTTTCGGCTCCCAGTTAAGCAGCTTTTTCGCCATTTTAATGCTTGCAAGGGTATGTTTGATCTCTAGCCGCGGCTCTATGAATACCGTAGGGCCGCCGATAATAGCGGCAACTTCCAATACCGAATGATTTTTACCGCCGCCAATATTCACAGCTTCCCCTTTGCCGACTTTTGGTGATTCGGCGGCAAGAATATTTGCCCGAACAACGTCGCTTACATAAGTGAAGTCGCGCGATTGCTTGCCGTCCGGCACAATCATCAGAGGCTCTCCTTTTTTCATTTGGCCCAAAAACCTGGCCGATAACCAGAGCATATGCTCCGCCAAGCGGCGCGCGAGAACCGTAGACGTTAAAATACCTGAGCGAAATCGTTTCCAAGCCGTAAATCTGCGAAAAAAGTCTGCATTGAAGCTCACCGATGTATTTTTGAAGACCGTAAGGACTTATAGGCATCGGTTTCATAATCTCGCGAAGGGGAAGTTTTTCCTGATTGCCGTAGACGGACGAGGAAGACGAATAAATCACTCGCTTCACTCCGTTATCGCGGGCCGCGATTAAAACATCCAGCGTTCCGTTAACGTTCGTGTCATGGGTTATCTGCGGATTTTCAATGGAATATTGAACTCGCGGCAAAGCGGCAAGATGGAAAACGAACTTCGCTCCCTCGAATAGCGATTTGATCTTTTCGAAATCGCGTATATCAACTTCATGAAAAACAGCTGCCGGGTTTATGTTCTCCCTTTTTCCGTTTACAAGATTATCAATAACATGCACCTTAAGACCCTTTTTCACTAAAGCATCAACCAAATGTGAACCGATGAAGCCGGCTCCGCCGGTAACGATTACTTTTACTTTTGCCATGCTATTTGCCTCCCCTTTTTTTCTTTAATTTTTCTTCCAATCTTTTTTGAACTTCAATATCATGAACACTTAGTTCTTTGGTATTGTGGCCTTGAGATTTCATTAATACGTCGTTGTAGCGCCTGACGCCTTTTTCCATCCCGATACTTTCCGCATAAACTTCCGGATCCACGCCGTTATCACCGGTCAATTCTGGAAGAATTTTTTCATCATGAGCGATGATGGCGTTCGTATCCTTCGGAAAACAAAATCCCGCATAACCCCTAAAATCGCCGTGGGTAGGATCGCTCCACGCCATGCCGATTCTTCTGTCATGAGTAATTAAAGCGATGACTTTTTCAGGGTCCACGCCAATCGCCCGGCACCTGTCATATATCATATTGAAAAAGCTTACCTTCCAGGCGCCATACTGATTCCCGCCGTATTTTGCCAATTCTGCTTCGGTTGAATTTACCTCGTGAAAATGATATTTTCTATCGCCGTCTTTGGTTTGGAAAAAACCGGGCGAATTATAAGTGGCGGTTGGAAGAAAATTTATTATAAGATTAAGCCATCTTCTGGATTCTTCGTCAGCCGCGCCAAAAATCTGCCTGTCGGGCCGGATAAAATCTTCCCAAGCTTGCGCTTCGGTCAGAAATTCCGGATTGAACATGAAGCATCCTTTTCTGCCGTATTTCTTACATAAATCAGCCGTTGTTCCGGGCGGAACCGTTGATTTTATAATAATGCACCAATCCAAACGATTTTTACGGTCGGGTAATCGGCTAATTACCGATTCCACGATAGAGATATTGCAGGAACCGTCGGGATTCGAAGGCGTCGGAACGCAAATGAAAATAATTGTCGCCTCATTGATGCTGTCGCGATAGCCCTTTTTTGGGTCGGCGTCATAACAGAAAAGAGTTTCTCCTCTTTTCCATCCCTTTTCAAGGAACCAACGCATCAACGGCGTGCCAACCATGCCAACACCGATAATACCGATTTTAATTTGGTCTTTCTTCGCTGAAAAAACAACCTTCTTCTTTGTTTTCGCCATATTCATATCCTCCAATCAATAAAACATTTTAAAGAACTGTTAAGTTTCAACCCCGTTAGAAGTTCAACTAAACGCTGATGGTTACAAATTGCATCACGGCGATGTCCGCCGCCTACGGCTCCAGTCAATAGAAAACAATAAAAGCGCGCTGAAAACTTCTAACGGGGTCAAAAAACTGTCTGTGAATAATTTAGCAAACTGAAGGGAAAAAACAATTCCCCCGATATTGGAAATAGTGTGGGAAGTTCAACTTCCCACACTATTTTTTGTAATTTATTCTGCAAATCCTTCTATAAAATCTATGACTTCTTTTTTAGTAAGATTTGGTTGATTTCTCAAATCCATACCCATCATAACAATCACATCTTTTTGTTCCTGCGGTCGGCTATCGTCCTTATTTAAATCAGACACCATAGAATCAATGGCCTCTTTTAGCTTTCCCTGACTAACATATTCAAGGGCTCTTTCTTTAACGAAAGCAGTAAAATTTTCCTTTTGTGTATCGGGTGGGATATATCCGCCCACCTCTCGAGTTCCCATAGTTTTGTAGATTAATAATAATTGACTATATCATATCATAAGTTTTACCGACCGTCAAAATAAACTGAGAAGTGTGGGAAGTTGAACTTCCCACATTAATACGCAGAGAAATTTGGCGCACCGCCATGTTATTATTTCCCTACCCTACCACAATCCCGGCGGCGAGGTGGTTGCAACGTCAACCGGGAAAAACTCAATGGCAGAAATCGTTTGAGCCACACTGCCGGAATCGGCAGAAACCGCCAAGTTATTATTTTCAAATCTCACATTTTCAAGATTAATCGGAGAGCCGACGTAAGAAATCGCGGTATCGGCGTAACTAAAAGTCGTTCCTTTGATATTTGTCAAACTGCCGGGAAGAGCATAAATTCCTTTCCAATCTCCCCGAGAAGGAGTGGAAGAAATCGAGGTAAAAATAACGTCACCGCTGTTTAATCCTTCAATAAAAAGATTCCCGGAAACAGAAAGTCCGCTCCCCAAGAACTTCCTCCGCCCGCTTTAACGACAACCCCCGGTTCAATAACAAGAGCGGAGCCGACAGCAACGTTTGGCCAGCATAGCTGACCATCAATTATATACGGAAGCGAATTGGATTTTAAAGTAGTAGTGGCGTTCTGACGGGTGATATCCCCGTTGGCAATAACTATTCCGTCCTTTCCGTTAGCCGAACCGAAATTATTGCTGAAGGTAGCCAAAAGACCTTGGGAAGAAATAGCTTTATCGGAATTGGAAATAAAATTATTAGAATCCACGATTGTTCCGCTAGAATCGGCGATTCGAAGCCCAACTCGGTTTTGTGAAAACGTATTGGCTCGAACCGTCGCCGCGCTGTTTGCGTCAATCGTCATGCCGGAAGCGAATCCCTCTTCGAAATTATTGTTATATCGGAAAATATTGTTTGAAACCGTAAAATTAGAATTGCTTAATTTTAAACCGTACACTTTCGAATATTCAAAAATGGAATTGGAGATTGTAGCGGAAGAATTTTGAAAACTCAAATTTGCCCTATTGTAAAGAGCGCAGCACGTGTAATACTGCCCTCCGTATCGAAAAATCGCATTGTTAAAAATCGTATCGTTGGCGGTCGAATAAATATCAACCCCGAACCAACCGCCCGCGTAAGGATTCGAAAATGTTTTATCCAAATCGCCACCGTATTCGTCATCATTAAAACTGGTGAATACTATCGGGTCGCCGGCAACGCCTTGCGCTTTTACGGCTGCATTTTCCAAAAACGCCAAACCGGAGTTGGTATAAAATTTGATAACAACTCCCGATTCTATTGTCAGGACGGAATTACCCTGAAAAGTCTGAACAAGGCCGTTACCATTCCCTGCAACAAGGTAGGGACTTTTGGCTTTTGTAAGGGTTACATTGGAATTAATATTCGAAGCTCCTCTGGCTATCAGATAATTGAGGCTGTTTCTGGCCTTGGGAGTGCCATAGATGTTTTGGCCATCGGCGTTTTTCCCGTTTTTGATAAGCATATTGTTGGTTCCCCAATTTTCGGGTCGGTGCCCGATGTGTCCGGATCATATCTTTCCATTGAAAGATATGAAAAATAATAAGGAGAAGCAGTCCCGTGGTCGCACCACTTTTTACAATAAGGAACCTCATCGATAGTCGTGGAAGCGTAGGAAAGAATAAGATTTTCGCCGTCATTGGAAAGAGCGCCGGTATAAATTAAATCGGCAGGGTTTATGTCCGAAACTGTAGTATCGTCAGTTCTCTCCAAAAGATAGTATCCATTGCCCGGGATCATTCCGGAAAGATGAATATATGGTTTGTAGTCGGTTAGAAGAATAGAGTATCCAATTATTTAAATCGATCATCTTTAGATGTTCGATTATAAAGCTCAATCCATTCGTCTGCAAGTCGTTTGAAGCCGATGTGCCCGCCCAGGCGATTTCGTTAATAACCACTGACATCAATGAAATCTCAACTTCTATTGATCTCGGCTCCGACCAATTGCCTATCTTGTCTTTCGCCTTGACGGAAAAATTATTCGTCGGAATTGTCCGAAACGATAATCTCCGTCGAAGTGGAAGTGGTCGCGTTTATCACGCCATTTTGAGTAAGTTCAAAATAATCCAAATCACTTGCTGAACTTTGCCACAAAAGATGAAGAGTTGTCGTGGCTAATAAGGCAGCCATCCGGCGAAAGCGAATGCATCGGTCGACATTCCGAAATCGAAAATGAAATGTCGGGCGGGCAAAGTGTCATCTATCAACTACAACAACATTATTAACCGTAACATTAATTATCGTGGAAGTGGCATAATTACCCGAAGCGTCTCTTGCCACAGCCGCAATTGTCATAAGAGCCGTTCGCAAAAGTAGTAGTATCCCAAATAATGGAGTAAGGCGAGTTTGTAATTTCAGAACCAAGATTTTGTTCATCCAGCTTGAATTGAACGCCAGCCACTCCGACATTATCAGAAGCATCAGCGGAAATAGAAACCACTGAGCCGGAAACAGTGGCACTATTAGCTGGAACAGTAAGGGCAGCAATAGGAGGAATTGCGTCTGACGCAGGCGGCTCTGAAGATTTAGAATTTTTTGCGCCGGGCGTTGGACTGGCGGCAACCCATTCTCCGTCTATATATTGCAAAGAATTGCCGTCGTCGGCGGCACCCATATTTTTGTCATAACCAACAGAACTAACTTCTTTACCGTTACTATCGATCAGTTTCAAGATGGCGCCGGTGTTATTAAAACTATTTACACCAAGAATATCAATAACTGTACCGTTGTAATTTTGATGGTCTGAAAGAAAAGTTGGGGCGTCAACGGCTAAAATTGCGTAACCATCAGGTGAGATAGTTATTAAACCTTGGGTCGGCGGCTCATTTAAACCATGATTCGTCACGCTATCCCCATCATTAAATTTCCAGCCGCTTAAATTAATTTCCTGACTAGAATCATTGAAAATTTCTACCCACTCCCGACCTTTGCTCCCAATTGCGTCTGAACCTTCCAAATCATACATTATTTCATTTATCACGACTGGCATCAAAGAAACAACAGGCGGA
>CAWGAO010000008.1:0-108819 GCA_963820595.1 Candidatus Tagabacteria bacterium
ACGCATCGCTGTCACGGCAGTTACGTGGAAATTTCACCCCACCAAATGATCCTTAGATTAACCCCAAATTACGCCTTGGATTATACCATTTATGCAGCTGAGGTCGGTGGTAATATTATAGAGGTATCACATAATCGTGGCAATACATGGAAGTAGTACCATGCCCTGGGAACTATCATCGATATTGTGGTTGAAAATGCGGACACTTTCTATGTTGCCTGAACCGGAGGTCACACCATAAAGGGCACGCATAGCGGTATATCTGGGGGAACCGGTAGAGTCCGGACTATCTGACATCAACATGTTGTCTATGGCCGAAAATGGGACGGTTCTTGCCGGCAGCAGAAACGGGGAGGTGGCTTATTCCACTGACGGCGGTGCCAGCTTTACAAATCAATAATGCTATCGGTAACGGTGATGTTCAGGTAGTAGCTGATGCCGCTTACCAGGAAAATGGCATTATCTATGCTACCACCGATGCCTCTGACATAGGGATCTGGCGCTGGACAATCGGTCTTTCTACCAGCTGGGAGCAGATTGACAAATCTATGACTACGTAGAGTACAGGCCAGAGTATCGGTGGCCTGGCTCTGCATTCTGAAGCTACACTCTATGCCTTGAGACTGGAACCAGCCAGCATTCTTTCTGAATCATTCTGACAAACCCGTAAATCTCGCATTGTTTCGAAGTTGGCTGACCGCCGACAATCACCACTCTCGAAAGGTCGGAGTGATAACCTTTATAAACGGCACCGATATCAAATTGGAGAATATCGCCAGCTTGAATCATATTTTCACTGGGCTCGCCATGAATTAAAGCCGAATGCTTGCCGGATAGAATAATAAGAGAAAAAGCATCGGCGCTTGCTCCGAGTTTCCTTTGCCGATAACTGATTTCAGCGGCAATTTCCTGTTCGGTCATGCCGAATTTTATCAAAGATAAAGTTTCAGCCAAGGCTTTTTCCGTAATCTCTATGGCCTTTTTAATTAACAAAATTTCGCCCTCGTCTTTAACCGAACGGATATTCAGCATCAATGGAGAGCAGGGCAAAATTTCAATACCCGGCCAGAGTCTCTTAATTTCCAAATATCTGGTTCATATTAAGATATTTGTCTTCAACGCGGAAACGCGAACCTAAAGACAAATTCTCCGCCTTCAATCTTTCCAGATAACTTTCTTTGAGTTCCGAGCCGGGTCATCAAAACATCAAAAAGCGCAAGGTCGAGTTTCCTGCTCAATCTGCGTTTTATAGCGCAGGTCGGAAACAATAATGCCTTTTCCTTCACAAGGTATCAAAACCAGGGCATCGCCTTCATAAGTATTGAAACCCGTAAAATAGTAAATAGACGGAGCGCTGGAAAGCAAAAAACAATCGCCTTCTTCCATAAAAGACCGCAGTTTCGCAATTCTTTTTTCTATCATTCTTATCCTCCCTTGTCTGTTTCTAAATTTTCAAAGAAAAATCGCGCTACTTTTATATAGCACGATTAAATCATATTGTAAAGATTTTCGGCTTTCGCATAGCCGAAAATCATTTACTGACTATTTAAAATTTTTATCCAAATAACCTTGCAAAATCAAGGCGGCGGCGGAAGCGTGAATTTTTTCGTCCTTTCTTCGGAGCTCAGCCTTGCGCGGCAGGCTTGGCGAAGTGGGTTTATCATTGCCGTTCGGCTTGCTTAGTGGTTAAAATTTCATTTTCATATTCCACGGGAATATTAATTCTTTCTTCAAGAAACGATTTAAATTTCTCAATGCGTTTCATAATCGGGTTTGGCTGCATTTTGTAAGTGAGCGATTGGCCGAGAACGATTTTACCGATATCATTTTTGTCGCAAATTATTTTTAATCGCCTTCAAAACGCCGTTTGCCGAAACATTGTCAATAACGGCGCATGCGGAAAAGCGAATTTTGCGCTTTCATCGGAAATCGCTACGCCGATTTTCTTTTCACCGTAATCAATGCCCAATAGCCGCATAAAATGAATTTATCATCTCCTTGCTTAAAAGACAACGCCTATAAAGACAACAAAGCGATATGCAGCATAAATTATCATTTACATAAAACGGGCGATAGCATGAAAAGTGTTAACGGTTTGGAAAATAGTTAATCGCATAAACAAAAAAGCCCGCCTTTGTTTATCACTTGATAAACTCCAACGGGCAAAATCTTTATAAGAGCAAATTGTTTCTATAATCTTGTTAATACCTCAGAATCTTTTTTGGTCACTGCAATCGTATGCTCGAAATGAGCGGCTAAAGAGCCGTCTTTTGTTTTCCATGTCCAGTCATTTTTATCAAGAAATACGTCGCCGCTTCCAATCGCGACCATCGGTTCTATCGCAAAAACCATCCCCTCTTTTAATTCATATCCCGCGCCTTTCTTTCCCCAATTGGGAATCTCCGGGTCTTCGTGAACCGCGTGGCCAACGCCATGACCAACTAAATTCTTAACGACACCGAATCCCATTTTCTTCTACATAGGATTGAATCGCGAAACCGATATCGCCGGTGGTGGCGTCTTCTTCACTATCCTAATCCCTTTCTTGAGAGCATTTTTAGTTACATTCAAAATTTTTTCTGCTTCGCGCGAAATTTTCCCGACGCCGACGGTAATGGTGGCGTCGGTGTATAAACCTTGCCATTTCAAACCCAAATCAAGGCCGACAACATCTCCATCTTTTAAAAATTTGTCTGGCGAAGGAATGCCGTGAACGACTTCATCGTTGACGGAAACGCAAAGCGAGGTGGGAAAAGGAAATTTATCGTCCCTGGTTTTGTAATTTTTAAATGAAGGCTCGCCGCCCGCTTTTTTGATTAAAAATTCCGCATATTCGTCCAATTCCTACGTGGCAACACCCGGCTTCGCTTTATCGGCTAATTTAAGCAAAACAGAGGCAAGTATTTTGCCTCCATCTCGCAAGATTTTAATTTCTTCCGGAGTTTTAATGGTAATCATGATTCGATTCATTACAAGACCGACAGCGGCTTCAAAATATTCTTATGAATTAAATTTACATCGTGAGGATTGCCGTCAACAACAATCAATTTATTTTTGCTCTCTTTTCGGTAATACTCAACAGCCGGCGCCACATATTTTTCGTAATAAGCGAGCCGGTGTTTTATCTGCTCTTCGGTATCATCTTCCCTTCCTCTCGCCAATAACCGCGCTCTCACTTCTTCCGGAGAAACATCAATCAAAATCGGCTTGATATTTTCTCTTTTATAAAAATCAAAAGCGCCGTCCAAGACTTTTGCTTCTAGAGCGGTGCGGGGAGAACCATCAATGACCAAATGCAGTATTTTCCTTTAATTTTCCAACCAGTTCGTTTGACCAAGCCCAAACAGCCAGAAAATCCGGCATCTTTGTCTCCGGCCAATAAAATTTCATTGGCCAGTTTTGCGGTCAAAGAATCGCGACTGGACAAGCTCGCGCAATTTTTCGCCGGCATAAATATAAAGCACGCTGTCCGATTCCGTCTTTTTTCTCAAAATATTCCCGCAGTAATTTCGCCTGCGTGCCTTTGCCGCAACCCGACCTTCCGAAAAGAAGAAAAGTAAACGGTTTTTGCATAATGGATACATTATAAAACATAAAAAGCCCTGCCAAACAAAAAGCCCGGGCTTCAGTCGCGGCTTTTTTTTTTCTTCTTTATTTCTTTAATCTGTTCTCTGACGCATTCTTGCTCTTCTATAATTTTCGAAACCCGGAAGCCGAGAAGACTCTCCCAACAACCGCCCAATGCAATCCTTTTTGCGTTGAAGTCGCTTACTCCTTTTTTTATCGCCTCTTCTTGCATTTTGAACATCTTTTAATAATATCCAGTCTTTCCAACAAGCGGGCGGGCCTGTTCCTGCTATATTCTCCCCCACGGATTTTTCCATCTTGAATTGGATGAGATAATTTGCCGATTTTTTCAGCAGACATTATTTAAGCCTCCTCATACCCAAGAAATGATGAGTCTTTTTACGTCTTCGTGAACTTCGTCAGAACGATAAACTTGGTCAGAAACCAGCTCTGTTTTGAAACCTTTCTTTTCGCAATAATCCTGCACGATAGAACATGCTCTGCTTCCAACCGCATCAAATACATAATGCGGCGCATTTCCACCCGTAGTATATTCCATCACCTCCACGCTAAATCTTCCTTTGCGAGCAGCCTCTTTCGGTCATGTCGGGAATTCCCCTAATTTTCATTGAGGCGTAGTTTTTAGCGGCTTCTTCTACTTCTTCCTTACACTTTGTTTGTTCCTGTAATCCCAATTTTCTTTCTTCTTCTTGCTTTTTTCTGGGCTATTTCCTTTAATTTTTTGACGTCCATATGCTCCTCCTTTTTCGGGATTTTTGACGATGATATCGAGTTGTCAAATTCAACTAAAACTGACTCCGTTCCAGACATAGCATAAAGCGCTTTCTCCGTCAAGAGAAAGCGCTGATTGTGCCGTTTAAAATCCTAAAGCGGCTAAAATATTTTTGTGAATGCGATGATATCGTGAGGATTAGCGTCAATGACAATCAAGCCGTTCTTGCTTTCATGCAGTAATATTCAATAGCCGGAGCAACGTATTTCTCGTAATAAGCGAGCCGGTTTTTAATTTGTTTTTCGGTATCGTCTGCTCTTCCTCGCGCCAGCATCCGCTTCCCGCGCTTCTTCCTGCGAAACATCAATTAAAATCGGCTTTACATTTTTCCTTTCGTAAAATTCAAGGGCTTCGTCCAAAGCTTTGGCTTCAAGGGGCGTGCGGGGAGAACCGTCAAAAATAATATGCTGATTCGGTTTCGCGGAATAAATCAATTCTTTAGCCCAAGCCCAAATAGCGATGAAATCCGGAGCTTTATTGCCTCCTTTCATTACTTTCTCGTCCGCTAATTTACTCGTTTCAAGTCGGATTATTTTTGATTAAGCCGCAAGATGTTCGCCGGTATAAATGTAAAAAACGCTTCCTTCGCCGTCCCGCTTTTCCAAAAATTCCTTCATAAGTCCGGCTTGCGTTCCTTTGCCCGCTCCCGAACTGCCGATAAAAATAAAATTGAATCTGGAATCCTTGATTTTCCTTGCCATCGCAACCTTCCTCCTGACTAATTTATTAAAAAACCAATTTATTTCTATAATACTTTCTTTTTATTTAATAAGTCAACCCCGTTAGAAGTAAGACATCTTTGATGTCTGCCGAAAACTCTGTTTTCGGACTTCTAACGGGGTCAACTGGACAAAAATAAAAAACCCAGATTTGCGGTCTAGGCTTTGGTTTTCTTAAAAAGAGTTTAACTTTCAAAACGGTATTGAGTAAGCGGCTCTTTTAATATTCTCTAACTCTCCCAAAAATTCGCTGTAGGTATTATCTAACACAATTACCGTTTTTTGGTCCAAAGTATGCCATAATACAAACGAATCCTTAGGCACACTGCCGTCAAATTCATAAGGAACTGGAGCTTCGTGTTGGTCATTGTGGCCCTCTTCTTTTCTGCATTGCGACACAATGCAGTTATCAAATTTATACCCATATTTACATCTGTTCATCTTTTTCCTCCTTTCTTCGAATTTTGGCTGTCTTTAAAACCTCTGTCATACAAATCTCTTAAGGCTTTTTCCATTTTTTCTGCCTGCCAGACACAACAGATAAATTTTCCGTCTATCCATAATCCGGCATGGTACTCTGGTCCGCCTCTAAAAGGACGGATCATAATTTCGGGTTTAGCCAATTTCTTAGCTCGCATCTTTCCTTTATTTCTGCTCAAATAGTTAAAACGGTATTTTAGGATATTCTTTAGTTTCTTTTTTATTTTTGCTACTTCTTCTTGAGGAACAACAAAACCGCCCTCTTTAAAAATTTCCCTCTCGGGATTTTTAATAACCCACATAGTTTTTTCCAGTGCATCGTCGCATGCTTTTATAGCTTCTTCAACATCACGATACCATCCTTGTCTAGACATTTATCCCCTCCTAATTTTTAAATCTCGAAACTGCCGATTTTGGCGATTATTTTAGGCAAATGAGGTTTTTGAGTAGAAGTGGAAATCCGCAATGTCGAATAACCTCTTTGAAGCTGAAAACGCGGCCAGTTCTTTCCTATAATATCCTCTCCCATACAGAGCTTCATAAAATCCACCCATCCTTCAACGGATAAAAGCCCAATTCCGTAATAGTGATATGACTTCCCCGATTCTAAAAGGAATCCCTTGTTCTGGCCCAACACATGAAGCGTTTTCTCTATTTTCAAAAGATTTTCAATCGCATAACCGCAATTAAAATCAATCATCGGGATATGGCTTATTCTGCCGCTTTTTATCTTTACTAAAGAAGCAATTCCCAAATGTTCTGCGGACTTTTTCCCAAAAAGCTCTGCAAAGTCCACTATATTAGGAAGAGCGCTGATATCTCTGAATTCAACCAACAATTTATTTTTTTCTGCTTCTTCCCTGTAAAATCCTTCTTTGTACTTTTTCATAAACCGTGAACTGCAATGCTTCAATTTCGTTAATTTTTGCAATATAGCCAATCATTTTTTCCAACGAATACACACCAATGCTTAATTCCATAACCTCTCCTTTCTTTATTAAAATTATCAAAGAAACAAAAATAGCCTGGTTTAGGCTATAGCATTTTTCATTTATTCTGTAAAGTCAGTGAAATTTTATTCGTACTCCCTCATCACGACCTGCGCCTGAATTTGTTTGATAGTTTCAAGAACGACGGAAACAACGATTAACAAAGCCGTGCCTCCTATCGTGAGAGAAGTAAGGCCGGTTATCGCCCGCATCGCCAGAGGCAAAACCGCGATTAAGCCCAAAAATACGGCGCCGACGAGAGTGATGCGGGTTAAAGTTTTGCCAAGATATTCGGCGGTGGGGCGGCCGGGCCTGATTCCCGGAATAAAAGCGCCGCTTTTTTGAAGATTGGACGAAATTGCTTCGGGATCAAAAGTGACCGCCGTATAAAAATATGTAAACACAAATACGAGAGCGAAATAAAGAATGGCATAAACCCAAGCATTATTCATTGCCGCGACTAATCATGGCCGCCAGACTCTGAACAAATCCGGCATTGAACTCCGGCCAGAAAATTCGCCAGCATCTGCGGAAAAAGCAAAATTGAAAGAGCGAAAATGATAGGAATAACGCCCGCCTGATTCACCCGCAAAGGAAGATAAGTTGAAACGCCGCCGTAAACGCGCATTCCCCTGATGCGTTTTGCGTAAGAAATGGGTATGGGCCGTTCTCCTTCGGTCACAATCACCACGCCGGCAATAATCAAAAATCCCGCGATAATGAATCCCAAAATCATAGGGATTTGAGACGGATCGAATACAAATAAAGTTTGCTGGATATCGGCAGGAATGCGAGCGACGATGCCGGCAAAAATCAAGAAGGGAAACGCCGTTTCCTATGCCGTATTCGGTTATCAGTTCGCCTATCCACATCAGAACAATCGAACCGGCCATAACGATAATCATATTTGTAAGCCGGCCGAAAAGAGTGAGATTTCCGAGTACGCCCTGCTTTTCGAGCATTGCCAAAAGAGCGTAGCCCTGCAGCATCGCCAAGGGAACGGTCAAAAAACGGGAATACTGATTGAATTTTTTGCGGCCGATTTCTCCTTCTTCCTGATACATTTCTTTAAGCCGGGGAATAATCATCGTCAAAAGCTGCATGATAATAGTGGCGGTGATGTAAGGACCGACTCCGAGCATTACAATCGAAAGATTGGATAAGGCGCCGCCGGAAAAAATATTCAAAAGGCCGAAGAATTGATTGCCCGCCAAAAAAGAATGCAATTTTAAAACATCAACGCCGGGAATGGGAATGGCGGCACCGACGCGAAAAAGCGCAAGCATGGCAAGAACAAAAAGAATTTTCTTGCGCAAATCCGGATCTTTGAAAATCAGTTTTATTTTTTCCAAAATGCAGACATGTTTTCACTTATTCACTTGTTTACTTGTAGCTTGTTCACTAATTTGTCCGCCGGCTTTGATGATTTTTTCGCGGGCCGGCCCCGAAATCTGGCATTCGGCAACAAGAAGTTTTTTCGTTACATTGCCGCTTCCCAGTAATTTCACTTCGGGCACTTTTCCTTTTATAAGGCTGACCATTCCCGCCTCCACTAAAACTTTAGGAGTAATTTTATCGCCTTCTTTAAATTTTTTCTCGAGTAGCGTCAAATTAATCACAACCGGTTTACGCTGAATGGAGTGGAAACGATAACCTCTCTTTTTCGGAAGTCTTTTAATGATATCTCGCAGGTGAGGCCGGACGCGAACGCCGTGCGCTCTCTGTCCCTTTGAGCCTCGGCCCGAATAAGTGCCGCGCTTGCCGCCCCTGCCTATAAGTTTTTTTGCTTTCTTTTTAATTGTCGGCTTAACTTGATGAATTTGCATGATAGATTTTCTTAATGAGCGAAGCGAGTTTTGAAAATCATCACCCGCCCAAATTTTTAAACTATCTCTTTATATATTTTGATAATGTATTATTTATATAATTTCTATCGCTACTCGCTTTTGAAAAATCTTTCAAAAACTTGGGCGGGTTAAGAAAAATATAGTCGCTTAGCGCTCCTTATTTTTCTTTAATTTCGAAAGCGCGTCCACCGCGGCCCGCGCATTATTAAGTTTATTTTTGCTGGATGAAAGAATTTTGGCGGTGGTGCTTCTAATACCTGCCAAATCAAGAACCGTTCTCACCGAACCGCCCGCAGACAACCCCCTTCCTCCGAAAACCGGCTTCATATAAACCCGGGCACTGCCGAATTTTCCTTCCGTTTCCGAAGGGATAGAACCGTTTTCCGTCAAAAAAACTTTAATTAAATTTTTCTTGGCGTTTCGGAACGCTTTTTCGATTGCCGCGCTGGTGTCCTCGGCCTTGCCTATACCAACCCCCACTTCGCCTTTTCTATTGCCGATAACAAGAGTTACACGGAAATTAAAACGCCGGCCGCCGGCGACGACGCGCGCGACTCGCCGAATATCGACAATTTTTTGTTCGTATTCGGGCGCTTTCCGCTCCGGCCTGGGACCGAACTTTCCGCTTCTGAACTTTCCGCCTTTAATATTTAATTTTTTAGGCTCTATAACCATAGTTATGCCTGAATTAAAACTTTAAGCCGCCGGCTCTTGCGCCTTCCGCGGCCGCTTTCACGCGACCGTGATAATCGTAACCGCCGCGGTCAAAAATAACGTATCTGATTTTCTTTTTCTTCGCCAGTTCCGCCAGCGTTTTCCCGACATTAAACGCCGACTCTGTTTTTGTCATCTTGGTTTTTATTTTTGTTTTTGATTTTTTGGCCGTTGCGTCGGTGGCCGAAACAATAGTCTTCCTCTTCTCATCGTCAACCAGCTGCAGAGAAATATGTTTGTTTGAACGGAATACGCTGAGGCGAGGCTTAAGCGCCGTGCCTTTTATTGCAGCCCTTATCCGCCTGTGCCGCCTTATTCTTTTTTGGCGTTTGATTTTATTAATATCTGCCATAATTTTCTAAAATTTATGAATAACAATGAAATAAATTTTAATGAAAATTTGAGCATCCCGCCCTCTATGCTTATTATAACATTCTAAAATTTTACTTTGACTTATTAACATAACTTTACCTCTTACTAAATAATATATGCTTAGAGGGCGGGATAAAGGTTCGGCAGCCGGATTTGTCGCTTTTTCGTTCCAAATCGCGGGCCAAGCCATTATACCGCTGATGCTACCGCTTTTTTGCCGGCCTTGTGCCTAATAACCTCTTTTTCGTATCGGATGCCTTTGCCCTTGTAGGGTTCCGGTTTTTTCAAATCTCTTATCTGGGCGGCAAATGTGCCCACCTGTTCCTTATCCACGCCGGAAATCGTTATTGTGTTTTTTTCAACCTTTAAATCTATGCTCTGGGGAATCGACATCTTAACGGGATGGCTGAAACCCAAACTTAAAGCTAAGGCCGAACCTTCCTTTGTCGCGCGATAGCCGACTCCTTCGATTACAAGGACTTTACTGAATCCTTTAGTAACGCCGTCAATCATATTGCGAACGTGAGAAGCGTAAGTTCCCCATAAAGAAACGGTCTCTTTGGCCCGTCTTATTTTTTTTACCTTGTTTGGTTTCAAACTTATCATATCCGGGTTAACGGAAATGATAATGTCGTCTTTAAAATGCCGACTGGTTTCGCCAAGAGGACCTTTGACGGTCAATAATCCGTTTTCTATTTTTACGGAAACGCCCTCTGGAATCATGATTGGTTTTTTACCTAAACGCGACATGCCAAAATTATATGAACGTTAGTGAATAATAATTTTGAGCACCCGCCCAATTTTTTAACAACCCTATCAAACCGAAAAAGTCCAACATTTTGTTCCTATTCATTTTTTTATTTTTCATCATTGTTATCATAAAAATTTGGGCGGGTAAGGTTTTACAGTCGCGATTTGTCGCTTCGTTCCAAATCGCGAGTAAAGCCCTTACCAAATCTTGCACAACACTTCGCCTCCGACTTTTTCTTTAATTGCCTCTTTATTCGTCAAAAGACCTTTCGGCGTCGAAAGAATCGTCATACCGAAACCCTGCCTGATAGGTTTTATTTCTTTTAGCGGCAGATAAACGCGGCACGAAGGTTTTGAAATGCGGGCGATATGGACAATCGCCGCTTTGCCATTTTCATCATAAGACAAAACCAGCTCGATTGTCTTTTTATTCTTTTTTCCCCGCCGATTTATTTCTTTGATGTAATCGGTTCTTAAAAGAACCTTCGCAACCTCCATCTTTAATTTTGAATAAGGAATTACCACCGCTTCTTTTTTTACGGCTTGGGCATTTCTTATTTTTGTAAACATGTCGGCGATTGGGTCCATGCCAAAATTATATGAACGTTAGTGAATAATAATTTCGAGCACCCGCCCAAATTTTTGAATTTGTCTCTGCCGAATAAAAATATTCTGGTTGCCATTTTTCATATTTCATAAAATGTAAATCTTAAAGATAATTCAAAAACTTGTGGCGGGTAAGGTTTTACAGTCGCGATTTGTCGCTAACACTCCAAATCGCGGGCCAAGCCATTACCAGCTTGATTTCTTTACTCCAGGAATCCTGCCTTCGTTGGCGAATTCCCTGAAACAAATCCGGCACATGTCGAAATCGCGCATATAGCCTCTTTTTCTGCCGCAACGAAAACATCGCCGCACAACGCGGCTTTTGTATTTAGGCTTCTTTTGACTTCTTGCGATTACCGATGTCTTTGCCATTTTTGTTTACGAGTGCTAGCGAGTAATTACAAAAATGAGCACCCCGCTCAAATTTTGCCGCGCTAATCACTCATTATTAATAAATAAAGATAAATGTTGTTTATCTCTCGCCGCCTGCGCGTCCCGAACCCCGCTACTATAAATCCTTCGGATTTAAGTACGGGGCGAGTAGCTTTTAACTACTCTTGGGCGACCTGCCCCGTAGGGAACGCGAAGCGTTATCCTTCGGGGAGCGGGCGGCTATTGCGCTTCCTCGCAAAATTTGTGCGGGGTCGCCATGTTCTAGAATATAACGGATTCCAGTTATTTTTGCAACACTGACTGAATAAAATTTAAAGAGCTTGACCCCGTTAGAGGCAAGACGCCTTTGGCGTCTGCCGCATTTTCAATGCGGGCCTCTAACGGGGTTGACAAATTTTCCAGTTATGATAGCATAAAATCGGCTTGAAAAATCAAAACAAAAGGAGGCAAAAACAATGAAAAAGATTGGAAAGATTCTGTTGCTAATTGCAATATTAGCAGTTTATTTGAACTTCGGATGGATGATGGGCGCATATTACGCCGACCACGGCTTACCTAAAGCCGAGCAAGGAGTAACCACTTTAGGCAAATTTATATGCGGGCCAAATGCCTGGATGTCTAACGAAAGCGGGTCTCGTCTCTCGTGGTGTGTTATGTCCTCAATCTGCTGGCCCTTTGGGATGGTTATCTGCGGAGTTAGCTGGATTGTTTACGGCATTTATTATCTCCTCTGGTTCATTTTTGCCGGCGGAATTGTCAAAACCCTCGGCCTCATCTAAATTAAATTTGACCTAAACCTGATTTAGGTCATTAAAAGCCTGCGCTCAAAAAGCCGGGCTTTTTTTATGATTGATTTTCTTAGCGAGCGAAGCGAGTTTTGAAAATCATCACCCCCTCTTTTACACTCTCACTCTGTTGCTTCTTTTTACCATAAGAAATTTTTTGCTTCAAACGCCGTTTAAAATATCCTCGTCTTGTCGTTGTTAAAAGAGGGGGTTCTCAAAAAATATAGTCGTCCCTCGACTTCGCTCGGGACTCCTTATTTTTTGGAAAATGGAAATCCTAAAAGGCGAAAAAGTTCAAGGGCTTCTTTTTTTGTTTTTGCGCTGGTGACTATCGTCGCCTGAAAACCAAAAATCATTTTGATTTCTTCTTCTCCTATTTCCGGAAATATCGTGTGTTCCTTGATGCCGATGCTAAAATTCCCCGCCTCGTCAACGGCATCCGGATTCAATCCCCTGAAGTCGCCGATTCGAGGAATGGCGATGGCAATGAGTCTGTCCAAAAAATCGTACATTCTCTGACCGCGCAAGGTAACCGAGTAGCCGGCGAGAGCGCCTTGGCGGATTTTGAAAGACGCGATTGATTTTTTGGCCGGCCGTTTTGCCGGTTTCTGCCCGGCAATCAAAGCCAATTGCTTTTCGATAACCTCAATCTGCTTTTCGTCTTTAATGGAACCGACGCCCGTATTAACGACGACTTTAACGATTTTGGGAACGGCCATATCGTTTTTATATCCGAATTTTTCTTTCATCTTCGGAACCGCTATTTTTTTGTATTTTTCCTTAAGCATTTGCATAATAGATTTTTTGAATGAGCGAAGTGAATTTTAGAAAATCATCACCCCGCCCTCTAAGCACAAATAATTCCTTTTAATTTTATTTCTTACATTAAACATCATCTTCGTAATTTCTCCAATTCTTCACGCATAGAGGGCGGGGTTCTCAAAAAATATATTCACTTCGTTCATTATTTTTTGGAACTTGACAAATCTTTTTTTAATTGCTATAATTAAATTAGCTTGAAAATTGAATAACTTTTATCAAAGGAGGTGGCTTAAATGAAGGTTGTAATTCCAACGGGGGTCATTTTGACTATTATCGGCTTTCTGGCGTTCAGCGGATTGCCGAATATTTGGCAAAAGATCGTTATGTGGCTGCTGGTCGCGGGAACTTTGGTTGGCATGGTCATGATGGGCCGGTATTGTTCTATTTTTTGCCGTCGCAATCATTGTTTGGCCGATTACGGCTTCTCTGAAGTCCTGCGTTCCCAAGAAATAGTCCTTACGCTTCCTTCAAATATTTGACCCGCACTTTTTGCAAACGCGGGTCTTATTTTTTCCAAGAACCTTATAACCGGCCCGTCTCGGTTTGTTGCAGGTCGGACAAATCAACATCACATTCGAAGCCCTTAACGGCATCGGCACCTGGATTACCTGCCCCTTTTGACCTTGCTTTTTTGAACGGCTGTGCTTTTTCCTTATATTCACTCCCTCAACTACGACAACATCGCCTGTCGGGAAAACTTTAAGAACTTTCCCGGTTTTTCCACGATCTTTTCCTGAAATTGCCATTACATTATCATTTTTGCGAATTTTCATAAATTATTAATGGAGAACAGTTCTCCATCTAAACAACCTCCGGCGCTAAAGAAATAATTTTCGCGTATCCCCGTTCGCGAAGCTCTCTGGGCATGGGCCCAAAAATACGGCCTGCTTTCGGCTCCTGAGTTTTCGCCTCAAGAATTATCACGGCATTATCGTCAAAACGCACATACGAACCGTCTTTTCTGCGGTAAGGCTGGCGCTGACGGCAAACTACCGCTCTAAGCACATCTTTTTTCTTCACTGCCTTTCTCGGCTCCGCGGATTTCACGGAAACAACCACAATGTCGCCTATGCGGGCATATCGCCTGCGGCTTCCGCCCGGCACTTTAATAACCTGCACGAGTTTTGCCCCGCTGTTATCGGCAACACCTACCATTGAACGAGTTTGAATCATGCCAAAATTATATGAACATTAGCGAATAATAATTTTGCGCACCGAGCACATAATTTATAGCAACCTTTTTATTAAGATGTTCGAAATTTTTACTAAATCTTTTTTTGAAACTTCACTAAATTTTTCATAAAATTATGTGCTCGGTAAAGGTTTGGCGCCTATATTTTCTCGTCTAAAACTCGAAAATCTAGGCCAATCCCTTTACTTCCCAATGCTTGCCTCTCGACCTTGGTTTTGTTTCCTGAATTATCACTTTATCGCCGACCTTATACTCGTTTTTCTCATCGTGCGCCTTATAGCGTTTGCTTGCTTTTCATATATTTTCCGTAAAGAGGATGTTTTGTATAGCGCTACACCTCAACGACAACCGTTTTTGCCATTTTATCGGAAACAACAACTCCTTTTAATTTCTTTGCCATATGATTGATTTTCTTAATGAGCGAAGCGAGTTTTGAAAATCATCACCCCCTTCTTTTCGCGCAAGCGCGCAAAAGGAGGGGGTTAAGAAAAACATAATCGCTATCGCTCTTTGTTTTTCATTAAAGTTATAATTCTCGCGATATCTTTTTTTATTTCACGGGCGGCTTTCGTATTTTTGATTTTGCCATGCCCCATCTCAAAACGGAATTTTCTCAAAGCCTCACGCTTGTCTTTTAGAAGAGCAGCAAGCTCAATTTCGGTTTTTTCTCTTAATTCTTTTATTTTCATGCCATAATTATATGAACGCTAGTGAATAATAATTTTCGCACCCCGCCTCTAACGCTTGCGCTCTTTTTATTAAATGATTATCTTGATATTTGCTTCATAATTTTTGTTTAAATTCGTGATAGAGGGCGGGTAAAGGTTTGGCAACAGAATTTTTCGCCTACGGCTCAAAATTCTGTCCAATTCGCTTAATCTCTCGCAATGATTTTTGTTTTAATGGGAAGTTTTGCCGCGGCTTTTCGAAGGGCTTCGCGAGCTAAATTTTCCGGAATGCCGTCGATTTCAAAAAGCATCCGTCCCGGCTTAACCGGAACGACATAGCCAGCCGGGTCGCCTTTTCCGCCGCCCATAGTTACTTCCGGCGGCCGCTGGGTAATGGGTTTGTCCGGGAAAATGCGAATCCACATTCTTCCGCTTTTCTGGACGTAGCGAGTCATAACTTTTCGAACTGCCTCAATTTGCTGGCTGGTAATCCATTTTTCGCCTTCCGACTTAAGCCCGAAAGAGCCAAAAGCAAGAGTGGTCCCCCGGGTTGCCACTGTCGGCTTTGCGCGATTTGTCCTCCCGCGCTGCCATTTTCTGTATTTTACTTTCTTTGGATACAGCATAAATACAAACTTTAGATTAGCAAAATAACCCTTATCGCGCAAGCCCCATACATTCGTATGCGTTACGAGGTAAGTCCGTGTTTGCTTTTCTCGGATTTTCGTAGTAAAGATAAGAGAGAAAACTTCTTTTAAAAAACGGACGGAGGATACGTTATTGTCCAGACATTATGAAAATAAAAAAAGACTCCGCCATTCTCGCAACCGCGGGGAAAAATACGATTCTCATCATCCTTATCCGAATTCCAGGACGAAAAAAGGAGATTTTGGAAAATTCGAAGAGCTCCTTTGCTCATTAGAACTGAATACCCTGAAGAAAAAACACAGAGCCTGGCACCAATTATTTCTCAATTTTTTTCCCGAAGAAGTGATTTTGGCGATAAAAAAAGCTTTCAGGGCGGGGAAAAAGACTCCTCCCGAAATAATCTCTTTTATCAAGACTACTCTCGGCCACAGCCAAACTCCGATTGAAGCGACCAAGGCGGATCTGGAAGCCTGGTCCAAGATATTCGGCGCTCGCCAAAACCCGGATAAAATTAAGAAAATCATTTTTGAAAACTGGACTTATCCCGACGTCAGAACCATTATCACTAACGGCAAAATTACCAGCGTACTGGTCTTTCTCCCTCGCATACCAAAAGACCTTGAAATCAGCGTCATCGTTTCCAAAAAAAGCGCGCATTTAAAAATCAGCGAAAAAATTAAAACTTGATAAAGTTTTAAAAAAGAGCGGCCAACCATTGAGACGCTCTTTTCTATTTATATCTTTTTCTCTTTCTCCCATTTTTTTTCAAGGCGGGCGATTGCCGCTTCGCCGAATCCGAAATGATGGCCGATTTCGTGCCAAACCACTCTGCGGACCATCCGCCTCAATTCTTCAATATCGTGAACGCTCTTTTCGATTGTTGTTTTATAAATAGTGATTTTATCGGGCAAAACCATATAATAATTCACTCCACGCTGTGTTTGAGGAATACCATGGTAAAGCCCGAGAAGATTTCTTCCCGGCGCTTCGCCTTCTTCCAAAACTATCGCCACATTTTTCATTTTCTTCCGAATGGATTTCGGCAACGCTTCCACCGCCTCAACAACTAATTTTTCGAATTCGTCTTTATCCATAAAATCAATCGGCATAATTTTATAGAGAAATTATACTAAATAGTTTAGAATATTAACATTGCCATGTTTGGACTTATTCAACAACTTTTTATAAAAATCGTGTCGGCTATAGCGGGTCTTATTATCGCCGTCGGCATTGTTCAGATGCCGACTTATGTTTCAGAATACAAAACACCTCCCCATAACAATGCACCCGAAAACATAGCAACGCGGGAAATTACGCCGACATCGCAAAAAAGCGGAAAATAATAATTTTGTTCTCCCAAACGAAAATATTTCCCGCCGCCTCGACTACATCTTCTGTTCCGAACAAACGCAAAAGACAACGCCGGCCGCGCCAGCCGCGCCGACTATTTCCCTAACCGAACTGAATAAACAAGCCAGAAAAACCATTGTTAATATTATTTGCACCAATAAGGCCGGCGGGCCATTTAATCCGATAACGGGAAGCGGAGTTATCATCAGCCCTAAAGGAGTGATTTTGACTAACGCCCACATCGGCCAGTATTTTCTTTTGGAAAATTCGCCGGAAGCGGGATATCTGGATTGCACCATCCGCAACGGCGACATCGCCCAGCCTGCTTACGACGCCAAACTTATTTACATTCCTTCTGCTTGGATTGAAGAAAATGCCGCCAACATTATTCAAGAGGAACCGAAAGGAACAGGAAAAAATGATTACGCTTTCCTACTCATCACCAAATCCATTATCGAAGAAAAAGAGCTCCCTGCCTCGCCGGCAGGCGGGCCGCCGACTTTCGATTTCACCGAACCGAATTTTGATTTCAATGTCCTTCCTTTTAATTTCCAGGTTCTTTTAGCGAGCTATCCCGCCGGCTTTATCGGCGGCATCGAAATCCAGAAAGATCTCGGCCTTACATCAACTTTCGCGCCCGTAATCGACTTCTACACTTTCGCGACGACCGGGCCGGCGACTCTTGACCTGTTTTCGCTCGGCGGAAACATCGTCGCCCAAGGCGGCTCATCCGGCGGCGCGGTCGTAGATACGAGAGACGGAAAACTGCTTGGGATAATAACGACCTCGAGCGATGCGACGACGACCGCCGGCCGCGTTTTAAACGCCATCACCGTGCCCTATATCAGGCATACTTTTGAAAAATATACGGGAGACAGTCTTTCTTACTTTATAGACGACCCTGAAACATACGATGTTTTGCCTTCCGCCGAATTCAATCGCATCAAACAGCTTTTAATCGACCAGTTGAATAAACTTTAGCAATTAGCAATTAATTTTTCGGGAATGAAATCATTGCCCAACCCGTGGCATCTTAAGAAGAGCCCGGATAATTTATTAAAAGCCAGTTATATCGAATGGAAATATTTCAATTTTTCCGCACCCTCGGTTTCCGGAATTTTCGTTTACGCTATTTTCGACCCACTGAATATTACCAGCATCGGCGGCGGAAGAATGGTGGCCAGAATTTTCAGGGATAAAAAAATCTTCGGAGGAGCAAAACGCATCTCCATGAAAAAAATATCGGCTTCGGACAGCAGCGCTGAAATTAAAATGGACGATTTTGGTTCCATTGCCGTAAATAAAAATAATTACGTAATCAAGGGAAAATTAGGCGGCGTTTCTTGGAACTTGAAATATTCGCCGCTGGCTCAACCGATTCGGGGATTTTCCAACCTCGGCCTTGATTTTTTAAATCTGGAAAAGGCTTCTTGGGAAATAAAAATGCCGAAAGCCAAAGTTTCCGGTACGGTGAAAATCGGCAAAAAAAGATTTTCCGTGCGCTCTTTCGGATACACCGATGCCAACTGGGGAAATTTTATTCCCATTACCGCCAAATTTAACTGGGCTCAATATAATGACGGCAAAATCAGCATTGTGGCGGGTGAAACGGAAAGCATGGAAATTCGCGGAAAGAAAATCGGACGCTGGACGAAAATATACGTAACTTTTGGAAGGCAAAAAATAGCATTTTTGGGAAAAAACGTCAGTATAAAACGCGACAAATGGATGACGATTCCCGGCACAAACATGAAAGCGCCGAGCATTGCGTCAATTCAAGCTGAAAATAAACAATATGCCCTGCGCCTGGAAGCCCGAAGCCTTTTTTCTGACCCCATAAGATTCGAAATGCCTTTTTCTCTTCCTTTCAGGCCGGTAATTTTGGAACAGCCAGCGATATTTGCCGGCGCGCTATTTAAAAAAAGCGGTAGTTCTTTAAAACCCGTCTGCAAAATTAAAAGAAAGGGATTTATGGAATGCACGCTTCGCGAGATAGGATTTTCAAAAAAATTAAAAGTGGGAATTTTAGTCTGAATATCAGGAAAGGACGTACGTTTGACTTTAGCACGCCAAATTGCTAGAAATTAAGGAAGAAAATTCTTTGAAAAAGCCATCTCGAAAGGAGGAAAAATGGAAAAAAGCAGCCGTATCGAATTACCGAAAGAAAAAATACCCGTAGCTTGGTACAATATCGTTCCGGATCTTCCCGAATCGCTGCCGCCGCCGAGAGACGAGGAAGCATTGGGAAGATTAGTGAAAGCCCTTGTCGGCGAATGCCTGAAGCAGGAAATGTCGAATGAAAGATGGATAGCCATCCCGCCCGAACTTATTAAGATTTATGCCGAAATCGGAAGGCCCCGTCCTCTGACTCAGGGCGAGGAATCTCGAAAAACTCCTCGGCCTTAAGGGTATCGAGCTTTATTTCAAGATGGAAGGCGAAAGCCCGACCGGCAGCCATAAACTCAACACCGCCGTTGCCCAAGCATACTTCGCTAAAAAAGCCGGCATCAAAAGGCTGACAACGGAAACGGGCGCCGGCCAATGGGGAACGGCGCTTGCCTGCGGAGCGAAACTGCAAGATTTGGAATCCACGGTCTATTGGGTGAAATGTGTTTACAAATGGAAAAAGGAAAGAAGAAAATTCATAAAATTTTTCGGGGCGGAAGTTTTCGCTTCACCCAGTCAAAACACGGAGGCAGGCAGAAAATTTCCTAAAGACCATCCCGGCTCTCTTGCCATCGCGATTTCCGAAGGAATCGAAGACGCCTTAAGCGACCCGGACGCGAAATATTGCCTTGGCTCGGTGCTTAATCACGTCTTGATGCATCAAACAATCATCGGCCTTGAGACAATAGAACAACTCTCAATGATAGACAGGTATCCGGCCGATTATATGATCGCCTGCGTCGGCGGAGGAAGCAATTTCGGAGGCTTCTGTCTTCCGACAATCGGCAAGATTCTGAAAGAAGGGATAAAAACAAAATGCATTGCCGTCCAGAGCGAGAGTTCGCCCAACCTCATAAAAGGCGTTTATAGATACGACAGGGGAGACCACGCCGAGCTCACGCCGGAATTAATGATGTACACCCTCGGACATCAATGCGAGATGAAGCCGATAAAGGCTGACGGCCTAAGATATCATGCCGCAGCGCCCATAATCAGCTCTGCTCAGAAAACTCGGATTCATTGAAGCAGTAAGCTACCCTGCCGATGAAATACGAGTTTTTGAAAGGGCAAAAATTTTCATCGAATCCGAAGGGTTCCCTCTCGGAACGAAAGATTCGAAAAAGAATATCAAAGAAGCTCTTTTGAGGGCGAAAAAATTTCTTAAAGTGGTCACCGGCACAAGCAATATCCAGGAAATGTTCGCGGTGAGTAAAGATTTTATAGAAAACAAAATCTTTATTCCGGCGCCGGAATCGGCTTACGCTGTCGCCCACGCGATTGATAAAGCGCTCGAATGCAAAAAGGAAAAAAAGAAGGCAGTGATAGTCGCCAATATCAGCGGTCATGGCTTTCTTGATATCGAAGCTTACCGGGAAAAATTAAATCTTTAAATTAAAAGGCGTTTCGCAAGTTGCGAAACGCCTTTTTATTTGATTTGTAACCGCCCTGACGAACTTAATTGTCAAACGGGAATGGCGAGACTGGCGCGCAATGGAGGTGGCATTCCGGACATGGCATCGTAGCTTGCAACACTCCCTTTCCTTTTGTTCGGTAAGGTAAAAAAACAGTAGTATCTTCATCCAGCGGAATACCCGCGAATGAAGGCGCATCTCCCTCTTGAAGCCGGAATTCGCAGCCGCACTTTACGCATTTTCCATACCATCCTTCAAATGGCCATTGTTTATAAGTAGCTCCGTGATACAAAACTCTTAGTCATTTTTTCTCCTCCTTTATTTTTAACATCTATTTTTAAACATCAAAAAATCCAAGACAAAAATAGCACATCTCCGCGCTCTTCGTCAAGTCAACTCGCTCGGGCGACCCGACAGCCTCGCTCGTAAGCACAGCCGGGAAAAATTATTGCCTGCCCTGAGCGCAGTCGAAGTGAAATCATTTTTATTTGACTTTAGGGCACTAAATTGCTAGGAACTAAAGAGAAGAAATCTTTTCAGCCAAAGGCTGATCCGCCGTACTTTGATATTTTAAAAATAATGTGGCGGAGAAAATTTTAAAGAGGAAAGGAGATTAAGATGAGGGAAGTGGTAATAACCGGCGCGGTAAGAACAGCTATCGGTAATTTTCTCGGCGCATTGAGTTCTTTCAGCGCAACCGAGTTGGGAGGGCTGGTGATAGAAGAGGCGATAAAAAGATCCGGATATCAAAAAAGAGGATGTTGATGAAGTGATTATGGGAAACGTCCTTTCAGCCGGACTGGGACAAAATCCGGCTCGCCAAGCGATGATTAAGGCGGGACTTCCAATGTCGGGAGGAGCCCTGACAATAAATAAAGTTTGCGGCTCCGGCTTGAAAGCTGTTATGCTGGCGGCTCAAGTCATCATGGCAGGAGACGCGGAAGTGATTGTCGCGGGCGGAATGGAAAGCATGAGCCGAACCCCTTATTATCTGGAAAACGCAAGAACGGGATATCGGCTTGGGAATGGAAAACTAGTGGACGGGATGGTTCATGACGGCCTTTGGGATGTGGTGAACGATTATCCTATGGGGTTCACCGCCGAAATACAGTCGAAAAAATTTAACATCAGCCGGGAAGAACAGGACCGATTTGCTTACGAATCAAATCTTCAAGGCGATGAAGGCCATACGAGAAGGAAAATTCAAGGAAGAAATCCTCCCGCTCTCAATTCCGCGCGGAAAAGGAGAATTGATTTATTTTGAAATCGATGAGGGACCCCGCGACCCAGACCTCCAAAAGATGGCCAATTAATGTCCGTCTTTAAAGAAGGCGGCGTTGTCACCGCGGCAAACTCCTCTAAAATCAGCGATGGAGCAAGCGCTCTGGTCGTGATGTCGAAAAAGAAAGCCAAATCTCTGGGGATGAGGCCTATGGCGAAAATCATAGCACAGGCGGCAGCGGGCGTGGAATTGGAAGATGTCTTGGTCGCTCCGATTCAATCGATTCCGAAAGTTCTCAAAAAGGCGGGGCTATCTATCGAGGAGATCGATCTTTTTGAAATCAACGAGGCTTTTTCCGCGACAACTTTGGCCGTCATCAAAACCTTGGGCATTGATAAAAACGGGTGAATATTCATGGCGGCGCCATCGCATCTGGGCCATCCAATCGGCGCCAGCGGCGCGAGAATTCTGACCACATTGCTTTACGCGATGAAAGATGGCGGAGCGAAAAGAGGAATGGTTTCTCTTTGTTTGGGCGGCGCGGAAGCCGTAAGTTTGATTGTCGAACAGATACCATAAATAAGCGCCGTAAAAAATAAGAAAATTCTTTAGAAAAAGGGGGTTAAAATATGGAAGAGCTACGAAATCGTTTCGACGGCAAACCTTGGCTTGGTTATGATGAAACAGAAAATCGTCGGTCAGGGGCCACGGTAAGTATTTTAATGTTGTTGCTGGTTTTTGTGGGGTTTGAGTATTTTCTGTGTGTAATAAATGAATTTCTTAAATTTTGTTTGACGAGATAAAAACCTTTAAAGCCCTTCGGGGCTTTTTGTTTTGGGGAATTTAATTTGGGCGACTTAGCGGAAAGAGCTGGAACTCATTATTTCCTTCAATGCCCTCTTAGAACTTGACAAGAACTTTTGGCTTAATATAATTCATTTGAATCACGATAAGAGGCTATCCAAAGGGTTTCGTCCCACGGCAATGCCTCTTTTTTTTATCTTGACTCCCGGCTGTCAAATTGCTAGGAATAACTGAGAAATTTCTTTGAAATACGGAGGCATCGTGAGAGCAAGAAAAACGACAAAGAAAGTTTCAGTCCGTAAGTCAGGAATAGCAGGCAGGGGTGTTTTTGCGGGAGAGGATATTAAAAAGGGAGAATTTATTTTCAAAGCAGGTGATAATTTTGATGTTTTCGTTTTTTTAAATCACTCATGCCGTCCCAACGCGGAATTGATAAGGCAGAGCGAAAGCGCGTTATGCGACAAACTTTTTGCCCGACGCAATATAAAAGCCAGAAAAGAAATAACTTTTGATTACAGAAAAACGCGGTGGAGTCATTATTATGACGAGATAGAAGAAAAAAGCGGCTGTTTTTGTGGCAGATGTAAATAAAAAACCGTTCAAAAGCCCTTCGGGGCTTTTTGCTTTTGAGAATTTAATTTGGGTCGCATAGTAGAGGACGTTAGAACTGTAATCCAGCGACAGCAGGGGTATATTTATATCCCAGATTTAAAACCGACAATGATGAAGATATAACCTATCCTACCCCGCTACTAACTATTTCAAAAGGACGGGGTTCGTGATTGATTTTTTAATTAAAGGCTCTACACTTTGGATATGAAAACATACGCCTTCATAGATGCCTCAAATCTTTTTTACGGCGGCGAGAAAAGTCTCGGTTGGAAAATAGACTATAAGAAACTTTTGGAATATCTAAAAGAGAAATACAGCGTTAGCCACGCTTTTTATTTTGGTGGCGTAGAGATACATAATTTTGAATATGATTACCAAAAAAACGATACTGTTCCGCTCAACGAACTTGAAAAACACCTCAAAACTTTGATTAGTAATGAAGGGTCAAAGTTAAACGAAGCCGAGCTCTTACTTATCGGACGGCATTTACAAAGAGTTCGCTTTTACCAACGCCTCAATAGCTTTGGCTATAAATTATACCTGAAACCAGTTAAACTCTATGACCAAGAGGACGGCACGACTAAGAGAAAAGCTAATTGTGATGTCGATATGGCTTTCCACCTTATGAAGGAAAAAGATAACTTTAATAGTGCTGTCATTTTATCTGGGGACGGAGATTTCTTGCCAGTGTTAAAATATCTCAAAACTAATAGTAAAGATATGATTATATTGGGTAGGAGCGAGAGGGCAGCTAAAGAAATTAAGCAATTTGCAGGGAGCAATTTCAAAGACTTTCAATATCTTAGAGAACGCCTCAAAATGGCCTAAAAAAACGAAAAGCACCCATTTAGGATGCTTCTCACGTTTAGTATCTCCACTATAGCAAGCTGGTTTTTATTGTCAATATCCACTTTTACCCTACCCCGCTACTCACTATTTCTTCGGAGAAAAACGGGGTGGGCTACGGGACGCATTCAGAACCCTGGATTGGATACAGGTTAGGAAAGAGTTGGATGATTTCGCCTTGCATTTTGAACAACAATTTGCTATAAATAACTGAGAAAATTCCTTGAAAAGGAGGAAAAGATTGAAAGGAAAATATTTTTTGCCTTTTCGCATATCTAAAAATGTAAGCGTTGCTTCGGCTCCTTACCATAAGAAAGCGAGAAATATGAAACATTGCGTAGATTTTTCTATGCCAGAAGGCACATCTATTTTGGCGTCACGCGAAGGAAGGGTTATTCATTGTGAAAGCAGATTTAATAAAAGTTATTCTTCTCCAAAGTATGCCGATAGATGCAATCGTATCATAATTGTTCACGCGGATGGCGATGAATCCGTTTATGCTCATCTGAAATGTCATTCTTTGAAGGTAAAAATTGGTGAGTTTGTAAAAAAAGGACAGTTGTTGGGTTTGAGCGGACAAACCGGCTATGCGACTTATCCGCATTTACATTTCGGAGTTTACGATAAGAACGGGAAAAATAGAAAAATTGATTTCAGATAAAATATAAAATTACGAGAGCCCTTCGGGGCTTTTTTGTTTTTGAGAATTTAGCCAGCCCCGCACAACAGTTTGCGGGATTTTTCACAGCAAGCCGCTTCGCGGGAAAGGGATGCGGCTATTCGCCGCCCGCGGCTTGCGAAACTTTTTATATTTTTCGTGTAATGTAATTTTTCAAAAAGAATGCACGGCAAACTGTATGCGGGGCACTCAATTTTGTAAACAGAAAATCGCATTCCGAAGAACGCTATTTTTTGAGCAAAATTGGTGGGTCGCATAGTAGAGGACGTTAGAACTGTAATCCAGAATCAAAATGAGTATGTTTATATACCGGATTTAATTCCGCAATTGACAGCAACTCTTTAAGATGCTACGAATTTCTTTGGAAATAAATTCCTTGAAAAGGAGAAAAAAATAATGGTAAAGAATAAAGCATCTATGATTGTAAAGGCTCTTGGCCCAAAGGATTTGGAAAGTCTACTGATCGCGGAAAAGAAGAAAGCAAAGCGGGAAATTATAAAAATGAAAATTAACTCTCACTTTGTTGGGGACGACATTCACCCCGGTTATAATCATTATGCCGTAATAGACCCCCATGAAATTATCACGAAGGAAATTAACGAAAGCGATCTAAGGTCTATCGTCCGAGCATACAAAAAAGCCGGCTGGAAAAGAGTTGAAGTTGAGCGTTTAGCATTAGGGAATATGGTTAGATTCACCTTTATACCCTAGAAGATTTTGCAGTTCGCAATGGCTTAAGCGTAAATCCTTATAAAATAAAAATTATAACAAAAAGCCGCCTGGTTTTCCCGAGCGGTTTTTTTATTTTTCCAAAATCGCTTGGGTGCTCGATCGGACTTGAACCGACAACCACCAGGTCCACAACCTGGAGCTCTAACCAATTGAGCTACGAGCACCATAAAAACGGCTGCTTCAAAGCTTTCAAAATCCAACAGCTGTAAAATATTTACTTATTAAGCTTTATAGACAACCGCACCTTCTTTTGTCGGCTGGGATATTTTTATCGCAATCTCGTCTCCCTTCTTTGCTTTCTCGATATTCTCGTGTTCTACTTGCATGGATTTCACTTCTTCCTCAAATTCCTCGTCGCCTCTTTTTATCTTGATAGTGTCGCCGACGCTGACTTTATCCGTAAGCTTAACCACTGCCACGCCGATTTTGTCGTAATAATGCGTTACTTTCCCGATTTCTTTTTCCATATAATATATTTGAATTAAATCGTTATTTACGACCTAGCCTGCCCTGACTGCCGTCAGGCAGGCGGCAGGCAAACCATCCAAATTATAGCAAAAAAAATAAAACTGCGCCAGACCTTGGCTGGCGCAGTTTTTTAAAATTAAAATGGAGATTTGTTTATTTATTAAGGTACATTAAATTCTCCAGATCTTCATTCCGCATAATCAAATTATGGTCCAAGCGGAATTTCGATTCTATCCCCTTCGCTTCACGTTCCCAGGGACAATTCCAGAATGGAAACGGTTTAGTTAAACAATTGCAGTCGTCAAAAATGGAAGGTTTATAGAAATACTGGAAATAATGCACCAGTTCGTGCACAATCGTCTCCTCCAAAATTTCTCCTTCCGCAATATTTATCTCATCTCTTACGCTTACATAAACCGTATTTTTATAAAACCAGTAAAAACCGTCTAAGACGAGTCTCGTTTCTTTACCATCTTTTTTTATGGTCGGGGCAAATTTTTCCCCCTCCTTCTTCTCATACAAAAACCGGACCTTTTCTTCCAGTAATATTTCTAATGCCGGCTGCGGGTTTTTGGAATCAATTTCAATGCCCATTGCCGCGGCGGTCCATTTGAATAAATACTGAAAATCATATTTTAATTTTTGCTCTTCGGCATATGCCGATGAAACTGCAAAAGATAAAAACAGGACGACAGAAATAATCCATATCTTTTTTCCCATCTCTTTTCCCTCCTCCTTTTGTTTTTTTTATTTTGATTTCAAAGTTTTTTCCATTATAACATAGTGAAATAATTTGTCAATTTTATAGATGGATGCTTGCTGTTAAAATTACCCAAGAGCCCTTTGAAATCCAAATATACGGGAGGCAGGAAAAGTGAAGCACAGACTGGTAATTTTTGGATTTATTATTTTTGTTTTTTCGATGATGGCTTTCGACACATGGATGTTTAGTTTAGCCTTCGGAGCGGAAAGACCGGCCGATAAAACAATTATTCTCAATTTTGACGATGGGCCGAAGCCAGCTGTTATAAAAAAACTTCTGCCAATCTTAGAAACATATAACGTCAAAGTTTCTTTCTTTGTTGAAGGTGCTATCGCGGCAGCAAATAAAGAACTCATTAAAGAGATGCACGGCAAAGGCCATGCAATCGAAAACCACAGTTGGGGACACGAAAAATTCAAAAAATTTTTCCGCGAAAAAGGCGCGGAAGCCGTAAAATCCAACTTGAATAAAACAAGCGAGGCAATTTTTCAGGCTACCGGCGAATATCCAAAATATTTCCGGCCGCCTTATTGGCAAATAGACGAAGAGATTGAACAAATCGTAAAATCTCTAGGTTATAAGATTATGAAAATGGACAATCCCGACATCAATACTTTGGATTACGAAGATGCCGATAAACATCGCTCGCCCGAAGTTCTTATTGAAAGAGTGAAAAAAATTATCGCCGACCGCGAACGCCAAGGAAAATTTAATCACGTTTTAGTATTCCATGAATTAATGATAACGACCGAGGCCCTAAAAACCCTCATTCCCTATTTTCAAAACCAAGGCTATAAATTCGTGCGCCTTGATGAAAAATATTGATAAAAACCGGCGGTAAAATATCGTCGGCTTTTCTTTTTCTAAAAATCAAGGAGCGTAAGCGACTATGATTTTTGAGAACCCCGCCTTAATTTTACCGTCCACATGTAATCTAAGTTCAGAGAATTAAAAAGTTTTATTTGCTTGTTGCGAGGCGCGGACGGCGAATAGCCGCACCCCTGCCTGCCGGCAGGCAGGCCTTTTGCGCGAAGCGCCGAGCCGATACATTGGATTGTAAAATTAAGGCGGGGGTGGATTTACAAAAATTTTTTCGCGTGCTATTCTTTGGCCAGAAAAATTAAGCTGTTTGATCTTTGTAAAGCATAAAAACCTCAAAATAAAATATCAAGATTGGAGGGATTTAAGATGGATTTTGAATTAAATGAAGAACAAAAACTGATCCAAAACAGCGTCAGAGATTTTGTAAAAAAGGAAATCGCGCCCATTGCGGACGAAATCGACAAGAAAGACGAATTTCCGAGCGAAATAGTGCAAAAGATGGCTGGCCTGGGAATACTAAGTATCCCTTTACCGGAAGAATTTGGCGGAATGGGCGGCGACATCTTAAGTTATGTTTTAGCCCTCGAAGAAATATCTAAAGTTTCTGTGGCGGTAGCAATTACCGTTGCCGTCCACACATCTCTTGTTTCCGCTCCGATTAACGAATTCGGAAACCGGAACCAAAAAGAAAAATATCTTGTGCCGCTGGCAAAAGGCGAAAAATTGGGGGCGTTTCTGCCTGACAGAACCTAATGTCGGCTCTGACGTCGGCTCCATAGAAACAACCGCCGAATTCAAAAAGACATGACCATTACCTCTTGAACGGAACAAAGATTTTCATAACAAACGGCGGAGTGGCCGAAACTTATCTTGTTTTTGCCGCAACCGACAACCAGGAAAAAAAGCCGAAAAGATTGAGCGCCTTCATTATCGAAAAAGGGATGCCGGGGTTTTCTTTCGGCACCCGATACGAAAAAATGGGTTGGCGAGGCTCTGAAACCCGCGAGCTTATTTTTGAAGACGTGAAAATTCCTCTTGAGAATTTGTTGGGCCAGCGAGGCGACGGATTTCTCGAGGCGATGAAAATTTTGGACGGCGGGAGAATCAGCGTCGCGGCATTATCTCTCGGTTTGGCCGGCGGAGCCTTGGAAGCCGCCTTAAAATACGCAAAAACACGGCGGCAATTTGGGAAAACTCTTGCCGAATTTCAGGCAGTCCAAATTTTGCTTGCCGATACGGCGACGGAGATAGAAGCTGCCAGATATTTAATCTGGAAAGCTATTCAGCTTAAAGAAAAAAACAAACCGTATCGTAAAGAAGCGGCGATGGCAAAACTTTTCAGCTCGGAAATGGCCGTAAGAACAGTTTCAAAAGCTCTCCAAATCCACGGAGGCTCCGGATACATGAAGGATTCTCCGGTGGAACGATTCTACGGGATGCTAAGGTGCTGGAAATTGGTGAAGGCACTTCGGAAATCCTTCGGTTGCTAATTGCCAGTGAATTAAGAAATTGAGAAAAAAGTAATCAGAAGCCGGTGGATCCCGTTAGAAGTCCGCATTAAATATGCGGCAGATATTGAAAACATCTTACTTCTAACGGGATGGACATCACCGGCTTTTTTGTTTGCAATAATTTTTAAGAATGACTCGCTTTTTATATTTTTCTATAATGAAAGAGAAGGAAAAAGTTCTTTAAAAAAGGGAGAAACAATGAACAATTCGGATATGGAAAGAATGCAAGAAAAATTTTATCTTTATTTGCGTATCTTTATTTGCGTATTTAATTTTTTGTTTTGGGGTTTCATTTTCTGGTTTTCTGGAGATTGGCCTCACCGTTTCCAAAACCAAAATCCGATTGCCGTTGCACATGCCGAAGAAATGCAGGCGCTTTACGCTAGCCCGCAAAAGGAAATCCAGCCAAAGCCCGCGCCGGATGAAATCCGGGCGATTTATCTGGGCAGCGATAATATTTTCAACGAAAAGAAAATCGCGGCGCTTGAAAAAATCCTGGAAACTACGAATGCAAACGGCATTGTCGTAGATTTCAAAGACAGCAACTCGCCTTCACAGGAATACATGTCAAACCTGGTAAAACGCTTCAAAAAGCACAATACCTACACAATCGCGCGCATAGTCGCCTTTCAAGATTCTTCTTTCGCGAGAAAACATCCGGAAGTCGCGATTAAAACTTCTTCCGGCGAATTTTGGTGGAGCGGCAGAAAAGCATGGAAAAGGTATTGGCTCGACCCTGCTTCTGAATCTGGCACAAGACTATAACATTGAAGTTGCAAAACGGGCGATTGACGCCGGCTTTGATGAAATCCAATTTGACTACATCAGATTCCCGACCGACGGCCCGAAAGATATCCGTTATCCCGTCTTTGACTCAAAAAGAATGAATAAGGAATCTGTTATAGAATAATTTTTCCGAAAAAATAAAAAAAGAATTGAAAGCTTATTCGCCGAATATTTTAATCGGGATAGATCTTTTCGGAGAAGTTTTCATTTACGGAAAAGAATCGGGCATTGGCCAAAACCTTAAAAAGTTTGGCGGAAAATTTCGACGTTTTATGTAATATGTCGTATCCCACGCACCACCAGTGCGGCGAATTCGAACGTTCAAGACCCATCTACCGATCCGTATAAAGTCTATTATGCAACTCTCAAGAATGGATTAAATTTTTTGGAAGGCAAAAAAGTCATTATCCGGCCGTGGATTCAGGATTTTACTCTGCATAGCATCTATGATTGCGGTCCAACCGTTTATTACGGGCCACGCAAAGTGCGAGCCCAAATCCAAGCCGGCCGCGACCTCGGCATAAACGGCTTTATGCTCTGGAATGCTGGCAGTAATTTCACAATCGGAGTTTTAAAATAAATCTCGGTATATCGGTATAATCAAAATTTAAAATGCCCAACAGAAATCTGTCAGGCATTTTTATTTTTTCCTTTCCTTAAGCCATCTCAATGCGAGATTGCGCAAGTATTTTAAATTTTCTTTTCTGAAAAAATTATTCAAGGCAATGTTTATTCTTTCAGTTGACTCGAATAATTTTCTCGCTTTTATGCGGTTAATCAATTCTTTCGGCTCTATATCAATATTAATGATATCCGCACCGGCTACAATAATATCTGGTATTCTCTCCGAAACCAGAATTCCCAAATTCTGCTCAACTTCCATGGCAAGCGATTCAAGATGCTGGATATTGAGCGTTGCATTTACATCAATGCCCGCTTTCAATAACTCCATTACATCCTGATACCGTTTTACGTTTTTGCTATCCGAAGTATTGGTATGGGCGATTTCATCAATAAGCGCTATCGCGGGCCGGCGTTTTATTATCGCTTCAACGTCGGTTTTCTGCAGTGTTATCCCCCGGTATTGTATTTGCTTGCGCGGAATTTCTTCAATGCCTTTCGCTTTTTCAACTGTCTCATGCCAGTGCGGCTCAATATATCCGATTACGACATCAATTCCTTTACTTATTAATTCATGCGCTTCGGTCAGCATCCCGTATGTTTTACCGACGCCAACCGCGTAGCCGAAATAAATTTTCAACCTTCCTTCATTCATTATCAATTCCTTTCTTTTATCTGTTGATTTTAGAAATAAAAAGGCCCGCCGTTTCGCGAGCCCTTTTCGGTCCCTGATTATGCATTATGCAAACAGGGTTTTGATCTTTGTGAAAATACTGACGTTGTTCTTTGCCGCTTCGGTTTCAAGCTCGAGGTTGGTGATTTGAAGCTTAAGATCAGCGATGTCTTCCTTATGCTTGGCCTCGGCCGCGGCAACCTTCTTATTCATCTCTTTGTTCGCCTTTGCAATCAGATTTTCGCCCCACTCTCTGATATCATCGGCTTTAAATGCGGCACCATCACAGACCTTATCGATCTTCTTTTCGAGGGCTGCGACCTTTTTCTCCCGTACATCTTCGATCTTGTCCACTTTCTTCAAAACCACCCTTCCTATTGCCTCGATGGTGGTTTTGGCGGCGGTTTTAAGGGTGCTGATCAAGCTTGCGGTTTCCGTCTCGGCCTCTTTGAGTCCGTCATTGGCAGTCTTGAGACCTTCCTGCATCTCGGCTACCGATGTCTCGAGTTCAGCAATTTTCAACTCGGCTTCAGCCACAACCGTAACCGGAAGACCTAAAGCTTCCACGAATGCCGCACCGGTTTTGGCGCCATCGGGAGTAATGTCGGGCTTTTTACCTACGACAACTAATGCTTGCACCAACCCAAACTTCTTCTTGCTTCCGAAAATTCCCATTTTGATACCTCCTTATGCGTTTTTGAGCCGTTTTTAGCTCATTTTTTCGCCGAATTTATTGAGATTTCCGGCGATTTTCGAGATTTTCAGC
Source organism: Candidatus Tagabacteria bacterium (assembly GCA_963820595.1). GTDB lineage: Bacteria > Patescibacteriota > Minisyncoccia > CAWGAO01. The sequence continues at coordinate 31,579 of CAWGAO010000008.1, forward strand.
GAACTATACGGTCAACTGAAATTTCACTCTCAATTATATCGGAAATAATAAATCTGTCAATAGAAGTCGGCTTTGGCTTTAATAGACACCATATTAACGGTAGCCACCTCACTTCCTTTATCCAAGGATGTGCAAAATTTACAATTTAACGCAACCCGTCCTCCTCTAAAATTCATAGGAACTTTAATCGGAGAAATATTCATCCTCTTGCACTTACAGCAATAAAAACGCACGCTTATCTCTTTTTCCCAATATATCTTTGCGCCAAGATTAAAATATTTTTTAATCTTTTTTATAAAAGCAGATGGGAAATTGTAAAACATTGGTTCCCCCTTTATGGATTTTTCTTAATTCAATGTACAAAAATTATTAACCATATTCATTAGCAAACTCTGGAAATTTTGTCAAATATATGCTAAATTTTAAAATGTGCCCCTGTAGTCCCGATAATTCTAAATTTGAATTATCGAGGATCCTCGATTTTCTAGCGAAAATCGGGATGAAATGGACCCCGAAGTATAAACCTTCGGTTTAACTACGGGGCAGGTATCACTTAAAAATAATGCGCCCTTAGCTCAATGGATAGAGTACTGGTCTTCGGAACTGGTGATAGGGGTTCGAATCCGTCTAGGGGCGCATGAAAGAAGAATTATCAAAATAAATTATGAATTACAAAATCCCAGAAGAAATTGACCGTAAAAAAGAGATTTCGAAGGAAATTTGAACCTTTGAAAGTGCCGAAAGATTCGGCTACGACGCCTACTTGTTGGCGGCTGCGTAAGAGATATCTTACGTGGAACCGTTTATGGTGAGCATGTCGAACCGAAAGACTGGGACATCACGACAAACGCCAAACCCGAAGAAATCCAAAAAATTTTTCCCGAAAATTTTTACGAAAACAATTTCGGCACCGTCGCCGTAGTGACGAAATCCGAAAACCCTGCCATTAAAACCATCGAAATCACTCCTTACCGCAAAGAAGCAAAATATTCCGACAAACGGCATCCGGACACGATTACTTGGGCGAAAACATTGAAAGAAGATTTGACACGCCGCGATTTCACCGATAAACGCGCTGGCCCTTCGAAAACGCTCAGGGCAAGCACATGAAATTGTGGACTTATTTGACGGCCAAAAAGATTTAAAAGAAAAAATTATCCGGGCGGTCGGGAATCCCGAAGAAAGATTTAACGAAGACGCCTTAAGAATAATGAGGGCCGTCCGTTTCAGCGCGGAACTTGATTTCGATATCGAGAAAAAAACCGAAGAAGCGATTGAAAAAGAAAAAGGGCTGCTTGGAAATGATTTCAAAAGAACGAATCCGCGACGAACTGGTAAAAATGCTGATGTCGGAACATCCGGACAAAGGATTTGAAAAAATGCGCGAAACAGGACATTTTGCGCTATGTCTTGCCCGAACTCGAAGAAGGATACGGCGTTGGCCAAAACAAACACCATATTTACACCGTCTGGGAGCACAATATCCGAGCCTTGATGCACGCCGTAGATAAAAAATGGCCGCTTGAAATTCGACTGGCAAGTTTGTTGCACGACATCGGCAAACCGCGAACAAAAGACGGCGAAGGGCCGGATTCCACTTTTTACGGACATGAAATTGTCAGCGCGAAAATGGCCGCCAAAATTTTAGCGCGCCTGAAATTTCCGAATAAATTAAGCGAAAAAGTTCTGAAACTCGTCCGCTGGCATTTGTTTTTTTCGGACGTTGAAAAAATCACGCTTTCGGCGGTACGAAGAATCATCAGAAACGTCGGGCCGGAAAATATCTGGGATTTGATGAAAATCCGCTTTACCGACAGAGTCGGAATGGGCAGGCCGAAAGAAGAACCTTTCCGCCTGCGAAAATACGAAGCAATGGTTGAACAAGCTCTTCGCGATCCGACTTCCGTATCAATGCTCAAAATAAACGGAAACGAAATTATGGAAATCGCCGGCATCGAGCCCGGCCCGAAAGTCGGCTATATTCTGCACGCGCTTTTGGAAGAGGTATTGGACGACCCTTCGCTTAACACGAAAGAGTGGCTCGGCAACGAAGTGAAAAGATTAATCGATTTGCCCGAAGCCGAATTGGAAAAATTGGGCAAGGCCGGAAAAGAAAAAAAGGAGGAAATTGAAGAAAAAGAAATTGAAAAAATCAAAGAAAAGTATAGAGTGAATAAATAAAAGAACGCGGGCTGGAGTCCCGACGCGCTTCGCGGTCGGGGTCCCGACTGAAACGTCGGGATATGATGGCATCCCCGAAGGAGTCGCCTTCGGCGACCCTACGGGGAAAATCGGGACACGCCACGCCCGCCCACCTTTTATCGGGGAATAGTATATCGGTAGTACGCACGCTTCGGGTGCGTGAAGGCCGGGTTCGATTCCCGGTTCCCCGACCATAAGAGACATATCAAGATAGACTAAGATGTATGACAATAGAAAAACTCTTCAAAAATAATGAAAATATCGTTCAGATAAAAAAAGAGGTGAAAAGACATCTCAAATTAATACCCAGATTGGATGAAAAAAGAATAGCAATACGCCGATTTATTACAGAAGGAACAAAACTTACTAAAAATCATTGCGATGCGATAGTTTGTCCTCTGTATTCGGGATTGATTCCCGCCGCCTTGTTTCGCGAATTATATTCCAAAAAGAACCATAGGAAACTGCCAATTTTTACTTTTCTTGTGCCAAGAGAGCATTGCGCCAGAGAAAAACAAAAATACGAAGTAGTATTTAATAAATATGGCGAAAAAATTATTGACGTTATACAAAAAGATTTTGTTTTATTCTTAAATAAGCACAATTTAGGCAAAGATAGTAAAATCTTGTTTATCGATGCAAATATAGCCAAAGGATTTACCTTGGCATATTTTTTAAAAACCGCTAAAAAAATCGGGCTAAAAAACAAGAATATTATTATAGTAATTACTGACACGAGGGCTGAGAAAAAGGAACTTAAAATTTTATCAAAAAAATTTTTAAAAGGAGGAAAGTTTATCTTTTTTAGCCAGAAGAACGAAATAACTAATAAAGTATTTGATAATGTTCTTTCGCCAACCTGCAATATCAGATACGTTTGCAAGAAATTCAAAAATGGTAAAGTTGTTTTATCCGGAGGAAAGCTCACTTATTATCCGTATTATCTTGCATTGGCCTTATTTAAAGAAGAATATAAAAATTATGGAAATCACTTCAAATAATATAGCCGACTAAATAATTTTCGTTGTTATGGAAAAGAATAAATAATGCAAATAAAATAAAATCACTTGAGAATCTCGGTAAGATGATTGAAAACTATGATGCTGAAACGTGGAAGCACTCCGAAAGAGTCGCGGAACTGACGGAACAATTTGCCCGATTCATAGGGGAATCCGATAATCAAACGATTGAGAAACTCAAAACCGGCGCTTTATTGCACGACATAGGAAAAATAAAAATCCCCTCGGCAATAATCAATAAACCCGGAGCTCTCGGTAAGGAAGAGTATGAATTAGTTAAAGAGCATCCGAAACTTGGTTTAGAAATGCTAAATTCCGCAAATATCGAGCAAAGCGAAAAAAACCCCGGCGCAATCGCAGAAATAATTTATTCCCATCATGAAAAATGGGACGGCAGCGGTTATCCGGACGGCTTACAAGGAGAAAAAATACCTTTATCCGCTCGTATTTTCAGTATTTTAGATATCTGGGATGCGATAACAAACGACCGTCCTTATCGAAAATCGTTATCGCCCAAAGAAGCGGTAAAAGAAATTCAATCTCTTGAAAGAACCAATCTGGACCCGCAGTTAGTCCGTAAATTTATTTCTTTTATAGAAGAAAGAGTCATCGTCTAAAACTGAATCGGCCAACTGATTTTAGTTGCCCTGATTTCGTTCGTGGCAGTTTCCTGGCAAGAGTGGCAGAAAATTCTGATGTTCCGAAAAACAAAGTTGGCGTATAATTAAAAAGATAATAAATAACAGGGGTAAAAATTTATGCAAATCGCAAAACGAATCAATTCATTGGGAACGGAACAGGCTTTTCATGTTTTGGCGCGGGCAAAAGAAATGGAAAGGAAAGGAATCGATATGATTCACATGGAAATCGGCGACACAGATTTTGACACGCCGAAAATTATAAAAAATGCCTGCTATAAGGCCCTTGATGAAAATAAAACCCATTATCTCCCATCGCAAGGACTTTTGGAATTACGGCAGGAAATCGCGAAATATATTTCAAAAACGCGGAAAATTCCGGTTGCGCCGGAAGAAGTGGTAGTGACGCCCGGCGGTAAGCCGATTATTTTTTATACTATTTTGGCGACAGTTAATCCCGGCGACGAAGTTATCGTTCCCAATCCCGGATTTCCGACTTATGAATCGGTTGTGAATTTTATCGGCGCGAAAGCCGTTCCCTTGCCGATACTCGCGGAAAACGATTTCCAAGTCGATTTGAAACAACTCGCCAAACTCATTACCAAAAAAACAAAACTGATTATCGTTAATTCCCCTCATAATCCGACCGGAGGAATTTTGACTCATCAAAATCTGGCCGGCATCGCGAAACTCGCAAAAAAACACAATCTTTGGGTGCTTTCCGACGAAGTTTACGACCGAATTAATTTTCGAAAGGAAAATTTGAAAGCATTGCGTCTTTGCCGGGAATGAAAAAACGAACGATTATTCTCAACGCTTTCACTAAAACTTATTCAATGAGCGGCTGGCGCTTGGGATACGGCGTAATGCCGGCAAGAACTGGCGAAAGTAATCGCCAACTTAATCAACAATTCCATTTCCTGCACGACGAATTTTATCCAATGGGCCGGAATTGCCGGCTTAGCTGCGCCGGAAAGCACAATCGCAAAAATGCGCAAAGAACTGAAAAAACGGCGCGACTTGCTGGCTAAAAGAAATGAATGAAATTGCCCGGCGTAAAATGCCACGTGCCGAAAGGAACGATTTATCTTTTCCCCGATATCCGCGGAACCGGAAAAACCAGCCGAGAAATTTTCGATATTCTTTTCAACAAAGCTCATATCGCCGCTTTGTCGGGCGCGGCTTTCGGAAAATACGGAGAAGGATTTTTGCGGTTGTCATTCGGCAGTCTGCCAGTTCCAAAAATCAAAGAAGCAATCCAGCGGATGAAAAAAGTCTGGCCCCTACTCGCTAAAGTTTCGCAGAGCCGAAAATCTATGGCAAAGAAAAATAGTTTTAAAAAAAGGATTCTTGTCAGCATCACGGGTAAAACAGACCGCGAGTGGCAGAATAAAATGAAAGAAATAAATCGGCTCAAAATCCCGCGAGTGGCTTTATTTTTGGAGTTCTTCAATAGAACGCAAAAAAAGAAAATATATCGAGCGCTTTTAAGGTCACAAATCAAAGAAATCCCCTTAGTACACGTCAGAAACGACATGACCCGCGACGAGTTCGCTTTCCTGATAAAAAATTTTGGCACCCGCTATTTTACTATTCACGAAGACGGTTTCAAGTATCTCGGCAAATGGCAAGGTTTCCATAAAAAACTGTTTCTGGAAATGAATTATGACGGCCACATCGCCGGAAACGTCAAAGTCAAAAAGATAGGCGGGTTTTGCATAGACTTATCCCATTTTAAAGCCGCGGAAGAAAGGTGGAAAAAAGACTTTCAATACATCCTACGGAGAAATAAAATTCATAAATACTTCGGCTGCAATCACTTAAACGGATTTTCATATAAGACAAACAGTGATTTGCACACGGTGAAAAGCTCAAAGGATTTTGATTATTTAAAAACCTTACCTAAGTTTCTTTTCGGAAAGGTTATCGCCTTGGAAGTTTTCAACGGCATTACCGACCAGTTGAAATTCAAAAAGTATCTGGAGAAATTCCTAAAATAAAAAAGCCGCAGTATTATGGCTTCTACCATGGTTTAACCATAATCCCTGCGGCAGCCCTCCCTTTTCCTTTATCGGGGCCGGCCATTCCCCTTACGGTAAGCCTCCGGACCTTTTGGTCAGGATACTCGATTTTGCAACTACCTTTGGTAGGCAGAATCGGTACAGAAATGGAGGCAAATTCATCTTAACAAAATTGATTTTCTTGTCAAGCCTCAAAATTTTCCGGCACAAGGGCCGTCAAAGTATAATTTTGCGCCGAAATATTTTTGCGCGACTCGCCTTATCGCCTCTCGGGAAATTTTACTGATATATTCCCTGTAATTTCGCGGGTCAAAAATGTTTTTTCTGAAATAAGCGTCAGAAAGATATTTGGCTCGTGTTCCCAATTTTTCCAGATTATCGTCTTCTCTGGAAAGAAAGAGATTTTTCGCCCGTAAAAATTCCCGCTTACTTACTAAATTGGTTTTTAAATCTTCCAGTTCTTCCAGATATGGCATTTTTGCCTCTTTGAATCGGCGGGGATCAAAACCTCCCACCGTGATATAAAAAACGCCAATACCGCCATAATCGTCATAAATGCTTTCCAATTCATCGTATCCGATTCCCTTTCCTCTTCGCAGTGCTTTAGGAAGCCGAGATGACATTCCTCCGGAAAGAATTGATTCAAGAAGAAAAAATTTAAAAGAATCGGGATGGCTAAAACCAGGAACTCTATATCCCAAGGCCATATAAGCCAGTTTCAAACCCTTTCTTTTTTTAGGCGGGGGTTCTCGGCGTCTGTTCCTCAGATCAATTTTATATTCCGGTGCCTCAAAAGTTTGTCGCTTCAATCTGCCAAAAGTTTTATCGATCGTTTTTAAAACTCCTCTCCTCGTCAAATTTTCCGCAGACAAAAATGGTCATATTTTCCGGCACATAAAATTTCTTTTTAAAAGCAATTATTTCCTCTTTGGTAATACGCTTTACCGATTTAGGAGTGCCGAGAATCGGTTTTTCCGCACAAGTTTTTCTTAAAAGAACAGGGATAAAAAGATGTTCAAGATAATGTTCTTTCGGCGAATCAATCGATTTTTTAATTCGGTAAGAATTTCCTCGACGCTCCCGCTCAATTTCTTCTTCTTTATATTCAAAATTCTGATTGTTTCGTAGACATATCCTGATGTTTTTGGAAAGATAGCGGGGATATCCTTGGATGTAAAAAATAGTGGAATCAAAATCAGTGCCGGCGCTTATCTGGGCTCCGCCGTCTTCCACATCTTCAGTAATCTCATCGGCAGCTACGGAAACGGGATTCGAATGGATATTCGAAGTGACTGATTCCTGTTCATAAAATGACTTATTCCGCTCATTTCTTCCGTTTCGTCCCTGACGCCGAACACCGACTCCGACCAAAAAAATCAACTTTCTTGTATTCCGGCAATTCTTCCAAAAAAACAGTAAGACCATTGAGAAGAAGAATTTTTTTGATTCCGCTGATATGGTCTTTCTCGAGAAATCCGACGCGAGGCATTTTTTCACCTCCTTCCGCTAATTTTTATATTTCAAAAAACTTATCTACTGGATAGTATAAAAACAAAAATCCCGTCCCGCAATTTGACGGGACGGGATTAATTCTGTTTGATTTTTAAAAATTTTACGGCCAAAGGCCTCTTGCTGAGCGGCTTCGGCTACCCGACCAACGCCCAAAAGATAAGCCGCCAAACGGGTAGTGATTTTCTTCCCATTTTTTTCGTAGATATCAACCACGCTCTTAAAAGCCTTATCCATGATTTTTTTCAACTTTTCGTTGACATCCGCTTCTTCCCAATAAAGTTCCTGGATATTCTGGACCCATTCAAAATAAGAAACCGTCACTCCGCCGGCATTTGCCAGAATATCGGGGATAACAAAGATTCCTTTTTGATGCAAAATATCATCCGCCTCAAGCGTTGTCGGCCCATTTGCGCCTTCCGCAATAATCTTTGCCTTGATTTGCGGCGCATTATCGGCAGTAATGGCGTTTTCCAAAGCGCAAGGTGCGAGAATGTCGCAAGGCAAAAGCAATAAATCATCGTTTGAAATCTGGAAAGATCCTACAGTTAGAATTGACATAATTTACAACTGAACCATTCGCTTTTTTGACCTTTAAAACTTCATCTACATTAAGACCAGCGGGATTACAAATCCCACCCCCAGCTGTCGGAAACAGCGATAATTTTCACTCCTTCATTTTGAAGCAGTTTTGCCGTCCAATAGCCGACATTGCCGAATCCCTGAACCACTGCTGTTGCGGTTTTCGGATCAATTCCCAGATAATTCATCGCCTGCAAAGCGGTATACATACAGCCGCGGCCGGTTGCCGCTTCTCTTCCGAGAGAACCGCCATCACGCTAAAGGTTTGCCGGTTACCACTCCCGGACAAGGATGGCCGAGCAAGCATGGAGTAAGTATCCATAATCTCCGCCATTCTTTTAGCATTTGTTCCTACATCAGGAGCGGGAATATCTTTATCCGGGCCAATGATGTGAGATATGGCGTAAGTGTATCTTCGTGTTAAATTCCGCAATTCGTCTTCTGACATTTCTTTCGGATTGCAGATAATTCCTCCCTTGGCTCCGCCAAAAGGAACATTCACAACTGCGCATTTCCAAGTCATCCACATTGCCAATGCCTTAACTTCATCCAAATTAACATCCGGATGATAACGTATGCCTCCTTTAGCCGGTCCCCGCGCAAAACTGTGCTGTACGCGATAGCCCGTAAAAACTTTAACATGGCCATCATCCATTTTCATAGGAAGAGGAACTTCAAAAATGTTAGCGGGCCCCCGGATAGAAAATCTGGTTTCTTCATCTAACTTCAAAAAATCTGCTGCTCGGTCGAATTGCTCTAATGCTGTTAGATAAGGATTCTGTTTATTGTGTTTGTTTTTCCTGGCATATCTTTCTACCTCCTTGTAGAATTAGTGCTTAGCATCTCCGGCAAGCCCCGTTAGAAGTTCAACTATAGCTTGAGATTAAGCATCCTCCGAAAGCGAATCCGCCTAATGGCTCTATCTCTAACTAAAATATAATTTATTGAAAACCTCTAACGGGGCAAGCGCAATTATTTATCATTATTTTGTAAAAGATTTAATCCAACCATATTCTAGAACCTGCTTTTTTAATGTCAACCCCGTTAGAAGTTCAGCTATGGTCTGGAGTTAAGCAACCTCCTAAAGCGAATCCGCCTAACGGCTTTGTTTTTAAATAAAATATGGGTTAGATGAAAACTTCTAACGGGGTCAACCCCCTGTCCGCTGTTTTATAGCCCCTGTAAATCCTGGCTGGTAAACTCGATTTTTGAGCCCCGATCGACCTTGCCCGCGATTATCCACTCTGCTATTTTTTTCTCGACTCGGTCGGTAATGGCGCGTTGCATCGGCCGCGCTCCGAAAACCGGGTCATATCCGATTTCGGCAACCTTATCAAGAAGAACATCGTTAATAACTAAATCAATTTCTTTTTGCGCAAGTAGGCGTTTTCTCAATTTTTCAAGCATTAATTTCGCGATTGTTTTTAAATTCTCTCGGCTCAAATGGCGGAAAATGATAATCGCGTCAAAACGGTTTAAAAGCTCCGCCTTGAAAGTGCCCGCTTTTTGAATCGAATCGATTACCGCTTCTTTCAAGGCGGACGGGTCAACTCCCTTTTTTCCCATTTCCCAAATCAGCTGCGACGCTGCGTTCGAAGTCGCAATGATGATGTTGTTGCGCGTAAAAACTTTTTTACCGAAAGCATCGGTGAAAAATCCCTCATCAAGAATCTGTAAAAACAAATCCATTACCTTCGGGTGGCATTTTTCAAATTCATCCAAAAGCAGAAGCCCGTACGGCCGCTCGCGCAATTTTGAAGCCAAGAGCCCCGGTTCGTTTTTTTCAAACGAGCCGATCAAGCGCTCAAGGCCGTTTTCATTCTGATACTCGCTCATGTCAAACCGAAGCATTGCTTCTTCGTTTCCGAAATATATCTCCGCCAGAGCTTTGGCGGTTTCGGTTTTTCCGACGCCGGTGGGACCAAGAAAAAGAAACGAACCAAGGGGCTTTTTTGTTTCCTGCAATCCCGTTCTCACTCTCCGCACCGCCGCGCTGATTGCCGAAATCGCTTCTTCCTGGTCAACGACCCGCTGATGAAGAATTTCTTCCAAATGCAGTAATTTTTCTTTTTCTTCCGGCAGCAACGCCCCGAGCGGCATTTTTGTTTTCAGGCTGACCAGCGCCGAAATGTCATCCGGAGTAATAATCGCCCTGCCCTGGCCGGAAACTTGGGCGCTCACGGTTTCCAAAATATCAATAGCCCGCTCCGGCAGGCGCCTTCGGTCAAATAAGTAGTGGATGCATTCGCGATTTCACGGATAGTCTGAAACAGAAATATAACGCCTCTCGTTCCTTCGAGCTCCAATGAAACGTCTTCGAGGATTTCGAAAAGTTCTTTGCTGTCGGGTTCTTCGACTCTGACGATTTCGAAATACTGCATCAAGGAACTGTCCGATTCCAGATACCGCTTGAATCCGCCGGAATCGGAAATGGCGATAACCTGCAAATAATTGCTGGCGAGGTAAGGCGAAACTACTTGAGTTAAAGAAACTCCGAGCGCTTCAGCCGATTTCAAAAACTCCGCGAAATTATCAATAACCAAAATAATGTTGCCGGCGCGAACGGCGTCATTAAAAAGACGGATGATAAGATTTTCCAAGTCGCCCTTGGTTTTGGCGGAAGCGACGAGCGCGCCGGCATCGAGCTCGAGCAAACGCTTGAATTCCAGTTCCGGCCTTATCCTTCCGCGTTTAATCATTTCGCCGAAACCGGCCACGACGGTCCGCTTCCCTACGCCCGGCTCGCCGACAATCAAAACATTTGCTTGAGCGGTACGGGATAAAATCGCCTCAATCGCCTCAATCTGTTTCTGGTGGCCCGTAAAATGCAAAGCCTTATGTTCGACGGAAAAATCGGCCCCTTGGGAAAAAGGCGTCGCGTAACGGTCTAAAAGATAAGTGGCGGCATTCGCCCAATCTTTGGCAATGCCCTGGATTCGAGCAAGATTTTCTTCCAGCCACCAATGCGACACTTTTTCTTTTTTTTGAGAAAGCTCGCTTGCCCATTCAAGGACGCCGCCGATATCCTCTTTTTTAATCTTCATTTCAAAAAAGAATTGGAAAAGATTCTCATCTTTTTCCAATATCGCCATAATCACGTCGCTTGCGCCCACTTCCTGTTTATTTTTTGACCGCGCTTCTTTTAAAATATCTTCGAAAAGCGGCAGCGGGCTTTCTTTTATCGCCTCGTCGGAAAAATTCTTATTGAGAGTGTCGAGAAAATCTTTGGCGTCAAGACCGAGATGCAGAAAAGAAAATTTTCCGATTTCGGTTTCGGTAAAAGTCTTGAGAATGTTCGGCCCGGAAATAAATTTGCGGCGATAAACGGTTTTAGAAATAAGGGAGGCGGCTTCAAAATCCAAATAGTCGGCGATGTTTTGCGATTCCTTAGGAACGAATTCGAGATTGGATTTCGAACGATAAAAACTCTCAAGCGAAAAAATAACCAGCCTGAAGGCGAGAATCAGGAAAACAAAATCAGTAATCTTTTTCTGAAGCACCAAATTGTCTATGCCCTTTATCAAACCGGGTTTCAGCACGGAAAGCGCGGCGATGGCGAGAATGGATAATACGATAAGTATGTCAAAAAATTTCGCGAGTCCGCGGCGAATTTTTTTCGGGAACGCGTTATCAAGCCAAAGCACGGAAGCGAATCTGCTTTTCTTTAAATCGAAATTAAATTGTCCGGCATCATTCAACATGTTAGAAAAATATCATTACTCCTCTTGAAAAACACAAAATAATTAGAAAAGGCCAACCGAGCCAAAGAATAAGCATGAGAATTCCGACGATAACGACAAACAACTCGGCCAGAAGCCCGATAAAAATAGTAAAGATGCGGATGACAAAACCGATAAGCCGCATCATTACATTGATGAGAAAAGTTTCGAAATATCGCGCCGGGTCGAATCCGCGGCCGTAATATTCCCGTATCCTCCGCCACGGCTGGATAAGTGTGCGCAAAAGCAGGCCGAGCGAAAAAAACTGGCTCACGAACCAAAGAAAATTTTTCCAAATAATAAGACCCCTCCTTGAGAGCTCGCGAGTAATGCCAGGCAAAATAATTTTTTACGAAAACTAACGCGCCCATGAGTGTATTTTACCGTGAAGCGTCGAAAATAACAAAAAATCGACTTTCATTAACACTCGTTCCTTTATTTTTGACAAAAAGGAAAGCCCCGCCTAACAAAGGCGGGGCTTTGTTCAGAAAGCCGACAACGGGCACTCATGCAAAATCTTGCAGGGCTGGACAGGTCACTCGGGCCTCTGCCGCGGGCGCAGGCGCGAGATCTTCCTCTATCGCCAGATAACAAAGATTGTTGAGTGGACAGCGCATCTTCCGCTCGCTCTCTGAATCTTTAAAAACCTTATAACGAGCTATTCTAATTTTTAATGGTATCCGGTAAAAATAGTTTGTCAAATTCCATTATAATTTCCCTTTTTGAAAATACGGCGGCAATTTTTTTAAAAGATTCTCTTAAAAATAGACGGCTTAGTCTTGGCGGCTATTTGCCCTTCAATTTCTTTATTTGTTTTATCTATCAGCGCTTTAATTCTCTCCGCTTCCTGCTCCACGATTTCGCCGTCATATTCCCCGCTATGAGCGGTGACTCCGGCGTAAGTCGGCTTTTTCTGGTCCAAATGTAAATTTACGAACAGCGTGTCGCCCTCTTTGTGCGCGTAAACGTGAAATTTCGGATACTGATCCGCGCCGCAGCCGCCGGCTAAAAGCGTCTTCGCCCGTGTTGGATTTTTTCTCTCAAAACCGTAACCGGCTCTCCTCATCAAAAACAAAGCGGTTTCCTTTACGTTTTGAAAAATTAATTTCATCTTATTTAAATGATATCTCAAAAAAGACAAAAATAAAATCGGCCTAGCAAGCGGCCGATTCTTTTCCCTTACAAATTTAACTTACCGTCCCTATCAGCGCTACCTGGCAAACGATTTTTCGAGGCGGCCATTCCAGCTTTAAGCCGGCATTTTCACACGTCTGGGTCACATTCACTCCCATCGCTTCCGGATTAAAAATAACCGAATCCCCGAAATCGCCGACGAAGAGCTCCCCGAAAATAAATTTTTTGATTTCGCTCTTCAGGTGGTTCTGCCAATGGCGCGAATTTCTTAAAGCCCTGTCCGTCCAATCCAAATGCTGCTTCTTTTTCAAATTAAGATATTCCTTAAAATCGAAAATAACTGCCGCGACATAAACTTTCTCGCCGAAAAGATCAAGAAAAAAATCGGCTTGTGGCGGACAATCAATTTTCTTTCCGTATTTTGGACATCCGTTAGAGTGATTAAAATACGGATGAAGACAAAGTCTTTGAATCGCCGGATCGCAAATAACATTAGTCGGACCCAAGATAATTTTTTTACGATGAATCAGGCTTATCGGATTCTCTTTCATTCTCGCCACCCTGCCTTTATTTATTTTATTTATCAAGATACATTAAACCTGCCAAATTTCTAACATAAAATCCTACGCTTTGCAATAGAAAAATTTGAATTTTCTGAGTACTGGGATAATCGGCTTCAGATATTACTAAATCATCTGAACCTTTTTGAACTTCTGCGGCCTGCGATATTAAACTGTGAAGCTGTTCGGCATCAGCAGAAATTAAGGGAATAGAAATATCGGGACGATATGTTGTATTTGTCCTGCCTCTTCCGCTTGAAGAAATAACTAATTGTCCGGGAGATGAAGTAAATCCCTGTAAAATCTCGAGCTCAAAAACCCTTAAAAGCGGCCCGCGCCGAGTAGCAATGTTTTGCATTATTTTGAAATCAACGGTTTTTGTCGAAGGAAAAATTACGCCGGATGTGACAGAAATCTTGTCGGGATTTACTACAAATGAATACATTTTGTAATACAAAACGTTATACAACGTCATGAGGCAAAAAAGAGCAAAAGGAATACCGAATACAATAAGCGGGCCCATTGAACCCGTATTAACAGTAGTAGGATTACCGTTAACCGTCACATTCATTATTCCTTTCCCCGCAATAAAATTAAGCACAATTGCGATAATTATTATAAAAATAAGAGTTCCTACTAGCCGATACCAAATTACTTTTTGAGATAATCTTGTCGAAATTCCAAATTGAATCATAGTATTAATTTGAAAATTATTAAAAATTGCAACCTTACTTATAGCTTAACCCCCTCTGATGCCTTTTACAACATTGATTGCGATAAGACAAAATTGCGGATTTAAATCCGCAATTTTGTCTGAAATTTCAAAAAAGTTTAAGCTGGTCGGGCTGCTGGGAGTCGAACCCAGTCTACATCCACCCCATGGACGCGTACTGCCGTCATACTCCAGCCCGTGGAAAATAGCCTCAAAGATTAAATTTTCGCGGTAAGATGTTTTCCCTTTTTTAGACAAGAGGTGCAGATTTTGATTCGTTTTCCACTGGGCAAGCGCGCCCATTGGAGATTGGGATATTTCCTTTTCGTTTTTGTGGGATTGTATTTGCCGCGCAAGAGGTTTCTTTTCCCTCCCATCCGGCTGCCTTTTTTGCAGATAGGACAAAATTTTGCCATATTGGTATACTATATATATTAACGCTCTTTCGCGCAAGAGATTTTTATGGAAGTAATCTTTGCAATCGCAATTTTAATACTGTCGGTAATGCTCCATGAGATTTCTCACGGTTACATGGCTTACGCTTTAGGAGACCCGACTGCCAAATACGCCGGCCGCCTGACCTTAAATCCCTTAAAACATCTCGACCCTTTGGGTTCGATTATTCTTCCTCTTCTTACCTACCTTACCGGCGGATTCATCATCGGCTGGGCAAAACCCGTACCTTTCAATCCTTACAATCTTAGAAATCAAAAATGGGGTCTGGCCCTTGTCGGCATTGCCGGACCCGCGGCAAATTTCTTACTGGTTGCGGTTTTCGCCATAATCTTTCACGCGAGCTATTATTTTGCTTTCCTGCCCGCATCATTTTCCCAGCTCACCGCCCTTATCATTCTCATAAATCTGACACTGGGAGTATTTAATTTGATACCGATACCGCCTCTCGACGGCTCAAGATTGCTCTTCTCCCTGCTGCCTTATCGCTGGCAAAGGATTCAGTTTATTCTGGAACGATACGCTTTCATTTTTATTCTGATTTTCGTTTTCTTTATCTGGCAGCTTCTTTTCTTGCCAATCGTTTCTATTTTGTTTAAGTTGATTACGGGACTCGGATTTTAATTATTTTAATCTGGTCCGAAAATTCAGCTCTTTGAAATTAAACCGTTCTGAACAACAGAAGGAGGATTAAATAGTGGAAGAAAGATTTGACGTAATAATTGTCGGTTCCGGCCCGGCCGGAATGTCGGCGGCGCTTGAAATCATAAAAATGAAACCAACCGCGAAAATCGCGATTTTCGAACAAGGAAAAATCCGCCTTACTTCCGACAGGGGAAAACCGAAATATTCCACCCGCGGGTGGGGCGGCGCCGGCACTTTTTCCGACGGAAAATTAAATCTCACTTGGGAATCCGGCGGTCAATTGATTGACGTCATTTCCGAAGAAAAATTCGAAGAATTGATGCATGATGTTGACGAACAATACTTGAAATTCGGCGGAGACCAGGGGACGTTAAAAATTCCCGACGAAAAAATGGCCAAAGCCCTGAAAATTGAAGCTCTGTCCGCCGGTTTCAAAGATTTCATTTATTTTCCCACGCGGCACTGGGGAACCGACTCCGCCTATTTCATTGTCGAAAAAATCCGGCAATATCTTGTTTCATGGACGTTGAAATATATCTCGAAACGGAAATTATCAACATCCAGAAAATCCGACGTTAGAGTTTTTGCTGACTTCTTCGAAAAACGGGTATTTAAAAGCGGTATCGCCATTATGGCCGTCGGCAGAGGCGGAAACGAACAAACAAGCGACATAGCCAAAAATTTCGGCCTGAAAATTACAGATAACGGCGTTGATATCGGCGTAAGATTGGAAACTCTGGCCGAGACGCTTGAAAAATTTACCGACGTGGTGCAGTCGCCGAAACTCGTCTATAACTCAAAACGAAACGGCAAAGAAGTGAGAACGTTTTGCGTCTGTCCGCGCGGCTTTGTGCGGCTGGAAGCTTAGCTAGGAGTCTTGACGGTAAACGGCGAAAGTTATTCGGAAATGTCGGGCATCAAATCGAAAAACACAAACTTCGCGATTCTGGTGCACGAAAAGTTCGACAAAACTTTTCACGACCCTATCGGGTACGGCAACAAAATCGCCAGCTTAGCCAATCATCTGGGAAAAACCGTCATTGTCCAAACCTGGAGCGATTTTCTGAAAGGCCGCCGCTCCACGCCCAAACGCATCAAAGAAGGCGGAGTTGTCCCGACTTTGAAAAAAGCAACGCCGGGCAGTATCGGCTCAGTCGTGCCTTACGATTTTATGGTCGCGAATCGAAGAATTCATCGTAGAACCGTTAAGAAAAGTCGCTCGGCGATAAACCCGGATACAATCCTCGATCTACGGCGGCGAAGTCGTACCAAACAATGTAATGTGCGGCATTATGAAAAAATTAAAGCTTCTGGGAGAAATGACTCCTATGAATCCCGACAATGTTCTGCTTTTGGGTCCGGAAGTAAAGCAATACGCGGAAAGGCCGGAATTGGACAAAAACTGCCAAAATAAAATTAAAAACCTTTATATGGTCGGCGACGGAAGCGGATGGACCCGGGGAATTATGCAGGCATCAATGATGGGCATCATCAGCGCCCGCCACATCTTTTCGAAAGGGAACATTGTAAAAATCAACGGCGTCAGTCCGCAAATGAGGACTTGACGCTTTTTTTGTTTACCCCGTTAGAAGTTTTTAACAAAACACATTTTAAGAAAAACTAAAGCCGTTAGGCGAATTCGTTCCCTTAAAAGGTCATATTATTTAAAGCCCTACTTGAACTTCTAACGGGGTATGTGCTATCTTCTTTAAAGAAGATTCTTTGAAATAAAAAGGAGAAAAGAATGAGCGAAGGAAAAAAACGTCTTGATGAATCTTTATCAAGGTCTTCTTTGGTTAAAAGCGAAACAGGTATGTCAGAAGTGGACATTGATTTATCGGCAATATCGATTTCTTCAAGTGGCAATATCCAGCCAGCGCCAGAAAAACAACAAGAAGAAATAAAAGCAGAAAAAGAAAAAACCGAAGAAAAAATTGATGATAATATCTTTCTTAACGAATGGGCGGAAAAAATATGCCAAACAATGGATAAAACCTGGAAAGGGCTTACTAAGTTGCATTCTTTCTGCGCGGAAGAAGAAAAAAAATTCCTGGAAGAAATGGACGGAAAGCAATTCGGCAAATTTATAACCACTTTCAAGCCGGAAAAAGGTTCTTTCATATACCTCAAAGTAGGAGATTGCGAAATAGGACCGCATTATTCTCCAAGCTTCATTTACAAAGAAAAAATCAAAAGTTTCCTGGAACGCCAGGAAAACTCCTTGGAAATTATCCAAGAAATAATAATGCGATTAGCCACCATTCCCATCTTCGCCCGGATGATTCGCGGGAGAATCCTTTATCCAGAAATCGGGGAAATGGAAAAGAAAATCGCGGATTTGGAAGAAAAAGTGAAGGACAAAAACGAAAAACTGCGCATGTCTCTGGATATGTGGAACTGTCTGTCTAATGAAATAAATTCTTCTCTTACCAGAGCAAACTCTCTTTTTTACGCCCTGCTCGATGAATCGAAAAAAGAATAAAATTAACGGCGCGTGCCCTGTTTATTTGCCTCGTATGGCCCCACTCCGCCGTGACGGAACAAGGCGAAACGGACCGGTAAACAGGCTTGACGCCGTTTTTGTTTGTGCTATAAATGGGAGCGGCGGGAGGTCTTTGACAACCCGACTACCAAAACCGGTTTCTTGGACGAGTCAGCCCAGGGCTGATTAGCCGCAAGGAAAAGGAGGAGAAAGATGGAAGAGAAAGAAAAGGCATTGGAGTTGGCTATCATTGCACAGGTTATTAAACTTGGCGGTTCTTTGCCGATGGAAGCATGGATTGCCGCAATTTTGGCAAAAACAGCCGCAACAGAGAAATCGCTAAACGAATTAGCACATTTTGACTCCAAAATTGAAAAAACAGAATTTAGACGTCTGGTCGACAATCTTCGCTTTTGTGATTCTGACGTAGGATGTGTTTTCGTTTCTTGCATTCATTATGGAGACGACAGCGTAACTGTTAACCTACGATTAGGAAATCCAGGCTCATCATTTTATCTATTAGGAGAATCCTGTTTAAAAAAGTTTCTTCTTGGCTTACTCGGTTTTGGATGGGAAGAAATCGCCCGTAAAATCTGGGAGCAATTAGAAAAAGCTTTGCCAATAGTTTCCAAAATCCGCCGGGATATTTTATATCCCGAAGTCGCGGAGGAAGTTGCGGAGATGAAAAAGGAAAATAATTTTCTCAAATCTCAACTCGCGGAAAAAGAAAAAGAATTGGGATTCATGACGGAAAATCGCGACGGCGCCAACGCTAATTATAATTCTGTCTATAGCAGACTCCGAGAAGCCGAATCTCAACTCGCGGAAATACATGATGCTCTTGAATTATGTGTCAATGTCGAGAAAAATAAAGATGATTTCAGGCGATATTTTCCCTCAAAAAACCCTGAAAATTCCGATTCTGACGCGGAAAAACTCTGGAATATTTTTGTAGGAAAATGTGAAATCAAGATTCAGATCGCGGAAAAAGAAAAAGAAATCGGGGAATTAAAAAAAGACTGGGAAAGAAAACTTGTTCAATGGAGAGGAAAATTAGATTCTATTTGTTCCCAGCTTATCAATACAAAATCAATCTTCAAAAGCAAAAGAATCGCCGATATTCGAAACCAAACTATGAAATTAGATTGGGAAGTATGGGAAGCATATTGTACTATCTCTTCAAATCCACTTCCCCCACCAATAAATCTATTCAGAATCCAACCTCCGGAACCTTGGCCTAGATTGCAAGAATGCGACACATGTAACGGTACCCGCGAAATTCCCTGTCCTGCATGCGGCGATTTAAGCGAAGAGCAAAGAGCAATGGGAGTAGGAGAGTCATGCGCATGCTGTAAGGGAAAAAGGGAAATCAAATGTCCTGATTGTGATCCGTTGACCAAAAAACCGAAAGAACCGGAAATAATCGAACTAACGTCAAGAAAAAGATAAACTGAGTTATTTTAAAGCCCCGCAACGCGGGGCTTTTCTCGTGTTGACAATAAAAGATTTATTTTTTAGTATAAACTTAACACTTGTGAAAATTTAATATGAGAGTTGCTGGTTTTTTTATTGCCAAAATATACTTACCAAATAATTATGCCCACGATTCACCAGTTAATTAAAAAAGGACGGAAAAAAATATCGAAAAAGTCAAAAGCGGTGGTTCTCCAGCGCGGTTTTAACGTCATCAAAAACCGGCCGGTTTTTTATCCTTCGCCTTTTAAACGCGGCGTCTGTATTAAAGTGACGACTATGACCCCAAAAAAGCCGAACTCTGCCATTCGCAAAGTGGCGAGGGTCAGACTCACGAATGGAATGGAAGTTACCGCCTACATTCCGGGCATCGGCCATAATTTGCAGGAACACGCGGTTGTTCTTCTGCGAGGCGGCCGCGTCAAGGATTTGCCGGGAATTCAATACCACATTGTCCGAGGAATTCTTGATGCCGCAGGAGTAGAAGGACGAAAAAAACAGCGTTCGGCATACGGAACTAAGAAACCGAAAAAATAATGAATTCGCCCGCGATTTTGAGCGAAGCGAAGAATCGCGGTTACAAAATGCGAAAACATTAAATTATTAGTCGTTTAACTCCTTAATTTTTGGCATGAGAAGAAAAATCAGAGTAAAATACAAATTAAATCCAGACCCGCTTTACGACTCGAAAAAAATCGAGAAATTTACCAATTACCTGATGTGGAAAGGAGAAAAATCCGTTGCTCGTGAAATCGTCTATCAAACTTTTGAAGAAATAAAAAAGAAAATAAAAGCAGATCCGATTGCGATTTTCGAAAAAGCGATTGAAAATGTTTCACCTATGATTGCAGTGCGCTCCCGAAGAGTCGGAGGCGCCACCTATCAGGTTCCTAGAGAAATTCCTCCTGAAAAACGCATAGGCTTCGCAATGCGCTGGATAATTCTGGCGGCGCGGTCAAAAAAAGGCAAAAATATGTCCTATCGGCTTTCGGAAGAACTTATTGCGGCTTCTAAAAACGAAGGAGCAGCCGTTAAAAAAAGAGAAGATACTCATAAAATGGCCGAGGCTAATCGCGCTTTCGCTCATTTTGCTTGGTAATGACTTTGCTCGCTATTTGGAGCGTTAGCGACAAATTGCGGCCGCAAAACATTACCCGCCTAAGTTTTTGCGAAATAATTAAAATATGAAAAATCTAAAAAAGAAAAATTTTCAAAAATTTAATTCGTCTTTGGAGTATACCCGCAAAAATTTGGGCGGGTGTTCAAAAATTATAGTCATTAACATTCCTTAATTTTTAGCATGGCACGCGAATACCCTATAGAAAAAACAAGGGATATAGGCATTATTGCCCATATTGATGCCGGTAAAACTACTGTTTCCGAGCGGGTGCTTTTTTATACCGGCGTTTCTTATAAAATCGGCGAAGTGCACGAAGGAGCGGCGATAATGGATTGGATGGAACAAGAACGGGAAAGAGGCATTACTATTACGGCCGCCGCCACGACCTGTTTCTGGCTAAATCACCGCATCAATATTATCGACACGCCCGGCCATATCGACTTCACGGTCGAGGTACAGCGCTCATTGCGCGTCTTAGACGGCGGAGTCGTGGTCTTTGACGGCGTGGCCGGCGTTGAACCCCAATCCGAAACCGTCTGGCGACAGGCGGATAAATACAAAGTCCCGCGCATTTGCTTCGTCAATAAAATGGACCGGATGGGCGCCAGTTTTGAAAAAAGTTTTAATTCCATTCTCGAACGGCTTACTCCAAACGCCGTTGCATTAAATATTCCCATCGGCGCTGAATCGGAATTTGAAGGCGTTATCGATCTTTATAAGATGAAAGCAATTTATTTCGAAGACGAACACGGAGAAAAAATAGTGGAAAAAGAAATACCGGAAAAATTAAAAGCGGACGCGGAAAAATGGCGCAAGCTGATGATCGAAAAAATCGCCGAGACCGACGACCATCTTCTTGAACAATATTTGAATAATCAGGAGCCGCCGGTTGAAGAATTAAAAAAAGCGTTAAGAAAAGCTTGCCTCGAATATGCTCTTGTTCCTGTTTATTGCGGTTCGGCTTTGAAAAACAAAGGCGTACAACCCATGCTCGACGGCGTTGTTGATTATCTTCCGAGCCCGGTTGACCTGCCAGCCGTCAAAGGCATCGAACCTAATTCACACAAAGAAACCACTCGCGAAGCAAAAGATGACTCTCCTTTTACCGCTCTTGCTTTCAAACTTCAAACCGACCTTTACGTTGGGCAACTCACCTATTTTAGAGTCTATTCCGGCAATCTTGACGCGGGTTCCTATGTGTACAATGCCACTACCGACACGAAAGAAAGAATCGGGCGAATCCTGCGGATGCACGCCAACCACCGCGAAGAAGTAAAAGAAGTCTTTGCCGGCGACATCGCCGCGACCGTAGGCCTTAAAAACACCCACACCGGCGACACGCTCTGCGATCCGGACCATCCGATAGTTTTGGAAAAAATCGAATTTCCGGAACCCGTCGTTTCTCTCCGCATCGAACCGAAAACAAAAGCCGATCAGGAAAAAATGGGTCTGGCTTTAAAGCGCCTTTCCGACGAGGACCCGACCTTCAGGATTAAATCTGATCCTGAAACTATGGAAACCATTATCTCGGGCATGGGAGAACTTCATCTGGAAATCATCGTCGATAGAATGAAAAGAGAATTTAAAGTGGACGCAGGCGTCGGAAAACCCCAAGTTGCCTACAAAGAAACCATAACCGCCGAAGGCGAGGCCGAAGGAAAATATATCCGCCAATCGGGTGGAAGAGGCCAATATGGTCACGTCCGCATCAAGACAGAACCTCTTGAAAGAGGCAAAGGTTTTGAATTTATCAATTCCATAAGAGGAGGCATCATCCCCCAGGAATTTATTCCGGCCGTCGAGAAAGGAGTGAAAGAAGCGTTGGACCGCGGAGTCGTGGCGGGTTTCCCGATAGTGGACCTTTCGATCGAACTTTATGACGGCTCCTATCACGAAGTCGACTCTTCGGAAATGGCTTTCAAGATCGCCGGCTCCATGGCTTTGCAGGAAGGCGTCAGGCGCTCCAAACCGATTCTGCTCGAACCGATTATGAAAGTGGAAGTCGTTACCCCGGAAAAGTTTTTAGGAGACGTTGTCGGAGATTTGAACTCGAAACGCGGCCACATCTTGAACATGACCGACAGGTTCAACCTTAAAGTCATCGACGCGAAAGTGCCACTTTCGGAAATGTTCGGCTACGTCACTTCTTTGCGCTCAATGACGGAAGGCCGGGCCACTTATACCATGGAATTCGACCGCTACGAGCGGGTTCCGGAAAATATCGCCCAATTAATTAAAGAAGGGAAAAAATAATGGCTTGGCCCGCGATTTGGAGTGAAGCGACAAATTGCGGTTGCCAAATATTACCCCGCCCTTTTGGGCGCGAGATGTTATAATAAAACTATGGATATATTAAGTTTAAAAATTATAAAACGGCAATGCGCTTTAGTTATAACGGGATGCGCCTATTCGGCGCCCGCGCATTGCGGAATTGAGTATGGCGCCAAAAGGGCGGGGTGCTCAAAAATTATAGTCGCTTAACTCCTTAATTTTTGGCATGTCTGACGACCAAGAACAAAAAGAAAAACTTTTCTCCGAAGAGGCCTTAGAAGACGATTTGGAAATCGAAGCAGATGTAGAAAGTTTGCCACTTTAATTTGACAGGAATTATCTTTTATGATAAGCTCTTACCAGAAAAATAAGGGCTTTTTTATCGCCCAAAATCTTTGAAAAAGGAGGAAAGAAATGAAAAGGATATTGGCTATAATTAAGGTTCTTGACTGTCTGTGCTATTTTAATCTGGTTTTTATTGCTTGGACGCCATATTGGGACATCTTATTTGGGAGGGCCAAAAGATGACTTTCTATACCGACAGAGCATAGAATTATTCTACATTTATGGGATTCCCTTTTTCTCTAGTGTTCTGGTTTATTCTTTTCCGCACTGGGAAAAATGTTGAAAAGGAGAAAATAGTGTTAGCGATAAGCGGCCTCGCGGGTCGCTGAAATCGCCAAAAATGAGGCAGACCGTTCGACAAGCTCACGGCAAGTCGAAAAACGGTCTGCCTTTTTATTTTTATTGTTTATTTACGTCACCGCAAAACGTAAAAAAACGATTTTTGGAATTAAGGCAGGTGTGGAAAATCTCTCATTATAAGGGACTTGACGACTTAGACTGTCTTCTATAAGATAAGACTATTGCGTGTTTTTCGCGCTTTTTAATTAAAAGGTTTAATAAATAATAGTTTAAATTCAATAAAAATATGGCAGAAAAATTTGAAAGGACAAAGCCGCACGTAAACGTCGGCACAATCGGCCACGTTGACCACGGCAAAACCACTTTGACCGCCGCTCTTTTGCACGTGCTTAATTTGGCGGGCAATAAAGTTAAAATGGAAGGCGTCAATGACATCGACAACGCGCCCGAAGAAAGACAGCGCGGCATTACCATTGCCCTTCACCACTCGGAATACGAAACTCCGAAAAGGCACTATGCCCACATCGACGCTCCGGGCCACGCAGACTACATCAAAAACATGATTACCGGAGCCGCTCAAATGGACGGCGCTATTCTGGTCGTTTCCGCTGCCGACGGCGCAATGCCCCAGACCCGAGAACACATTCTTTTGGCCCACCAGGTCGGCGTTCCGGCAATCATTGTTTTCCTGAATAAAGTCGACACGGTTGACGACAAAGAATTGGTTGATTTAGTTGAAGCGGAAATCCGCGAGTTGCTTACAAAATACCAATATCCCGGAGACAAAACTCCTATTATTCGCGGTTCGGCTTTAAAGGCGCTTGAGGCAAAATCAGTCGATGACGAATGGGCAAAACCAATCTTGGAACTTGCCAAACAACTTGGACGAATACATTCCTGAACCGGTGCGTGAAATCGATAAACCGTTTTTAATGCCCATTGAAGATATTTTCTCAATCGAAGGTCGCGGAACGGTTGTTACGGGCCGCATTGAACGAGGCAAAATAAAACTTAGCGATGAAGTTGAAGTAGTCGGCTTACGCCCCACTCAAAAAACAGTAGTTACCGGAATTGAAATGTTCAATAAATCCCTGGATGAAGGATTGGCGGGCGATAACGCCGGGATATTACTTCGAAGTCTCAAAAAAGAAGACGTGGAACGCGGCCAAGTTTTGGCCAAACCAGGCTCCATTACTCCACATACCGAATTTCAAGCCGAAATTTATATCTTGACCAAAGAAGAAGGCGGCCGCCACACGCCGTTTTTTGCGGGCTATAAACCGCAATTTTATCTTCGCACAACCGACGTGACCGGAGCCGTTACCCTTCCGGAAGGCACTGAAATGGTTATTCCGGGCGACACGATTTCATTAAAAGTAGAACTTTTGGCGCCCGTTGCTCTGGAAGAGAAACAGCGATTCGCGATTCGCGAAGGAGGAAAGACCGTCGGCGCAGGAGCCATAACAAAAATCATAAAATAAGCAGAACTTGATTAAATGTGCAATATGCGTAACCTGAAATCATAAAAGGACATTGACCCCGTTAGAGATAGAGTTTTTTAGAAACTCGACGGATATCTTCGGATATCCTATCTCTAACGGGGTTGAAATAAAACATTGAAAATCTAAAATATTAAAATGGTAACCGCCAAAAAAACTGCACCTGCCCGTCTCCGCTCCTCCTCTGCTAAACCTGCCCGTCCGGCAGGCGGGGCTACGGCGGACAAGAAAAGCTACGACGGACAAGAAAAAAAGAAAACGGCGCATTCGAGCGCGCCAACGGCCAAGCCCGTGAAAAAAATCGCTAGACCCGCGGCAACAAAACTCGTTTCCGAAAAACCAATTTTTATCCCTAAACCGGGAAAGAGCGAAGTCGAGGAAAAACCGAAACTTCGCATTCGAGTGCGGGCTTACGACCACAAAATCTTAGACATCAGTATCAAGCAGATTGTGGACACGGTATTGCGCAACGGAGCGGAAATAACCGGTCCGATTCCCTTGCCGACAGAGATACGTAAATACACGGTAAACCGATCCAGCTTTGTTCATAAAAACGCCAGGGAGCAGTTTGAAATGCGGATCCATAAGAGACTTATAGATATCCTTAATCCCGGCCCAAAAATTATCGATGCGCTGACAAATCTGAATTTGCCCGCCGGCGTCGACATAGAAGTTAAGATGAGTTAATCAAAACTATAAAGGGCGAAGATAAAATCGGGGCAACCCGATTTTATCATATGAAAAGCGATTATGAAAAAGTTTTTACTAGCCGTTAAAAAAGAAATGAGCCAGATATTTGACGAAAAGGGAAATGTCATTCCCGTGACTTTAGTCGTGGCGAAGGCACTGGCCGTGACCGGAATCAAAACCAAAGAGAAAGACGGCTATCAGGCAATACAGTTTGGATTCGGCAACCGCAAAATTAAAAATATCAAAAAGCCCCAGAAAAAATTAGGCGCGTTCTTAAAATTAAAAGAACTGCGCGTTCCTTCAGAGGAAAACATTTCCTTGAATATAGGCGATAAACTCGATGTTTCGTTATTTGGCGAAGGAGATAAAGTGGAAGTCAGCGGAATCACAAAAGCCAAAGGCTTTCAAGGCGTCGTGAAACGACACGGCTTCCACGGAGGTCCGCGCACTCACGGCCAAAAGCATTCCGAAAGGGAGCCCGGTTCAATCGGCGCAACCGCGCCCCAGCGCGTTTTGAAAGGGACGAGAATGGCCGGAAGAATGGGCGGCAAAAGAATAACTGTCAAAAATTTGGAAATTATAAAAGTCGACAAAGATAAAAACGAACTTTGGATTTCCGGCGCAGTGCCGGGAAGGCGAGGAACGCTGCTAGAAATCAGCAATGGAGCTTAAAGTTTACAATCAAGAAGGAAAAGAAACGGGAAAAATAAAATTGCCCGAAAAGATTTTCGGTTTGCCCTGGAATCCTGATTTGGTACACCAAGTGATGCTGGCAATGCAGGCAAATAAAAGAAAAGTTACGGCTCACGCGAAAACAAGAGCCGAAGTCAGAGGCGGCGGTAAAAAACCGTGGCGACAGAAAGGCACGGGCAGAGCCAGACACGGCTCCATCCGCTCCCCTCTCTGGCGCGGAGGCGGCGTCACTTTCGGTCCTTCGACAGAAAGAGTCTACGCCCAAAAAATAAATAAAAAGATGAAAAGAAAGGCGATTTTGACGGCCCTTTCGCAAAAAGCCCGCGACGGTGAGCTGCTTATACTGGACGATTTGAAAATGGCATCCCCTAAAACCAAAGAGGCCGCCGGAATTTTAAAAAATCTTGGCGGAATAAAAGGATTTGAAAAAATGGCGGGAAAGAAAAAAAATTCCTTATTTTTATTGCCGGGAAAAAACGAAGGATTGGCGCGTAGCTTCCGCAATTTACCAAACGCAAATACTGCTTTAGCCCGCAATTTAAATCTTTTGGATATTCTTAATTATAAATACCTTATTTTTCCCAAAGAATTACTTAAAAATTCAGAAAGTATATGGCGTTAAACATTTTCAAAAATAAAAAGGGCAAAGAAAAATCAGAAACGAAGAAAACAACCAGAAAACAAGTCGAGCCGAAAACGGTTGAAGTTGAAAAAAAACCAAAGAAAGAAGAACCAAGGATAAAAACAAAACAATCGACTTTGGCAGCGCAATTTTTATTGCAGCCCCATATCACCGAGCAATCCACTGATCTGGCCAAAAAAAATGTCTATACTTTCAAAGTCAACCCTTCAGCCAATAAAGTCATAATCAAAAAAGCGATTAAAGAAATGTACGGATTCGAGCCGATTAAAATCCGTGTAATAAATACCCATTCCAAGAAACGCTCCGTTCGGGGAAAAATCGGCACAAAGTCCGGATTTAAGAAAGCTCTTGTTTATTTGAAAGAAGGCGATAAAATCGAATTTATTTAAATATGAAGTTAAGATCTTACCGACCTACAACTCCATCGCGAAGACAAATGACCGGATTAGTATATCGCGGAGTTTTAACGTCTAAAAGACCGGAAAAAAAATTAACCAAGGGCTTTAAACGGGCAAAAGGAAGAAACGTGTTCGGCCGAATCACGACAAGACACAAAGGAGGAGGCGCAAAACGACTTTTCCGAGTCATAGATTTCCGCTATGATAAACACGACATTCCTGCAACGGTAAAAAGCATGGAATACGACCCGAATCGCTCCGGATTCATCGCTTTGGTCGCTTATGCCGACGGAGAAAAACGCTATATCCTCGCTCCGGCAGAAGTTAAAACAGGAGATAAAATAATCACCTCCCGAAATGCGGAGTTAAAGCCCGGAAATCGGCTCCCTTTAGGAAAAATTCCGGTCGGCACACAAGTTTTTAATATCGAATTAAAGCCCGGAGCCGGCGCAGTTTTGTGCCGTTCGGCGGGCAATTACGCTGAAATTCTGGCGCACGAAACAGGATTTGCCCATTTGAAATTGCCTTCAACCGAAGTGCGCAAAGTTCCTGACCAGGCGTGGGCCAGTATCGGCAGAGTTTCAAAGGAAGAACACGGTCTCGTAGTTTTCGGTAAAGCGGGACGTTCGCGGCACAAAGGCATTAGGCCAACCGTGCGAGGCTCGGCAATGAACCCGGTTGACCATCCTTACGGCGGCGGCGAAGGAAGAATGGGTCGCGGAACACGCCGGCCAAAAACCGCATGGGGAAAAATCACCGGAGGCACCAAAACCCGCAAACGAAAAAAATATTCAAATATTTTCATTATCAGCCGCCGAAAAAAGAAAGTGAGAAAATAAAGGAATTTGCACGCGATTTTAAGCATCAGCGAAAAATCGCGCTTGCAAAACCTTTATCCCGCCCTCTATGCATAAATTTAAAGAAAAAATATGAAGCAAAACATCAAACCAGTAATTACAAAAGAAAAGAGCGCGAACCGCTTAGAGGGCGGGGTGCTCAAATTTAATTATTCACTAACGTTCATATAAATTTGGCATGTCGCGCTCACTTAAAAAAGGGCCGTACGTAGACCCATCAATATTGGAAAAAATCAGCCGCAGTAAACCGAATCGATGCCGGCGTTATTAAAACATGGGCGCGCAACAGCCAGATTTCTCCGGAAATGATTGGCTATACTTTCGGCGTTCACAACGGAAAAGATTTTATCGAGGCAAGAATCACCGAAGAAATGGTCGGCCACCGCCTCGGAGAATTCAGCCCCACCCGCAAATTCATCACTCACGGAGGAAAAATGCAGCGCGAGTTAGAAGCAAAAAAGAAAGCCGCTGAAATTGCCTCAGCCCAACAGGCGAAAGTTAATGAAAAATAAGGAGCGACAGCGACTCTATTTTTCTTAACCCCGCCCTCTAGGCACAAAAAATTGAAAAAAATATGAAAAAAATGCACAATACGAAAATTAATATCGAAGAGAATTGCTCGCGCTTAGAGGGCGGGGTTCTCATAATTTCAGTTAAATTTTATTCATTTCATTCTAAAATTTAAGAAATTATGGAAATAAAAGCCAAATTAGGATACTTGCGTATTTCGCCCCGAAAAGTTCGGCTGGTTGCGAACTTGGTAAAAGGCTTGCCGGCAGAAACTGCCGTCAAGCAATTAACTTTCACCCGCAAACGAGCGGCGCTGCCCCTTGCTAAGCTCTTAAAATCCGCTATCAGCAATGCTAAAAATAATTTGCAGCTTGACCCCCAGAATCTTTACGTGAAAGAATTTAAGATAGACGAAGGACCGGTGTTCAAGCGCTATATGCCGAGAGCCCGCGGAAGAGCAACTATTATAAGAAAAAGAAGGTCTCACGTTTCCCTCGTTTTAGGAGAAATAAAAGCTAAAGCCAAAAGTCAAAAAGCAAAAGGCAAAATTATAAGTAAAAAGTCAAAAGTATCTAAATAAATTTTAATTTTATTATGAGCCACTCCGTTCATCCTTATTCGTTTCGCTTAGGACTTCTTCGCGACTGGAAATCACGCTGGTTTAATTTGAAAAAATATTCCCAATTTTTAAAAAGCGACATCCTTACATTTGAATGGCTGGAGAAAAAATTGCGCGGGATGTACGTTGAAGATGTCAATATAGAGCGTACGCCCGGAGTTCTTCACTTTATCATCAAAACTTCACGGCCCGGCCTGATAATCGGCCGCCGGGGAGAAGGAGCAGAAAAACTGAAAAAGGATATCCGCCAATTTCTCGCGCGGAAAAAACTTGAAATTCCTCCGGAACTTAAACTAACCATTGAAGAAGTGCGCTCGCCCGAAAGCCATGCCAAGATAGTATCCCAAATGGTCGCCGAAAGTCTTGAAAAACGCTTTCCTTTCAGACGAGTGATGAAACAAACAATCGAAAAAGTAATGGCTAATAAAGACGTAAAAGGAATAAAAGTCGCCCTATCGGGAAGATTGGGAGGATCGGAAATGTCCAGACGCGAATGGCTCAAAGCCGGACGAATCCCTCTTCAAACTCTTCGCGCCGATATAGAATTTGCCCGAGAAAGAGCCCATCTGCCCTATGGAGACATCGGAATAAAAATCTGGATTTACAGGGGGGAAATATTTACCGACAAAAAACCTGCTTCAAGTGTTTCTCAAAAATAATCAAAATCCCCGCTGGTCAAAGCGGGGTTCTTTGATAAAATTAAAATTGCAATGAATAAAAATCAATCTTATCAAAATTTTATCCAGCTATCACCATCTGCACTCTCTCTTTATATGGAATGTCCGAAATGCTTTTGGCTTCAAAAAATAAACGGAATCCACAGACCGAAGCAAATTTTTGCGATTCAAAACAACTTCGACAGGATTTTAAAAATCTATTTCGACAATTTTCGCGAAGGAGACAACCTGCCGCCGGAACTAATTGGCAAAGTCGAAGGCAAACTTTTCGCCGATAAAGAGTTGCTTGAAAAATGGAGGAACGCCCTAAAGCCAACTCTCAAATACCGCCATCCCGATTATCCCGATTTCGGTCTGGCGGGAGGGCTGGACGACTGTTTGTTCGACGGAAAATATTACATTCCCATTGATTTTAAAACCACGGGCAGTTCGAGTTTCGAGGAAAATTCCGAAAAATATTACCAGCATCAACTCGACATCTATAATTTCCTTTTAGAAGAAAACGGCTACAAAACAAGGGGTATCGCTTACCTCGTTTATTATAAACCCGAAGAAGTTGTCGGCGAAGGCACGATAAAATTCCAGATTGTCGTTAAAAAAATGGAAACCGACCATAAGCGCGCTCTCCGGCTATTCGAAGATGCTATTGAACTGCTCCAGGGACCTATGCCCAAAAGCCATTCCGAATGCGAGTATTGCGCTGGGCGAACGACTTCATAGATTAGAATAATTTAGTCCTGAGTTTTATTGAAGGGCAAACGATTTTATCGATTAAAAGAATAAAAAATCAAAAGCGCCCAGAAGGGCGCTCGTTGCTATTTTTATTCAATCATTTTAAAAGGTACTGATTTGATTATCGATATTTTAAGATAATATTTCCTATCTTCGACATTTAAAAGATAGTCAATATCGGCCTCACTAATAATCTCATAAATGTTTTCTATGGGTATGGGAGGCGGCGGCAGATTGGAAATGCGGCGCATCAGACGGAAAAGAAAGCGGTCCTTAAAATTTTTCAGGCATTTTTCCATATTATCCAGCGTCCGTTCGCATAAGTCGCGGCTTCCTTCATCAATCAAAACGGTCGGATCATAAATCCAGAGATTCCCGCCGGGTTTTAATACTCGAAGCCATTCTCGGATTGCCGCCGCGGGATTTTTAAGAGAATGAAGTACGCCTGAACTGATTACAAAATCACATTCACCGTCACAGAAATCCAAATGGCTCGCATCGCATTTCATAAAGAAAATATGCGGACAACCTTGCCTGAATTTTTCCTCATCCGCGAATTTCAGCAGTTTCTCGCACAAATCAACGCCAACAAGGGTTAAATCTGGCCTTAGTTTGGCTATTTCGAAAAGCATAAAACCAGGTCCGGTTCCGATGTCCAGAAGATTCTTGACATTACTCCGCGCATTGATTTCCTCAACGATTTCCCTTGCGACTGCCGAATAAAATAAGGTTTTTGTATTTCTGGCAAGATTTTCATACATTGAAGCAGCAAAATCGGGAATTTTTTCCGGCCAGAATTTTTTAATTATCTTGGCACAGATCTTTTTATAAATGCCCATTTTTCTCCCTTATCATCGAAAATCAATATTCAATAGCCTGGAGCAAAGAAAAAACTTTGCGATAATTCTTATCTTTCGCTTCTTGGGTTAATTTGACTATCTTTTGACGAATTTTTTCCTTTTTGGAATCAATCCCGACATACCGCTGTGCCTCCTCGGCAGAACCGATAAAATCATGTTCGGATTCAAATTCTATTCTTTCACCCTCAAATTCTAATTCGGCAAGTTTTTTCTTTAATTTCCACGCTTGTTCTATCATATTCTCTTCGGTTAATTCCTTTTTAGCCATTTTTCCAACCTCCTTTTTTAAAACAACTTTTCAAATCAAGCATACTACAATACATAGAATTGTAAAGAAGCCATTGGTTTTTCTTTCAAAAAAATATAAAATAAACTTAGAAAAATAAGAAGCCTAAGCGACTATATTTTTCTAACCCCCTCTTTTACACACAGCTTTTTAGTTAAAGTTTAATAATTTATTTGATATAATAAAAAAGTGGTTTGTTTTCCGAAATTAAATTTAGTGTTAAAAGAGGGGGTGCTCAAAATTACCGCGCCCGACTTCGCCTCGACGTTTCAAGTTAAAAAATAAAATGAATATGAAAAGACAATATACAAATAAAATTGAAATTATTATCAAGGCGTCGAAGTCGAGGCGGGCGGGTTATTCACTAACATTCATATAATTTTGGCGGATGCTAATCATCGAAAAACAAAAACTGAATGACTGGGTAAAAGAGCTGGCAAGAACTATGCCGGTTTTCGCGCCTGTGCGCAGACCTGCCCGCAATGCTACGCATAGCGTTGCAGGCAGAAATCAGCAGGGTGCGATTGAATCGGTTTTTGAAAAATTTAAGCCTAGCACAGAAATAGACTTCGAATATCTGCCCACTCTTCGTTCGGTAAAAGAATTTTTCTATCCGGCAGAAGAGGAAATTTTTGTTTTCGATAAAAAAAGAAATAAAATCTCAACCCCGCAAAAAGCAAAACCCTTTGTCATATTCGGCCTGAATTTGCGCGACCTCGAGGCAATTACCCAACTCGATGAGATAATGTTAAAACCAAACCAGGACTTTTTTTATTTTCAAAAAAGAAACTCCGCAGTAATAATCGGGATATCAAACGAGCCCGTTAAAATTCCTCCCGGAGGAGATTTGATTTTGGAAAAAATAAACGAAGAACAATACGAGATTATTCCCTTAACCGAAAAAGGAAGATTGCTTGCGAAAAATAAATTCTTTAAAGAAAAATCTGGGATATTGACAAGTGGTGGCGTCAAATCACCGGACCAAAACATAATGCCGAAGCTAAAACAACTTTTATACGACCCTGAACTCATCGCCGACGCGGTGGCCTGGTCCTGGAAAAACGACCTTCCGGTTTGGGACGAATTGGCGAAACTTTGTCTCGGCTGCGGAATCTGTACCTATGTCTGCCCTATCTGCTATTGTTTTTATATCGAGGATGGAACAAATCTCGACGGAAAAACGTGCAATCGCTGCCGGAAATGGGACGCCTGCACGCTCCCTCGTTTTGCGCAAGTCACCGGCGGATTTAATTTTCATAAAACAATCAGAGAAAGATACTACAATTGGTATTATCATAAATTTGTCAGGGCCTACAAAGAATACGGCAAATCCCAATGCGTTGCCTGCGGTCGCTGTCAAAAATACTGCCCGGCAAGGATAGATATCGAAAAATATCTAATAAGAATAGTTGATGATTATAAGAAAACTATGGGTTTACATTAGGAAAACGATTTTTGTAGTCGTGCCTTTATTTTTAAATACGCTAATGACTCCCACAGCCAACCCAATACTACAAAAATCGTTTTCCTGACAACTAAATAAAAATATATGCAAAATTCTTTTTGAAAACATTGCGGAAAACCTTTGAAAATTAAGGAGCCGAGTAGAAAAATCCAACTGTTTGACGAGCGAAGCGAGAAGTTTTGGATTTTTCGTAAACGAGGCGACATAATTTTCAAGGTCTGGAGCATAGAGTTTGAAAAATAAATTTTGCACAAATGATAATATGGAAAACATCTACTTACCCGAAAAAGTTAAAATCATAAAAATCGAAACGCTTTCACCGGACGTAAAACTTTTTCGCCTGAAAAAAATAAAAGGAAAATTTTCTAAAAACGAGGATGGACTAATATTTAACCCCGGCCAGTTCGTGCTCGCGGGTATCTGGGGTTACGGCGAAGCGCCATTCGGTCTGGCTTCTTCCCCATCCAAAAACTCTTACGTTGAAATAATAGTGAGAAACACAGGTGGAATAGTAACAAACGAACTCCATAGTCTTAAAGAAGGAGAGGAAATGACATTGCGCGGGCCTTACGGCAACGGCTTCCCCCTTGAATTTTTTAAAGACAAAGATTTGGTGCTGGTCACCGGCGGGTGCGGCATTCCACCCATAGCCAGCCTCATCGAATATATTTTGAAACGCAGAAAAAAATTTGGCCGGGTTTATCTTATCTACGGAGCAAAAACGCCCCAAGATCTCCTTCTTAAAGACCGGCTGGCGGTTTGGTCAAATCAGATAAAAGTAATTCTCACTATCGATAAACCCGCGCCAGATTGGACGGGTCGGGTGGGCTTTGTCTCTGACTTCGTCAAAGAAATAGAAATTGATGCTCAAAACGCCGCGGCTGCCATGTGCGGTCCCGGTCCGATGATGAACGCTCTTGAAAAACTTTTTAGACCGCTGGGTATTTCCGACCGCAGAATTTTCGCGAATACCGAGAGAAGAATGCAGTGCGGAATCGGCAAATGCCAGCACTGCACTACCGGCGATAAATACACCTGTCTCGACGGCCCGGTTTTCTATTTTGACCAAATAGATAAAAACTGGGATTAATCTTCTTCAAATTCCGCGTTTTTTAGCCGTTTTTAAGCGGCTTTTTATGCTATTGACAAATTTTGTAATTTTGCTATACTTTAGGTAGACTTGAAAATCGAAAAGAAGGAGGAAAAACAAATGAAAAAAGGAAAGATTATCGGTATCGTGATTGGCGCATTGGTGGTTTTTGGTATCATTATGCTTTGTGTCGAGAGTGGGAAGTGGACTGAATTTGAAAACGCGTTCGGATTTTCCCCGTCAGGGACCGATTATGGCTTCTGGGCCGGCGATCCTGACCCAAGATTAAAGAATCACGAACAAGATTTAATTTGGAAGGAATGGGAGAAAAAGTACGCGGACATCGAAAAGCTCTACAATGGAACAAAAGAAATGGAAGGGTCAAATTACGCTTCCTATAGAACAGCATTTCAACTCTCTCTTGAAGTTTTTAAGAATGAAGTGAATCTGGCTCATCATTTTGGTTATTGGATCGTCCCCGACGATCCAAAGGAATTTTTAAAAAACTGACCTCCTGAACCTTAAAAGCCCGCGGCGAGCGAAAAAGATCTTGCCCTGGGCTTTTTGTTTTTGATCTACGTTCAGCTGATAAGGTTTGTGATAATATCAATCATGGCTTCTTTTTCTTTAGGATTACTTATTGCTATAAGTAATACGAGTGCCACCAAGGCGTTCTCGCTGATTTTCATTTCCCCGTCTGCACTGCGGGAATAATTGTTTCGGTCCAAAAAATAAACGAACAGAAAAGCGGCAATGCGCTTGTTGCCGTCCACAAAAGGATGGTCTTTGACGGCGAAATACAAAAGATGAGCAGCTTTTTCTTCCAGACTCGCGTAAAGTTGTTTGCCGGAGTATGTCTGATAAAGCCCCCTGATGATTCCTTCGAATTTTCCCGTATATTCCTGGCCGAATAAACTTCCCGCTCTTTTATCTTTTTTATCCGCCAATCTCTTTTTCAGTTCTTTTACTATTTGCCGGCAATCTTCTGTTTTTAAAACAAATTTTGCTTCTCCTTTAGCCTGCCGCCGCAGATTTCCGTCGTCGTATTGTTTTAAAATGGACAACGCCTTCTTATATGAAGACAGTAAATCCGATATTTCCCGCGACTGACTTTTGGGAATTTTATGCCTGTTTTTTTCTTTTTTTATTTTTGCCATAATTTTTAAAAATTTTAGAACGGAGTGAATAAAATTTTTGTAAAATTATGAGCACCCCGCACTAATTTTGCTGTATTATTCTTATAAAAATTTTATTTCTTACAAGCTCGATATTACTCTCGCAGTTCGCGCGCCGCGAATAGCGGCATCCCTTATTGGGCGAAGCGGACTGCCATTTTTATACCCCGCAAAATTTAGTGCTGGGGTCGCCATAATTTTTATTCCGTAGTTTTTCCGTCAAATTCGTCTGTTTTGTCCGCCATCGCCGCCTCTTTGGTCTGATGAATCACGCCGTCTCTGTGCTCCGGAGGAGAATAAACCGTGTAGAGCTTCATATAATCGCTGTCGGAAACGTTCACGATGTTGTGCTTTGTACCGGCAGGCACGACAACCGCAAAGCCGTCTTCTATGTCGTGACTGACACCGTCTAAAATCGCTTTTCCCTTGCCTTTTTCAATTCTTAAAAACTGGTCGAGAGTATGCACCTCCTCCCCAATTTCTTCCTTGGGTTTTAAGCTCATCGCCACCAACTGGCTGTTTTTTGCGGTATAAAGCACTTTTCTGAAATTCTCGTTTCCTATTGCCTCTTTTTCAATATTTATAACATATCCTTTCATAAATAAAATTTTACTTTAATTGATAATAAATAACTATTCTTTGGCCGCAGCCTGAAAATCGAATCTTTCCAGAACCAACGGCCAGTTAATCGCTTTGAAAAATGTTTCTATGTAATCTGCCCGCTTTAAGCCGTAGTCGGGCATAAAGGCATGTTCAAAAACGTCCATCACCAAGAGCGTAGCGCAACCGGCAAGATGACCGACATCATGTTCGTTGACCCAGACGTTAAAAAGGCGCTCCGTAACCGTATCCATATACAGCACAACCCAACCGATACCGCGCATCGAACCGACGGCCTTAAAATCTTTCTCCCAATTTTCATAGCTTCCAAAACTCGCCGCCAAGGCCTTGAAAAAATCAGAATCCATATCAAGCTTTGTTCCTCCTTTTTCCAAATTGTCGAAATAAAGTTCGTGAAGCCGCATGCCGTTGAATTCCCAGCCGAACCTGCGCTTTATTTCGTTGTACTCCGGCGTACCCGCCTTGCCGTCTTTGGTCATCGCGGCCAAAGCATCGGCCAACTTGTTCGTATTCGCAACATATCCCTGATAAAGAGTGAAATGGTTTTTAAGCAGGTTGTCGCTTAATCCCGCCGTGCCAAACAATTGCTCAAAATTTTTCGCTTCGTATGGTTTCATATAAAATAATTTTACTATTTTTAGTGAAAAAGATAAACCACCCCGGCACCAATTTTGCGTGATATTTCACGGCGAAGCGCTCCCCGAAGTATCCGCCTCCGGCGGAACTACGGGGCAGGTCGCCCTAACTCTAGTGGCTACTTGCCCCGCATAATCGCGTAGCGATTTGTGCGGGGTTCGCCGCACGCGCTTCGCAAAAATTGTTCTTATTTCCCGCCTATAAAGCGCCTAGCAACAAAAAAGTGGCAAAATTGATGCGGGGTGCCCAAAAATTATAGTCGTTTCACTCCTTAATTTTTGGCAAATAAAAACCCGCCAATACGTTTCCATATGACGGGGTATAATTTTCTACATTGTTCTTACGGTTGCGCCCTTGAAAGGCCAGCCGACAAAGACATAAATTTTTACTTCTTTGCCAAGACTATTAGTGGCAAATGCGGTAAATCGTGCCGCATCGCTTTGATCGCCACCCCTGCAGCCCATCGCGAATATAGCCTTATCAACGATTCTGATATTGCTATATCCCTGCGTTTCCAAGGCCCTGATTGCGGAACTTTCACTGACGCAACCTCCGCGGAAAGAAAGCGCCACAACTAACAAAAGACAGATGAGATAAATAACGATTTTGATTTCACTATCCTCCATTGATTTCACCTCCTTTTCAAGGATTTTTTGATTTCAACGACTACTGTCTCTTCCTTAATAATTTCGAGATAATGTCAATGACATGCAAAGCCAAACCCATAAGAGCGAGCGAGAAAAAAATCGCTGCCAATAATGCACATACGCTCCTAGTCGCTAAAAAGATGAAGAAACAACCTAATACCATAAAAATTAACACCGTTTTTCCATAACTCATTTCGTCCTTCCTCCTTTTTTGTCAAAAATCAATTTCGATAGAAAGATAGCATTTCCACAAAATTTGTCAAGGTGATGGGTAATGGTTTAAAATAAAGGTAATGACAGACAAAATTAGACCTAAAATCGCGATATACGATTTCACCGACTGCGAAGGGTGTGAGGTTGAAATTATCTCTCTACGCGAAAAATTGCTTACCTTAGAAGACCGCGTCGACATCGTCGACTGGCGCCTTGGACAAGAAAGGAAAGAGACAAGGGCCCGTTTTTGGCCAGCATTATTGAGGGCACGCCGATCACGCCTGATGAAATCGAAACGCTTAAATATCTGCGCGAACAATTCCACTTATCTTATCTCGCTCGGCGCCTGCGCCTCGCTCGCCGGCATCCCGGGAATCGTCCTGAAGGAAGAACGGGAAAAGTATTACAAACAAATCTACGGGCCGAGATTATAAACCCGTAGGAATTGACTCCGTTCCGCTTCATTTCTATCAAAAAATAGATTTTTTCATCCACGGCTGTCCTGTAAATCCCAATGAAGTCGTAAGAATCATTGAAGAACTCCTAGCCGGCAAAAAACCGAGTTATCAGCGCTATTCGGTTTGCTTTGAGTGTAAACAAGCCGGCAACCCTTGCCGTCTGGTTTTTGGAAAACCTTGCCTCGGCCCCATCGGCCAGGGAGGCTGCAACGCCATTTGCGTTTCAGGCGGCTCCCCCTGCTATGCCTGTTTCGGTCCGAGAGAAGACGCAAACATCCCCGCCCTTATTACTATTCTCAAAAACCTGACCACTAAAGAAGAAATTGAGCGTTACTTCACGATGTTTTACAAACACATGCCGGAATGGCAGGAAAAAGTTAAGAAATTACTGGAATAACGCGACGATTATTGTTTTTGAGCGGGTTTGGAGGCCGAGCGGGCACGGTTCCGCCTTTGGCGGAGAGCGAGGGCGACATCCCCTAGCCCGCCACGCTGGGGCGGGCGAGGAAAGCGAAAAAACAGATAATCGGCGAGTGTGAGAATGAATTTCAAAAATAAAAAAATAACTCTAATAGGGCTCGGTAATTACAAAGACGGCAGCGGGGTTTCTGCCGCTTTATTTTTTGCGAAAAATGGTGCAAAACTAACCATCACCGACCTGAAAACAAAAAAAGAGCTCTCGTCTCAGTTGAAACGGTTCAAGAAATTTCACAATATAAAATACATCCTCGGAAAGCACAGAGCGCAAGATTTCCAAAACGCCGACTATATTTTTAAAAACCCAGGCATCCCGAAAGATTCTCCATATCTCCAAATTGCCCGGAAAAATAAAATCCCGATTATCAACGACTGGTCAATATTTTTTATGGAACGACTGATAAATCTGGTAATCGGCATAACAGGCACAAAAGGAAAAAGCACGACCGCCGGTTTGATTTATCAAATTCTTAAAGCGGCGAAAAAAGACGCGGTTCTTTGCGGCAACATCGGCCAATCGCCTCTTGCACTCCTCAATAAAATTAAAAAAGATACGATTATTGTCGCTGAATTATCCAGTTGGTTGCTTCAGGATTTCAAGCAAAGCCCTAAAATCGCCGTTATCACGAATTTGATGCCCGAACATCTGGATAAATATAAAAACGTAAAAGAATATTACAAGGACAAGGAAAACATTTTTAAATTCCAAAAGTCGGGGGATTACCTGATTTTGAATAAAAACGACAAAAATTTGAGAAAATTGGCGAAAAGGACAAAATCGCGCGTCATTTGGTACGACGGCAACCCTAAAAATGCGGCTGCCAGCGTAGCAAAAATTTTAGAAATTCCAAAAAAATTCATTGATAAAACATTGAAAAAATTTAAGGGGCTTCCGGCTCGGTTGGAATTAATCGCTCAAAAAAACGGTATCAAATATTACAACGACACTACCGCGACAATGCCCGACGCCACGGTTTACGCATTGCATTCTTTAAAAAATTATAAAAAGAAAATAATCCTGATCGCTGGTGGCGTTGATAAAAAACTGAATTATAAAAATTTGACAAAAGAAATCTCTAAATTAGCAAAAGCCCTTATTTTATTCAAAGGTTCTGCTTCAGAGAAAATTTTAAAAGGATTGAAAATTGTAAATTGCAAATTGAAAATTGAGAAAAATGTTTCCTCGATGAAAGAAGCGGTTAAATTAGCTTCAAAGCTTGCTTCGAAAAATGATATTATTCTCCTCTCCCCTGCCGCCGCCAGCTTCAATCTTTTCAAAAACGAATTTGACCGCGGCGACCAATTTGTAAACGAAGCGAAAAAACTATAAAAATAAAAAGGCTTGGGGTTACCAAGCCATAATATTTAATCTGCTATTTTTTTTTTAAAAAAACCTTACGGTTATTATCTGGTCAAGATTATGTACAAATCTCTATCTTTTGAAAAGATTGAAAATATGTCAGGAAATCGCTTTTTCTTAAAAGACACTTCCCAGTCTTGTTTTTCGTAATCCATCTTAATTTCTCCCATTGCTCCTTCGGAAAAATTAGATGTACTGCCCAGAAAAACCTTTATTGTTGACCCGCCATGGCTTATAAGCTCTTCGTCGATTTTCTTCTCCATTTTCTCAACGAAAAGCTGCCTGGCTCTTGAAGAATCAATCGCCATTTCTATTGCCTCCTTTTGTTTTTTTTAACTCCAAGACAATCCTTAGCAAATTGCACAAACCCTGTCAAGCAGGTAAAATATAACTATGATTTCCAAAGAATTCATTGCGAAAATTGAAGGGCATGGCAGTATTCATGTCGATTGGGATAAAAATGAGGCGAAATTGAAAATTCTTGAAGGAGAACGGCTTTTTGAAGGAATACTTGAAGGAAGAACCGCCGAAGAGGCTCACTGGATAACGCCGAGAATTTGCGGAGTTTGCCCCATCGCCCACAATCTCGCGTCCGTTTTTGCCTGCGAAAATGCGCTCGGAATAACGCCGAACGAGACAACGCTCCTTTTGCGAAAACTTATGCTGGCCGGACAAATGATTCAGAGCCATTTCCTGCATCTGTTTTTTTTAGCCCTGCCAGATTACATCGGCATCGACCGCGGCACGGAATTAAACAAAAAAAATCCCAAAGCCTTCCAAATGGCCTTGGACCTCAAAGAAGTTTCCGACGAAATTGCCCAAACTGTCGCCGGAAGGAATGTTCACCCGACAACCACGACTGTCGGCGGGTTTCACAAATTACCCACAAAAGAATCGCTCGAAAACTTACTGGAATTACTTAAAAAAACGCGGAAGGCCGCCGAAAACACGGTGAAACTTTTTGAAAAATTAGAATATCCACAATTAAAAGTGGATTTGGAACTAGTTAGCCAAAACGGAAACAAAATCGTTTCGAATAAAAACGACGAATCTTTAATTAAAGATTATAAAAAAGATATCGAAGAAGAAGTAAAAGATTATTCAACCGCAAAATTCGGCCGCTACAAAACACGGGAAATAATGGTCGGCGCCCTGGCTCGAATAAATAATTTTGACACGGGAAAAAAATCCGGTCTCGATTACCAAAATCCGTTTCACAATAATCTTGCTCAAGCTATTGAAATTCTCCTGTACCATAACCAAGCCGAGGATTTAATCAACCAGCTGTTATCAAGCGGAATGGATGACAAAATCGGCGTGAAACCCTTCGACTCCGCTCAGGGCAAGCCGGAAGGAATTCAGGCGCCACTTGTCGGCATCGGCGCAGTTGAAGCCCCAAGAGGCGGGCTTTATCATGAATTCCATTTCAACGAAAAAGGAATCATTGCTTACGCGAACATCATTACTCCGACCGTCCAAAATCTGACATCCATTGAAAAAAGCGCCAACGCGCTTCTCGAACAACACAAAAACCAGCCGCTTGAAGAAAAAAAGCGCCTTCTGGAAATGCTTGTTCGGGCCTATGACCCCTGCATCACCTGCGCCGTGCATTGATTCCGCTAAGAGGCCCGCATTAGAAATGCGGCAGGCATCAAAGACGCCTTTCCTCTAAACGGAATTGACATAATTTTTAAATTTGCTATACTATCGTTATCCTAGAAATAGGATTATTTTATGGAACGAAAATTCAAAAACCTTAATTGCCGCTTGATGACCCACGATAAATGGGCTTCTTTCGGTTATATTACTGCCGAAAATACTTTAGCCGAAACGGTTTTTGAATTTTTTGATATTTAATTTTTATTTTTAAACGAAATTCAGCAACCGCCTCGGCTAAATAGCCAAGGCGGTTTTGCAATTACGCAAACCGAAGTTCTTTAACAAAAGGAGGCTTATATGGAAAAAGAAAGAATAGTGTTTTTGTGGGGCATTTACGGCAAAGTAATCCTGCGGCCACCAGACAAAGAAACGGATTTGGAGAAATTTCTGGTCTGGATTAATAATCAGGAAGTCATCCAATTTATGTCGCCTTTTCTTCCTATCAATCGCTTGCAAGAAGAAAAATGGTTCGCAAAAGAAAGTGAAAACGACATAGTGTTGGCCATCGAAACAAAAGACGGATTGCTTATCGGAAATATCGGATTGTACAGAATTGATTATCGCAACGGCACAGCACATCTGGGTATTATGATCGGCGATAAAAATTACTGGAAACAGGGATTTGGCTACGATGCGGAAATGACATTGTTAGAATACACCTTTCACACCCTAAATCTCAGAAAAATAATCCATTGTGCTTTTCTGGATAACAGAGGAAGCGTAAATTTGGCAAAAAAATGCGGTGGGATTAAAGAAGGAATTATGAGAAAACACATTTTCAGCAACAATAAATATCACGATATGGTTATGCTCGCCATCTTTAAAAAAGATTGGGAAGTAAAATATGCTTCAGATCTACTTGATATGGGATGTATACATTGAAAAGACAAGAAAAATAAATCATATATTTTTAAAAGCCGAAAGAGAAAAATCTCAATTCGGCTTTTTATTTTATTTTTATTTTAAGGCAAAAATTTGGGCAATTGACAAGTCTTTGAGATATTGATATAATAGTAATCAAATAAAGGTCAATTTTCAGTGGTCCCTTGAAACCATTAAAAATGAAAAAATCCAGGAAAGGGAGGAATAAAAGATGAAAAAAATCGGGTTGGTTTTAGTTGCGGTTTTAGTGTTGGCGTTTGTAATGCCGAGTCCGGTTTTTACCTGCGACAAGGAAAAACGGGAAAAATTAGTTGAATATGCTCTTAAGAAAGGGGTTGTCCAAGAAACGGGAAACGGCATAAGAGTTGCAAAAATTGAAAAGATTGAGAAGTTAGAAGGAGGAGCTGAAAGGAAACTTTTATTCGGAGTTTTCTTTTCGGTAACCAGCGAAAAAGTTGTTCTTATGAAATGCGACTCTATCGAGGAGCTGTGGACTCCAGCGGAAAAAGACGACCGTCCGCTTTTAATTGTCAAATTAAAAGCGGCTGGAGATGGTCCGATCTACGGAGATTTTCTCGACGGCACACCAGAGGTGTTCCTTGATCGAGAGATCGCCGAAGAAGCAGACGGCGGTACATTATTAGATGAACAAAGTAAGTTTGTCGATGGGACAGATGAATGGCACAGGAAGTGGTATGATAGTTTCATTAATGAAATGTTCCAAGAGATCTCCAAACTCCCGAAAGGGCTTGACCTTTAGCCCCAATAAAAAAGGCCGAGTACTTTGCTCTCGGCCTTTTTTGCTAAAGAGATTAGTGTTAAGCTTAGGATAAATTGTTTCTTGAAAGGAGAAATGTTTTGAAAATCAGCCTGATAATATCCGCTGCGCTCCTGTCTCTTGGGAGCGCTGAAGCAAGCCTGCTTAGCCTCCACTTCGCAGGCTTGAATTTATTCCAGTCTTTTGTTATCGGCTCCGGTCTGACCACTCTAAGTTTGGCTTTCTGGTGCTTTTTCGCCGAGGGACTGTACCGATTCCTGACAAGATGGCCCTACGCAAGAGAATGGCTCGTCAAAAAACGGTCGAAAAACGATCTATGGGTAGCACGCTGTTACCGCTACCGATATTGGGGATTATTTTTTTCGGGTTTCGCGCCCTTTATAGGCATCGCTACCCAAAAGATTTTCCGATTCAAATACGGCTATTTTCCGATCTTTCTGGGTAATATCGCAAAAGTCGGCGTCATCGTCGGCGGAATAGGATTTTTTGGATATTTTTTGAAATAAAAACCGGCATCACAAAACGTGGCGCCGGTTTTCCTTTTTATAAGGTTTGATTGACAAGTCGGAGATGATAATTTGTCCAGTAAATCAGATTTTTCTTCTGGCTAGGCGTTATTTTATAGCAAATGCAATTCCAGTGAAACGCCACCCAATCCCCTATTTTCAATTCCGGCGCCAAATTTTTATCCCAGATAATTTCTTTTTCAACCGCCTTTCCCAATTTTATCTTTTTCTCTCCAACTAGCGGTTGGCATTCCACAATACAGCTTTTAGTTTTTAATTTTTTAACCTTTCCCCACCCTATTCGGCACAAATCCTTAAGGCCGGTGTTTTTAAAATCAACACTGCCCGTCACCGAACCGATTATTAGGACGTGAAAGCTGTGATGAGGCTTCGAACCACGCGGAATCGCGGCCGCTTTTTTGGCGGCGATTTCTTTCGGCAAAAGGCCGGGACCGACAAATTCTTGAGCTATCATCTTGCGCAGATTTTCAGTTTTCACTTTTTCTAATAGCTCATTGCCAATCCAATAAGCGCTTACCACTCTTTTGTCAAAAGGATCTTTTATTTTATTGCTTTTGGCGATGAGCTTGTAGTAAAAATACGCACCTAAAAAATTGCGGAAAACCGGCCTCATTTTTTTCGCCGAAATTTTCCCCTGTAAAAATTTTTGCAGGAGTTTTTCCTGTCTCGCTTGTTTCGGGCCGCATAAACCGAGAAAATGGGGTCGCCAGCCGAAATGGGCGGCTATTTTAAGACCACTGATTGACTTCGAGTTGTCAACGAGCATAAATTTTACCTCCGACCAGTTTTATTTGCTCCCATAAATGCTTAACGCCCATAACAAAAACCACGCCGATAAAAATCAAAATCGCGGAAATGGCTTCTCCGGAACCAACCCGACCGCCCGAAAGCACCGAAAGAAAAGTCGTAATTGGCGAACCAATAATTAAAATAGCTGTTGCCGCCGAAAGCGGAACATATTTAAGACCGCTATACCAAGTAAACACATAACCGAAAAGCAAAACGGAAGTAATCAAGGTCCAAACAATTTGCTCTGATCCTAAATTGCCGATGAAACCGATTTGGCTTGTTAAAACAAGATAGATAAGAATAAAAAATGACCCGAAAAACATTCTGCCCCAGGCGACTGTGCCAGCCGGCAATTCTTTTAAGGCGCGTTTTGAAATCAAATTTTCGATTGCC
Source organism: Candidatus Tagabacteria bacterium (assembly GCA_963820595.1). GTDB lineage: Bacteria > Patescibacteriota > Minisyncoccia > CAWGAO01. The sequence continues at coordinate 76,398 of CAWGAO010000008.1, forward strand.
CACAATATTGTTGCCGATAAAACAAGCAAATCGCCTTTGCCGAAAGATGTCGGCAAGGCTTTCAATGAAACCAAACTTCCCAACAACAAAAGCAAAGCCCCGATTAAAAATTCTTTGCTGATTTTTTCTTTGAGAAAAACGGCGGCCAGAATTACGGCATAAACAAACATTGTTTTGTGAATAAATGCTCCTTGAGCCGCCGAAGTCAGAGAAAGTCCTTTAAAAAATAACAAAAAAGGAATACTGCCGCCGATTAGACCGATTAAAATAAGCTGCAGCCATTGTTTTTTTGTCAAACCGGCGAATGATTTCCAGTCTTTTATTAAAAAAACGGAGCCGCTAAGCATCAAAGCAACCGCGGCATTTTTCAAAAAAGTGAAAATGTAAGGATTAATAACGCTGACGCTGTATTTATTGATGAAAATGGAAAAGCCGGAAATGACGGCGGTAGAAAAAATTAAAATCAATCCTTTTTGACGCATATATTTTGTTTTTTAGATTTTTTCCCGCCAGAGGCGGATCCGCCTTCGGCGGGAATCATTTTAAGTATAGCTTCGGCCTCTTTTTTTTCAATCTTATTCAAAGCCAAATCGCCGTGAACTATAAGATAGTCCCCGATTTTGACATCTTTCACTAACGATAAATTTGCCTTATGGGAATGGTCGCCGGATTTCACAGTCGCCCAATCGCCGTCTATTTTTATGATTTTAGAGGGAGTTGCGAGACACATGCCAAAAATTAAGAAGTGAAACGACTATAATTTTTGAGCACCCCGCCTTAGCGGGGTATTCAATAAAAATTATACCAAACATTAAAGCCGTCCCGCAATGCGAAACGGCTTTTTTAAAATAAGGCTATTCTACCTTTTTACCTACGACAGTAATTCCAAATGCAATCCACGGAGTTATATGGATAGCATAAACTGTCGCTACCCTGCCTTTATTCGGCGTCAAAACAGATTTTGACATAAAAAACAATGGAAATCCGTAGAAACTAATATCAAAAGTCCCTTTCATGTGCTGATGAATTAATTTCATTTCTTCCCTCCTTTCTTGTTTTTTGGAATTATTCAATTAATGGGGGAATTTTGGGATTTTTTTCTTTTTCTTGGGCCTCTTTCAGGATTTTGATGATTTTCTCTACTCTTTCTGTAGGAGAACCCTTGATAATGTGATACTGCCGATCTTCTATCTTCAAATAGCTCTCGATTTGTTCGGCGACTTTTTCGGCTTCCTTTTTGTCGGCCTGCCAACGGATGTTATTTTTTTTGTAAGGAATTTCCGATGGCAGGAAAAAGATAAAATCATAAGACTCTAAGGTGCGTTCGCGCGCCCATTTGTCCAGCGTCTTAAGCGCATAATGATATTTTTGCATTTCTTCCTCGGTATAATTACCTTTCGGCTTGTAATGCCTACAGTAAATGCCTGCCAGAAAAGTGGCGCAATCGCAAACCAGATAATCTATACCTCCACCCTTTTTCCTGTCATATTTTTCCACGTACCCTTCCTCGTCATTTTGGCCATGAAAGATAAATCCCTGCTCGGATACATTTTTTGGCTCGCCGTTTCTGATTATGTAATTTGTCGCATATTCCAATAAAAAATGCACTTCGCGACCCATCATTTTCAGACAATAACACAGCAAAAGTGCAGTTGTGGTCTTGCCCGAACTCGGTCCGCCGATAATCGCTATTTTCTTCATTCGCTCGCCTCCTCAAAGGGAACGTCCTGTAATCAAACATAAAATCAGATAACTTAAAAATACCGCTGTCCAAAAATGCACAAAGTATTTCCCTCGCTCTTTATCCATCATTTTCTCCTTTTTTTCTCAAAGAACCATTCTTTTTCTCTTTTATTAATATCGGCAAAATACTCCCGATAACTTTTCTTTGTTCCTTTCTGTATATCAAATCCCAAAGTTTTTGCAACCTTTTTGATATTTTTTTCCGAGCCCTCGATTTCCATAAACCAGCCGATTTTCGGCAATTCTTCAATATAAATTTCCGTCCCGCCATATTTCCATAATTCGGTTCGCTTTTGGTATTGAATAATCGGTAAATATCCCAAACCAGTCAAAATTTTTACTGTCATTTCCGGATTTTCCACAATCGTTTCAAATTCTTCGCGAACCTTAAAAGCATGGTCGCGGTAAGGACCTTTGTACGTTAATTTTCCTCTTCCGCCTTTTTCCATGCCCAAACGCAATCTCAAAAGCCGTCCGCTTGGTATCAGTTCATTTTTTTTATCAAAAATAATATCCTTACCACGCCACTTTTCAAGGCATTTTGAACCGAGTCTGCTTAATTTTTTCCGCAGACCTTTGACATCGGTAAGTTTAAAGCGAATCTCGACTTCCAGGTTATCGTACGTCATTAAAAATATTGTACCAGAAATGAAGAGGAAAATAAAAAGCCGCTCGCCACGGCGAACGGCCTGATTTCTTAACTCTTTTTCTTATCGAAAATGCGGTGAAAAATTTTAGGCAAAACGTAACGAAAAAATATTAAACTTCCCAACCCCACCCCTATTCCGGGCAAGACAATGCCGAAAATCAATTCTTTAGAAAACAATGTTTTATTCATATAACGCCTCCTTTAACTCATTTTTATATCTCCTTTTCAAAAAACTGCTTTTCTTTTTTATAGCATTAAAAAAACTTTTAGCAAAATAAAAAAGCGCCTCTTTTTAAGACGCCTTTAAAATTTTGCTTATTTTATTTTTCCATACCCCATATTTCGCACGCAGGCGTTACACTTGTTATTATTCGGTTATTTGAACTCTCGCAATACGTGGTATTACCAACTGTAACTCGAGCAATCCATCGTTTGCAATTTCCGCAGTTTTTTTCTTCTTCTTTTCTCTCTGACGGAATTTCTTTAGAAATCCATCTAAAGCAACCGATTCTACTAAATTGGGTTACTAAACGTTTATCAAGCTCTTCCCCGTCAATAACGCAAATCTCCCAATCTTCGGGAATTATTCTTGGTCGGAAATATTTGCAGTTCCCGCAGATTTTTATCGTCAACCCGGATTTTTCTTCGAGAATTTGGATAAGATAATCGCGGAGAGCAGATAACCTGTTTGCTTCCGAAAATTCGTCATTGGGATGATAATTCAATGCAAAACCCATTTTTACTTCTGGCCAATTCCTATCTTCTGAGGATGAAGGCTCAATGCCCGTGATAGATTCCAGAAGATCTGCGGCCATTTTTATTCCATTAAATATCAAATCTGTCCTAAGAATTCTTAGTGATACTGTACTTATATGTGGCATACCAGCAAGCTCGCTAGAAAAAATAATATCTCCGAACAACTCAATTTCCACTTTTTTTGGCTTGGGTTTTGGTTCGGGCTGTCGCAATTTTATTGCCAAATCTTTTTCAGTTACCGATTTTCGGTGTTCTTCCATTTCTTTTTCGTAAAGCAATTCTTCAAAATCTGCAGGATAATTCTGCTTTAACATCGCCAACCAGCGGGCGGCAACGGCAAATTCTTTAGCCGTCTTCAAATCTTTGGTTTGTTCAAAGACATGCTCAAATACTTGGTCGTGTACTTTCGTCAAATTCACTTTTCCGTCTTTGTTTACCAGTGCTTTTTCGACAATCTCAACAACCAATTTTGAATTAAACGCTTTCTTTGATTTTTCAATCAATTCTTCTGCTGTTTTCTTTCTTTTCTCTTTTTCCACTAACTTTATTTTTTCTTTTCTGTGCTGGGCGGTCATAGTCATTTTCCTTCCTCCTTGTATAAAGTTGTTAATGTACATGGCTTCGCTTTTCAAGCGCTGTGCTTTATAGCGAAACCGCCCTTGCCCTTCCATAGCCTTTTGGCGAGGAAGGACCGGAAGCGCCGTGCTTCCTGATTTCCGGACGCTGTGCCGGATAAATCATCCGTACTTCTTTTTAGAATATTTGTCAAACATCTAAAAAGGATTAAAATTAAAGCTTATGATTCTCAAAACCAGCCTTCACTTTCATGCAAATAGCGATGAAAAATTCATCGGCTATAACATCTACCAAGGCATTGATTGCGCCAAAGAAAAAGGTTTTGATGTTTTAGCTTACACGCCTCACAGAAAATTCCTTTTTAAAAATGAACACGCAAAATATGCCGAAAATAAAGGAATTTTGCTTATTCCGGGAATAGAAATGGAAATCGGCAAAAAGCATATTGTTGTCCTGAATTGCGACAAGGAAATCGAAAATATTAAAAGTTTCGGCGAACTATCGGAATATAAAAACAAAAATCCGCACATTTTAATTTTGGCGGCTCATCCTTTCGTTTTCAGCACAAAAAGTCTAAGGTCAAAACTTTTGGGAAATATTACCCTCTTTGACACAATAGAAATGACGGTTTTCTCTAATAATATTTTTAATTTCAACAAAAAAGCAGCAGAAATTGCGCTGAAATACGGTAAACCCTTTATTGCAACTTCTGATGTTCACTTTTTAAAAGATATCGAAAGAGGACATGCTTTAATTGACGCGAAAAATAAAACCATAACAGACGTTCTCTCATCAATTAAAAATGGTCATTTCCAAAACAAAATGAACTTAATGGGGCCGATGGCGATGCTTGAAATGCAGCTAAAATCAAGGTTTTTTTCGATTTTCCGGCCAAAACCGGACAACAATCAAGCGACTCGATATTGACCCCGTTAGAAGTTTTCACTTAACCTTTGTTTTATTTGGAAATAAAGCCCTTAGGCGGATTCGCTTTATAAAGGTGTTTAACCTCAAGCCATAGCTGAACTTCTAACGGGGTTGACAAGCCAATATTTTATGCATTATGATAAACATAGAAACAGTCCGTCCTTGAACGGACGATTTTATTAAGAATAACTAATTAAAAAATATGGATTTAAGAGCTTTCCGTTCAGCTCTGGAACAACTCGAGGCTGAACGCGGTATTCCTAAAAATAAAATTATCGAAACGATTGAATTGGCTCTGGCCGCTGCCTATAAAAAGGATTACGGCAAAAAAGGTCAAATTATAAGGGCAGAATTCAGCCCGGATACCGGAAAAACGAAATTTTCCCAAATAAAAATCGTGGTTGACGAAACTATGCTTAAACCCGAGGAGGAAGAAGAGGACAAAACGACGTCTCCCCAAACTGAAGAGCCGGAAGCTAAGATCAGTAAAACCGAAGAAGTGGAAGAACCGGAAGAAAACGAACTTGAGCCGCGAAAAGTCCGTTTTAACCCGGAACGGCACATAATGCTCGAAGAAGCCCGCAAAATAAAGAAAGGCGTGAAACCAACCGAAGAGCTGGTTTTCCCTCTTGAAACTAAGGAAGATTACGGCCGTATCGCCGCGCAAACCGCAAAACAGGTTATAATTCAACGCATCCGCGAGGCTGAACGCGAATCGGTATTTGACGAGTACAAATCAAAACAAGGAGAGATTGTCAGCGGAATTGTCCAGCGCATTGAAGGCGGTAATGTTTTTCTAGATTTAGGCCGCACAACGGGCATTTTGCCACGAGAAGAACAGATAAGAGGCGAACGTTATCGGCTAGGCGAACGCGTAAAAGCCTTACTTTTCCTTGTAGAACAAGGCCCAAGAGGAATAAATCTTTATCTTTCCCGGTCTCACCCTCGCTTTTTGACTAAACTTTTTGAAATAGAAGTACCGGAATTAGCCAGTGGAGCCGTAGAAATCAAAGCCGTGGCCAGAGAAGCGGGTTCCCGAGCCAAAATTGCCGTCGCCTCAAATATGGAAGGCATTGACCCGGTAGGATCTTGCGTAGGCCAAAAAGGCGTTCGTGTAGGCACAGTAATATCGGAATTAGGAGGAGAAAAAATTGACATTATCGAATGGGCAGAACAGTCAAATGCATTTATTGCTAATGCGCTCTCCCCTGCCAAAATTCTTGAAGTGGAAACAAAACCTAAAACAAAAGAAGCAAAAATAATGGTAGCTGAAGACCAGGTTTCGTTGGCAATCGGAAAAGGCGGACAAAACGTCAGACTGGCAGCCAAACTCACGGGTTGGAAATTGGATATCCGCTCACGAACTGGCGAATCAATTGTTAAAGCTAACGGAGGAAGGCGAAGTTTCGGGAGAAGGTATCCAAACAACGAATTGATTATAATGTTTCATGTGAGACAAATTTTTGGAGAAGATGTCTCACATGAAACAATTGGTTTGTAAAAAATCCTTATTTTTTAGGAAAATGTCTCAAACTGCGAAACAACAGATAGGTGAACTTGGAGAAGATATTGCCGTGAAACATCTCGTGAAACATCAATTTCGGATTTTGAGTAGAAATTACCGAGAAAAATGGGGTGAGATTGATATCGTAGCAGAAAAAAACAAAATTCTTCATTTCATAGAAGTAAAAACAATTAAAGTTTCACCTGAAATATCGGTTAAAAGGGAAAATTATTATCAACCGGAAGAAAATGTGCATATTTGGAAACGGAAAAGATTGGCGCGAATTATCCGAACATACATATCGGATAAACGAGTATCGGATAAAACCGAATGGCAGGTAGATGTAATAGCTGTTTTTCTTGATTTCGGAACTAGACGGGCTAAAATTAGAGTAACGGAAAATATTTTGTTATAGTGTTTCACCCCGTTAGAAATTTCAATATAACAAGTTATTATTAACAATCAGAGCCGAAGGCGAATTCGCTGATGCACGACTTTGAATAATCGGCTTATCGCTGAATTTCTAACGGGGTTTCATGTGTAACATCCATTGTCCGGGATGTAGTGTAACGGTAGCACGAATCCTTTGGGAGGATTTAGTCCGAGTTCGAATCTCGGCATCCCGATAATATCTTCCTAATGGACATACCTATATATATGTCCATTAGGAATGTCCGATATAACTTACTTACTAGCTTTTAAATAGTGAACTAAAAATAGGAATTAAAACTTAAAATAAGGCTTGCCAGACTCGTATAGATAGACGAAATCTGAGCGGGCAAGGTCGTTTTATTAACCAAAAAAATATCAATTTCATGGCTTACAAATGCGATGAATGCGGAAAAACCGACGAAGAAAAGGGGAGTTGTTGCGGAGCAGAAATGACTGAAATGAAGAAGAAACTGAAGATGAAAAAGAAGAACCGAAAGAGCTTGAAGACGAAAATTTTGAAGATGAGATGTAAAACCAAATAAGTTTTTAGAAATGTTACACGTGAAACCGAGCCCCGCCATAGCGGGGCTCGGTTTGTGTTTTAATGAAATTCTGCTAAAATATCTTTAATAAAATAAGGCGGGATTAGCTCCGACGTAAAGTCGAGAGTCCCGACCGAAACGTCGGGATTTAATGGCAGAATAGGAGTTTTCTCCCGAAAAACAAGGAACGAAGTGACTATGTTTTTCGTGGATCCCGTTATACAGAACGCAAATAACCTTTTATAAATCAATGTGCGGGTGTCGTATAGTGGCAGTACGACTGCCTTCCAAGCAGTAAGCGCGAGTTCGATCCTCGCCACCCGCATTAAACTTGCTAACGGGATCCTCGCAAAATATTATCGCTTGCGCTCTGTATTTTGCGGGACAAACTCCGGGCGGGAGTTCGATTCTCCCATCCCGCATAAAATGAGACTTTTTGCGTTCTAACAGCTCTGGAAATATTTAGATTTCAGAAATCATAGATAATCTAGTTATTTTTGTTGACTTTTTTACATTCTTGATTTATTATCCAACTAAACTAAAAATTAGCTCTTTTAATAGGAGGTTCTTACTATGCCCATACCAAGTAATTGGGAAATAGGAAGTCTTCTAGTTAATTGCTTTACTAGATTTGACCCAATAGTCAAAAAACACCTTAACGAATTGTTTACCCGCAAAGTTATAGATCGAGTAATCTGGAATATGATTCAAGAAAGGAATTTTTCCTAAATGGTTTCAAGATACTTTTTCATTTGATCCGCTTCGCGAACAATTAAATGGACTAAGGGAAGCACTCGCTGATGCCGCTAAAGATTGGCTAATTGTCGCCGATGACAATGAATACTGCCTCATAGATTTCAGTGACGATGAATTATTAGGCATGGCTGGGCATGTGGGCCTCAGTAATGAGGAAGTACAAAGAATAAGCCGTGAATTAAATAACCGCCTAACAAACGCCGACTAATGTCGGCTTTTCTATTTTTAGAGAGGTTCTAACCTGTTCTCCTAAAGTGCACAATATAATCAAAACATAAACAAACGAAAAATAGCCCTTACTTAGGGCTGTTTTTCGCGTATTGAAAATAATAAAGGAATTACTCGTTTTTAACTTTTACTTTTTGAACTCGATTCTTATCAAGCTTCGGCAATTTAACCGTCAAAAGACCGTTTTTAAGCGTTGCTTCGGCTGATTCGGCGTCAACTTCCTGGGGAAGCATAATTGACCGGGAAAATCCGCCCCAATAAAGCTCCTGATAATAATAATCTTCGCCTGAAAATTCGCGCTGTCTTTGCCGCTTTCCGTGAATCGTTATCATATCTTGAGTAATCGCGACATCAAGTTCGTCAGGCTTTACGCCCGCGACAACGGCCTGAATTATAATATCGCTTGGCGTCTGGGCTACGTCCACGGAAAGCTGGCCCTCTTCTTCTTCGGTCATCCAGTCTGTCGCTTTCGCCTCCGGTTGTTGCTGTGGCTGTATTTTTCCGCGACTAGCAGGGATGGATTCCTGCGATTCTTCCTCTTCTTCGTTCGCGCTGACGCTCCCGGTTAATCTCTCAAAAAAAGAACGATGATTTTTTGGCATAAAATTTGGCTTAAATTAATGATTAAATTAATAATTATTAAGAATTTTTATAGACCTTTAATTTTTTCAAAAATAAAAAGAGAATGATAACTACCAACCAAAGGGGAATCAATATCATGAAAAAATTGGAGGCTTCATTATTAATTATAAAGAAATTAAAGAGCATATGCAAAACCGTGGCAAGCAATAAACCGCCTAAAACATTGCGCCTTAATTTTTCCTTATGGAAAAAAGAAAAAGCGATGCTGGCTCCCACTATTGCCGAAGTTACCATATGAAGCAACAGTTGCCCCTAAAAACCGCAAATTTCCGGTAATAAAACCAACGAGCATTCCCTGGGTACCGAAAACTTTTAAGAGAAAAAGGATATTTTCCAGAGCCGCAAAGCCCAAGGCGGCGGTAATCAGATAAATAAGAGCATCCACCGGCTCGTCAAAACTCGGTAAGCGCAAAGCTATCTCTTCTGGCGGCGGAATATATTTGCAATCTTCCTCAATTGCCGCCCAAAAAAACAAAAGAATGAGCAATATTTAGCCATTCGGGAAAAGATCGAACCAATAAAGTTAAATTAACAAAATGGGCAACTTGCTCCACAAATAAAGCCACCATCGCCATCATCATTCCGGCTACAAAAGTTAAAAGCAAAACTCGGCGGGGTTCGGGATTAGCATCTTCCTTAACCAAAACCAAAGCCATAACAAAGCCGGCAATAATCCTCCGGCAAAAGCGAAAAAAATATCTGTTGATGTTATATCGTAGGCCATTTTTCAATTATTAACATTATTGCTTGCCCTCGAGCAGGGTTCGAGCGGCATTTTTGACCAAATTTCCTCGGTAATATGAGGGAATAAAAGGATGAAACAAGTTTTAAAGAAGTCGGCAAGAATATAAATTAATATTTTTTGGGTGTTTTCTTTTAATCTGCGCTAGCCATTTGCGCTTTGCTGCTTTCAAGATAACAATCGCAAAAATCATGCCAAAAAAAGTCGTAAAGCTCGTGAAGCGCCTGACCGAATTCAAATTTATCTATATTTTTAGCCGTATTTTTGATAATTTCGTTAAGTTTTTTTTGGATTTCTTTATCGGCGTTGGTTAAAGGTTTTATTTTTTTGCAATCCTCCTTCACGTTTCGCGACTTCAGACATGACGCCTCGATTTGCGTAAGAACAAACGGGCCGCATTCCAAATCTTATTCAAAAATTTTTTCCCGGCCATCAAAGCCTCTTCTGACCAATGCACATCCTGCGTTCCCATTGTTTGCCAGATTAAAGCAAAGCGCGTGGCATCTGCGCCGTATTGTTCAATAAAATTAAGCGGATCCAGCCCCGTTCCCAAGGATTTTGACATTCTCTTGCCTTCTTTGGTCAAAATCGTGGCATGAATGATAACATCTCTAAACGGCGGCTTTTTCATAAATTCCAATCCAGAAAAAACCATTCGCGCCACCCAAAGATTAATAATACCTCTATCAGTAACAATAACGTCGGTTGGATAAAACTTTTTCAAATCTTTTGTCTTTTTAGGCCAACCCAAAACGGCAAAAGGCCAAAGAGCCGAAGAAAACCAGGTGTCCAGAACATCATTCACGCCTTCAATTGGGATTTTATGGCCCCACCAGATTTGACGGGAAATATTCCAATCCCGCACGTTTTTAAGCCAATTTAGATATATTTTTGTCCATCGATCGGGATGAAAAACGACTTTTTTGGACTTCACCGCTTTAATCGCCATTTTCGCCAACTTATCCATTTTCAAAAACCACTGCATGCTCGGCAAATTTTCCACGACGCTGTTGCAACGATAACAATGCGCCACGTTGTGTTCATAGTCCTCCATTTTTTCGATAAGATTCTGCTTTTCCAAATCTTCGACGACCTTAGCCCGACATTCAGTAATGGACAGACCGGCGTATTTTTCTTCTGCGGCTCTTAAGAACTCTAAAGCCTCTACGGATACGCCCTTTTTAAAGTTAACGTCAAATTGCATTTTGCCATTTTCGTTAATTATTTTAAAAACAGGCAAATTGTGAGTCTGACCAATTTCGGAATCAATAATGCTATGGGCCGGAGTAACTTTGACCGCGCCGGTTCCAAACTCCGATCTCGACTCTTCTGTCTGCGATAATCGGAATTTTTCTGCCGACTAAAGGCAATATCACGTTTTGTCCGATAATTTTTTTATAACGGACATCGGATGGATGGACGGCCACCGCGGCGTCGCCCAGCATGGTCTCCGGCCGGGTTGTAACGACAACAATAAATCCTGCGTCTTTAAAAGACACATGTATCTGTTCAGCGGGTAAACCGATTTTGCCAGCAATAGGATATTTTATAAAATACAATTTTCCCAACTCCTTTTTGTATTCGAGCTCCAGGTCAGAAATACTGGTCTGACATCTTGGACACCAGTTTATAACCCTCTCTCCTTTGTAAATCCAATCTTTCTTGTAATAATGAAAAAACGCGTCTTCAACCGCCTTTTGATAGTCGTTATCCATCGTGAAACGAGTTCTCGACCAATCGCAGGAAGCGCCGATTTTCTTCAGCTGTTCCAGTATCTGGTTGCCGTATTTTTCTTTCCACTGCCAAACCCTGTCCAAAAATTTCTCGCGGCCGAGGTCGTGACGATTCAAACCTTCTTTCTTTAAATCCTTTTCGACTGCGTTTTGAGTCGCGATGCCGGCATGATCCGTACCCGGCACCCACAAAACCTGATAGCCCTCCATTCTTTTCTTACGAATCAAAATGTCCTGAATCGTCGCATTCAAGGCATGGCCCATATGCAGGGAGCCGGTTATGTTCGGCGGCGGGAGAACGATAGTGTAAGGTTTTTTTCGCTTGCCGGGCAATTTGTCAGGGTTAAAAAAGCCGGATTTTTCCCAGATTTCATAGATACGGCTCTCAACTTTTTTAGGATCGTATGCCTTTTCTAAATCGGTTGACATTAAAAAATTATTTTGCTTTACTTTTATTGGTTCTTATTTATATTTTTGCACATAAAAAGCCCTTTGAAAAGGAGAAAAAATGGCTGCTGGTGAACCTTTTATTAGAAAGAGTTATAGCACAGCTAAACGATGCGAGCATAAAGAAACCGAATTTATTTTAGAAAGCCAGCGCGGAAACGTGGTTACGGAAATTCCTGATAATTATTGGCACGATTGTGCCGTCGGCGTTAAATGCAAATATTGCTCCGAAAAAATGCCTTTGCCAACCGAAATAGTCATTACCAAACATCCTTATCCGGGCAAACCTCATTATCCGATAAGCGATGAAAAAGAAAAGGAATCGAACAAATCCGGCCCGATTCCCGAGTTTAACTGCTAAAAGGAAGATTAAAAATGGCAAGAAAAACTAAAATGGCAAGAAAAACTAAAATAGAAGAATGGCTTCATTCTTCATCAAGAGGCCCACAGCATCGCGATTTGGTCCGCGCAATACTAAAAGAGCCCGATTGCGGATCAACAATGCTGCAACTAGGCATCATAGGAATTAGAGAATATGGGATATATTTTGAAACAGTCAAACAGATGATAATAGAAAAATATCCCGAATTTAAAAAGTTAACCCTCAAAGAACTCTGGACTCTTTTGGAGATTTTTCGGACGGCGAAAAAACATTACGACGAGGCATCAGCCCGACAATATTGGGCTGGCGAACCAACTCCTTATTAATCACTTCAATCCTAAATTCCCATCAGCTCTCAAGGCCTGCATTTTTGCAGGCTTTTTTTGTTTTAACAAACGAAAATAGGCGGCTAAGGCAATCATTGCGGCGTTGTCGCCGCTAAATTTCATTTCCGGCATCAGTAATTCCGGCGAATTTTTAAATTCGTTTACCGTTTTTTCCAACTGCAAGCGCAATTCATTATTCGCGGCTACGCCGCCACCTAAAATTACTGCTTTTACTTTGTATTCTTTCGCGGCACGGATCGTTTTACTGATCAAAACGTCTATTGCCGCTTGCTGGAATTCGTGGCACATTTCCGCTTTCGTTTCTTCGCTTAATTCTCCTAGATCCCTGACTTTGTAAAGCACTGCCGTTTTCAAACCGGAAAAGCTAAAATTATAATCCTTTGAATTAAGCATTGGCCTAGGCAATTTGATGCTGTGGGAAGTTGAACTTCCCACAGCTCTTTTTATTTTAAATTTAGCGGCGCGAGCTGCAATAACCGGTCCGCCCGGATAACCAAGTCCAAGCAACCGCGCAATTTTATCGAATGCTTCGCCGGCTGCGTCATCCAAAGTCTGGCCAATAACCCTATATTTCAACCAATCTTTAATAAGCACCAATTCCGTATGGCCGCCGGAAACAACCAACGCCAAAGCAGGAAATTTAATTTTTGGAATTTGTCCCGATGGCGAAGCCATCGAGGATCCCCGATTTTGCTTTAGTAAAACCGAAAAGATATGCCCTTCAAGATGATTGATACTCATTAGCGGTTTTTTCCATTTTTTTGCCAGTTCTTGGCTAAAATTTATTCCAACCCAAAGCGCCGGCTCAAGACCCGGACCGCTGGTAACCGCGATAAAATCAACGTCGGGTTTTTTAATCGACAACCGCGCCTCTTTTAGCGCTTTTTTCAAAATAATTGGCAGATTTTTTTGATGTTCGCGTTTTGCCAAATTCGGCACAACTCCGCCCCACGGCGCGTGGACCTTCACTTGCGATGCGACGATATTTGAAAGTATTTTTATTTTGGGCGTTTTAAACCCACCGTTTATTTCTAAAACGGAAACAGCAGTTTCATCGCACGAAGTTTCTATAGCCAGTATTTTCATGAATTGGAATAATAATAAATTTAAATTAAAAAGTATCCCATCGGCAAGTCTCGCCCCGTAGGGAACGCGAAGCGTTATCCTTCGGGGTTTCGATAGCCAAAATTCGCATAATGCCGTTATCTTACTATTTCTCTTGATTTTTTCAATTTTTGAGGTAAAATATGACGATATTGGCCCCTTCGTCTAACGGTTAGGACATCACGCTTTCAATGTGATAACAGGGGTTCGACTCCCCTAGGGGCTGCCAGAAAACATGGAGAAATTCGAGACGAAATTTAACGAAAAAAATATGGACGACCCGCAAAAATTAGTGCCGGAATCGGAAATCAGCGAGCAATCTTCGCGTTCTTCCGGCAAAGGAGGCCAGAACGTAAACAAGCGCTCTACGAAATCAGAGGTGCGCTGGAACGTTGAAAATACAGCGGCTTTCACCCCCGAAGAAAAAGAAAAAATAAAGCAGACATTAGGAAACAGAATCAATAAAGAAGGCGATTTAATCATTGTTTCACAGGAAGAAAGAAGCTGGCTTCAAAATAAGGAACGGGCGATAGAGCGTTTGAATAAATTGGTTAGAACCGCCTTGATCCCCGAAAAGGAAAGAAAACCGACCAGACCGACTGCCGGTTCCAAAGAACGCCGACTGGAAGAAAAAAAACGAATCGGCGAAAAAAAGAAATCGCGCTCGAATCGCAACGGGACCAAGAATAAACGATTATTAAGGAGGAGTGGCCAACCACCGCCTAAGTCACCGCTTATAGCGGGATCCCGCCAAGGCGGTGACGGGGCCCCGCCAGAGGCGGCGGGTGGTTTAAGACAGAAGCCGAGACGGGCGACTTACATTAAGTTAATAAAATAAAAAGACGCCCTGGATGAAAGGGTCACCTTAAATAGGGAAGCGTGCCAGAGTGGACGAATGGGCCGCACTCGAAATGCGGTATACCCGTAAGGGTATCGGAGGTTCGAATCCTCCCGCTTCCGTTTGAGCGGTCAAATCCCTGCCTGCCGGCAGGCAGGTCACCTCCTCCGCAAAATAAAGAACTTAGCGACTATATTTTGCGAGAGTCCTGAGGAGTTTACGACGAAGGGCTCCGCCATAAAAAATTTATTATCGGAAGACTCGAGTGCTTTAAATGAAATAATTATGGATTTTAACGATATTCAATCTAGACTTGAAAGAACACTAGTCGCAATGAACGGAAGATTTAACCGTGATTTGGGAAAAGCAGTTAATGTTGAAGTTGTCCAAACACCCACAACCAAAGGATTTAAAATAAATTTTGGTAGCGATTCAGAAGAGGAATTAATAAATAAAATTTTTCTAATTTTATATAATTTAGCTACCTTAAAAGACCATACTAAAAATGCCCTAGAAAAGAAGGGGGTAGATGGAAAAATTATTGAAGATACTATCGACTCCTCACTACACTTATCAGTTTTAATCGACCTAGTAAATCAAGATAAACACGAATATCCACTAACAAAAACAAATAGGTCAAACAAAAACCCGATATTAAAAAATATCAATCAAGTACTTAGGATTACAGCTAGCAAAGAATCTCCTAGTGCTTCTTTCGTATTTAATCCCTCTACAATGAGTTATACTAGTCAGGGCGATAACTCTGTAGTTATTTATGCTGAAATACACGACGATAAAGGTAATCAATTATTTTTATTAGATGAGTTGGTTGAGAATAGTTTTAGCTTGTTTGAGAAAATAATTAAAGACAATCAACTAATTTAATATAAAAATATCTGACTCAGGTACCTCGACGACCACCCAGAGAAAATGCTAAAATACGCTTATGGGGCTTAAACCTGTGGGTACTTAACCCGAATGTCCCGCCAATTAGGAAATAATTCACTAAAAAACCGCTCTATAGAGCGGTTTTTTAGTTTAATTAAATTTTTATAATAATTTTTCCAACAAACTCCGGCCGGTCATTTCTTCGGGCTTTTGGATGTTGAACAATTCCAAAACTGTGGGCGCGACATCGGTTAAAGTGCCGTCCACGACTCGGTAGGCCTTTTTTATCTCTTCTTCGGTGCGCGGCTCTTTTCGCACCCAGTCTTTACTTATCAGATAAAACGGCACCGGATTATTGCTGTGCTTCGTGCGTTTTTCCCCGGTGAACTTATAAATCTTTTCTTCGACGTTGCCATGGTCCGCCGTGATAATCAGCATCCCTCCCATTTCAAGCACTTTCGGAATAATTTTTCCCACGGAGTAGTCCAAAACTTCGATTGCTTTTACGCTGGCGTCGAAATTGCCGGTGTGGCCGACCATATCGGCATTGGCGAAATTAGCCAGAATAAAATCGTATTTGGAAAGATTTTCCAAAATCGTCTCGGTTACTTTTTCGGCCGACATTTCCGGAACCGTATCGTAACTGGCAACATCGGGAGAAGGAATCAGCATCCGCTCTTCATTATCAAAAGGTTTTTCCACGCCGCCGTTAAAAAAGTAGGTAACGTGGGCGTATTTTTCCGATTCGGCCAAGTGAAGCTGTCTGTAGCCGGCTTGGGCAAGAACGGCCGCCAAAGGCCATTTAATATCAAGCGGCGGGAAAGCCGCCGGAATCAAAAATCGCTTGTCGTATTCGGTCATTGTCACGAAAACAAGGTCGGTCAGATATTCGCGCTTGAATTTATCAAAATTTTTATCAACGAAAGACTGGGTCAGCTGTCGCGCACTGTCTTCGCGAAAGTTCCAAAAAATCACCGCGTCGCCGTTTTTAATAAGGCTTTCCGGAGCAGGCTTGCCCGCCGTAGCCTCGGTGAAGGCGGGCTCTATTTGCTCGTCATCAAATCCTTTTTTATATTGCTCTTCAATGTACGCGACCGGATCGCTAAACGCGCTTCCTTTTCCTTCGACTAAAAGCCGGTAGGTTTTTTCGATACGATCCCAATTGTCGTCGCGATCCATGGCATAATGCCGGCCGATAAGAGAGGCTATTTTTGCCGCCGGATATTGTTCTTTCAGTTCTTTTTCGAATTCCTTTATAAAATTGGCGGCTTCATGGGTGGACGCGTCGCGGCCGTCAGTAAAAGGGTGTAAAAATACCTTTTGAAGCCCATTTTGCCTTGCTAATTCCAAAAGCGCGGAGACATGCTCGGCATAAGCATGAACAGAACCGGAAGAAAAAAGACCCATTAAGTGCAAGGCGGAATTCTTTTCTTTAACCTGCTTGATTGCCTTAAGATACGCTTCGTTTTGAAAAAAAGTGCCGTCCTGAATGGCGCTGATAATCCGGGGAAGGTGATTATAAATAATTCTGCCGCTGCCCATGGTCAAGTGTCCGACTTCGCTGTTTCCCTCTTCTCTCCACGGCAAACCGACAGCCACGCCGGAGGCTTGGATGGTGGTAAAAGGCCAAAATTTTTCGATTTCCGAAAAAGCCGGATGCTTTGCCGCCTGCCACGGCGAATTCACGGCTGCCGTGTCTATCCCGAAACCATCAAGCACTATCAGGACAACTGGTTTGTAATTATATTTTTTTTCTTCTGCCATCTTATAATCTTATCATAAATAAATCCGTTTTATTATAAGCTTCATCCGCTCTTCGAGCTGTCCTGAGGGTTCTTCAGAGCCTGAACGGCCGGGACTGGACCCCGTTAGAAGCAAGCCATCATAGATAGTTGCCGAAACAAAAGTTTCGGGCTTCTAACGGGGCTGGACATCCAGAAAGAAAACTGCTATTATTGATTTATCCTAATTTGTTATTTAATTTGGATATTATAAAATTCGTCGTTATCAGATGAATCAACTTAATCAACAAATATATGTTGTTAGCTTTTCCCACCATTTTAAAGGCGGTGGTTGCGGCGTTATTTGGCGTTGGAATAGGATATTTCCTTCGACATCTCATAACCTTAGGACAAAAGGAATCAGCGGAACTGAAAATAAAACAGCTCCTGCTCGACGCTAAAACCAAAACCCAAGCCGCAATAGAGGAGGCAAACAAAAAAGCCGCCCTCATATTGGAAGACGCGAAGCGCGAAGAAAAATCGGCGCTTCAGCAAGTAAGAAAACTTGAAGAACGACTATTAACGAAAGAGGAGCTTCTGGAAAAGCGCCGGCTTGACCTTGAAAAGGAAGGACGCGACATCCAGGAAAAAATCGTAAAAGTCAAAAAAATACGCCAAGAAGTTGAAGATTTGGAAGTCCAAAAGCGGGCCGAACTCATGAAAATAGCGGGACTTTCCGAAGAAGACGCTAAAAACGAACTTTTTAAAGATATCGAAAAGAAATACGAAAACGATATCCTTCTTCGCTTGCAGAAATTGGAAGCAACTGCTCACGAAGAACTGGAACGCAGAGCCCGCGATATTTTGATAGGCGTCATTCAAAGACTGTCGTCTTCAACCGCTTCGGAAGTAACTACGACAGCTGTGCCCATTCCTTCCGATGAACTGAAAGGAAAAATCATCGGGAAAGAAGGCCGCAACATCAGGGCGCTGGAGCGCGCGGCGGGCATTGAAATTATCGTTGATGATACTCCGGGCTCGGTCGTTATCTCCGGCTTTGACCCGGTCAGAAGACATATAGCAAAAATAGCTCTTGAAAATTTAATACTCGACGGACGAATTCAACCGGCGCGCATCGAGGAAACGGTAGAAAAAGCTAAAATTGAAGTCGAAAAACTAATTAAAGAAAAGGGTGAAACTGCCAGTTATGAAGTGGGAATCTTCGACCTTGACCCTCGACTTTTAACGATACTCGGCCGACTCTATTTCCGCGTCAGTTTCGGCCAAAATGTGCTCCAGCATTCCATTGAAGTCGCTCATTTGGCCGGCATGCTTGCGTCGGAACTTAATGCCGACGTTAATATCGCCAAAAAGGCGGGTTTGCTTCACGACATCGGAAAAGCGATGGACCACGAAGTCCAGGGAACTCACACCGAAATCGGAAAACATATCCTCAAGAAATTCAATGTTGACGAAAAAATCATCCAAGGAATGCAATCACACCACGAAGAGTGTCCGGCCGAAAGTATAGAAGCGATTATCGTCCAGGCCGCCGATGCTCTTTCCGCGTCAAGGCCGGGCGCCAGACGGGACACCCTCGAAAATTACCTGAAACGGCTTGAAGAGCTTGAACGAATAGCAAACGGCTTTGCAGGCGTTGAAAAATCATATGCAATCCAGGCCGGCAGGGAAATAAGAATCTTCGTAACCCCGGAAAAAGTCTCGGATTTAGAGGCTAAAAAGCTGGCCCGGGATATTGCCGACCGCATTGAACAAGACCTGAAATATCCCGGCGAAATCAAAGTGCATGTTATCCGCGAAAACCGGATAGTAGAGTACGCCAGGTAGTAAAATATAGCCAAAATAGGGTGTGGATTAAATGTGGATTACTAAAAATAGCTTAAATAAAGCGTTTTTGGTATAATCCGATTAAAGAAACCTATAAAATAAAGGTCGAAATTAGAAACTGATTTTTAAACAAACTTCAATTTATGAACAAAGCAGACATTGTGGAGGTTGTGCATGGAAAACTCGGCGGCACAAAAGTCGCGGCCGAAGAAATTGTTGACATGGTTTTTGACTCTATTACTAATAGCTTAAAGAAGGGAGAAGAAGTTTCCATCGCGGGATTCGGCATTTTCACCGTAAAACAGCGCGCAGCTCGCCAAGCTCGCAATCCTCGAACCGGTGAAATGGTCAACGTTGCGGCAATGAAAGTTCCTAAATTCCGAGCAGGCAAGGCCTTAAAAGAGACTGTAAAATAATTTCCATTTTTCCGGAAAGATGGAAACCGAGCCCCGCCTAAGGCGGGGCTCGGTTTGTTTTTACGAAGTAAATCTTACTTTATCTAAATTCTACGCCCGGCATACTTGGAAAGGCTCCTCCGACGCCAGGAGGCATGTCTATAATCACCTTGATTTTCGACGGGTCGGGGCGGCCATCGGGTCCTAATGTGATATCTAAAGTAATGTCAGGCCCGCCCATGCCGGGATAGCTGATCTGCGGCAGGGGAACAGCTTGAGTCATCGGCCCAACACCGATGGTTAAACTGGCGATATTGCCGGAAAGCGAGGATTTCAAAATTTTAACCGCCGATTCCATTTGACTCTTTATCATTTCAAAGGTTTGTTCGTATTGTTCAGGTGGCGGATTTTGACCGTCCGGACCTTTTATGACCGACAAATCCATTTGAATATCAACCTGAATATCTCCGATATAAACCGTTCCGCCCTGATAAGTGCCTTTAGCCATATTGAATCTGCCCAGTTTCACGCGATTTTCTCCGGGATGCAGCGTAAGCGTTTGCGGCCCACTCCAAACCGCAACTTCGCCTTTGTCGGCCGTGCCGAAAGCGATTTTATCCATGGTCGGCCTAACTTCTATCACGCTCACGCCTTGAGCCAAATTATCGTCAACCATGTAAAAATCTATCTGGCCCAAAATAAAAACCATGTAGGGAATCAGTAGAAATCCGACCAGCGTCGCACCCGCGTAAGACGGTTTTTTACCGATAAGATAAGCCGTAATTGCCGCAATTATTCCCGCTCCAATAAAATATTTGAAATTGGAACTGCCCAGCACGCCGATTTTCAAAACGTATTCGGTTAAAAACGCGCCTAAAATCGCAATAACGATGGAAATCAGAGGAACGACTAAAATTTTTTTCATAAAATCAATATTAACTGATAATATATTTATTTTATCAAATTCAGGGAAAAACAAAAACGCGGCTTTCGGCCGTTTTTGTCTTGGTGCCGCGGGTCAGAGTTGCACTGACTACCTCATCTTTTTCAGAGATGCGCTCTACTACATGAGCTACCGCGGCAAATATTATTGCGAAGACGCCTTTCCGCTTTTTAAGGCATCTTGGATATTTTTAAGTAAATCCGGCGAAAGGTTTCCTAAAATGTCGGGTAAAGCCTGGCTTCCGTTTTTTGCCGATCCGCTTATTTTTTGAACTCCGGACACGGTCTCTTGGACTTGATTAATAATGGTCAATCCCTGCTTAATGTACGGCTGAAGAAAATAATACGCTCCGGCCAGCGCACCGATGATAATTAGCCAAAAAAATGTCTTAGAAACCGAAGATATGCGATTATGTCTTCGAATACCTCTTAAGATTTTAAGAGATTCTCTGGATATTTCAATATTTTCCTCTAAAAGTTTTTTAAGTTCTTCATCCATATTATACGCCTTCTTCCCTAATTCTTCCTTTTCTCCAGAGCCTCGCCAGAGCGGAAATACGGAAAACCTTTTTTAATGCCCGTCCGCCTCTTTTGCCCCTGGTGATTTCTCTCTCTTTGTATTTTTTCAGCTCAGCTTGAAGTTCGTCTTTTACCGCATCAATAGCCAGAAGGATGTCCGGACCGGTGGCTTCGGAGCGCACATTTCTGCCGGGCAAACGGATATGCGCCTCTACGCTGTAAATATCGCCTGTTTGGTGATGTTTGGTTGTGCGGACCACTTCCACCCATCCCTGAACAACTCCGTCCGCTTTTTCAACAAATTTATCCAGGCCGCCTATTTTCTCTCCGATATAATCATAAATTCGCGGCTCAAGCTTCAAATTCATTCCTTGTATATTCAGCTTCATCATATATTTATTTTACCATAATAGCTTCTTTTTGTGGGACATTCGGATTATGTACCCGCAGGTTCAAACCCTGTAAAAGTATTTTGGCACTTTTTCGCCAGCCATCTTGGGCGCTCGGGTCGGAATAAGAATTAAGAATAAAAACATAAAAAAGTGATCAAAATTATCCTATCTGACCACTTTTTAAATAGTTTAAATGATATAAAATGTAGATTATTTTTTCTCCTGATTTCTTTTTTCCTGATTTCGATCTGATCTTGCCAGCATGCGTGCTCTTAATTCAATGTATGCTCTTGCCATAGAGTCAAACACCATATCAATCGCTTTCCCTATTTTGTCCGGATAACGCTCTTCCTCGCCATAAATATAGGGATACTGCTCTTCTGCCCATTTATAATCCAGCGAGATTGGCTGGTCTGTTTCACCTACTTCATATTTTTTATAATCATGCGATCCTCCATATTCTTTTGGAATTATTTTTTCGAATCCCCTCGCCCTCTTATAACTATAAGCCATAGCTTTTATTCTGTACGCTTGTTTTTGTGCCTCGGTAATATCTTCAACCCAGTCCTCGGGTACCATAAATTTATCAAACTCTTCTTGTTTTTTTTCTTCTTCTGGTTGTGATTCTATTTTAGGTTTTTCGACCATAGATTATCCTTTTTGATTTATAATTTCTAAAATTCGACTCCTTTATTTATTATTTAATTTTATGCCAATTTTTAATTTTGTCAATGTGGGCGACGCGGATTCGCCTACAAGTCCTCAAAAATCATAGTCGCTTTGCTCTTTGATTTTTGGGCTCGCAGGCCGCCCCTCGTCCCTCGACTACGCTCGGGACTGCGGTCTTCGAATCCTGCCACCATAACCGATACCAAATTTTAATACCCGATGGCATTAAAATTTGCCATAGTGGGCGACGCAGGATTCGAACCCGCTGCCTTCTCGGTGTAAACGAGACGCTCTGCCAATTGAGCTAGTCGCCCTTTCTTAATTCGTAAGTCCCCTTGTTCGGTCTCGGAAATTCAGAAGTAAGACCTCGTAAGCATATTTTATCACTTTTTCTTGCGTAGAATTAACCCCTCTCGGTCTGGTTCTACTGTCTCATTTCTATCAAATTTCATCCTTATTTTTCAACAAAATGAGACAAATGAGACACTGGAAAGGGTATGTCTCGTGTCTCATTCCGATGCGATTTTCGATATAGATAAATTAGTATTTGCGTTGCCTTTCTCAATCGTATCTTTAAAGTATGTATGAATTTCCTTGCGCGATCTCGAAAACATCTTTATACGCCAGTCATTTTGTTTTTTACGGCCTGTTCAATTTCCGCTTTAAAAGGCGAATTTTCTGTGACGAGCTCTTTTATTATATCTTTTTTCTGTCTATCTTCTAAATCGAACGTATTTTGCAAAATTTCAGACCGATCGATATTTCCCACGTATTCTAACTCTTTAGATCCTTCGTTATATCTTACTTCGCAAGGTATCCCATTTCGTAGACCATATATTGGTAGGCTTAAATTACGCGCGGCCTCCACCACTGTCTCATCTGAAATTTCTTTACGTTCTTTAAAATCATATTCAAGATCATTTTTACCCTTTAAACAGACATAAAAACCAGCCACTTGGGGATTCTCCAAGATAAATTCGTTGTATTCTTTTGTGGCTCTAAACTCGATGGCGTCTTCTACCTGGCCGTAAATATTTTTCTTTTCGGAGTGCTGAACGGCAAGGACATATGGATTAATTGATCTCTCGTATAGGTTTTTGACTTTGGTGCCGGCATCAGCTGAAAAAGCATTGCGCACAATGCCGTTTTTTAAAAAAACGCCTGTTCCGGTCCACATATTTATTATTCCGTCTCCTTTTTTAACGGTTGATGAAGAAATAGTTGGTTCCAGGCCCAATAGAACTTTAAGTTTAGTCTCAAAGCTTATGCTCTCGTCTTTTAAAGCGGAGTTTTCCACCGGTCCTCTCATATGCAATAAACCATGTACGAATAAGACGTCATATTTTTCGGAAATATTTTTAGCTTTTCTGAATTCTCTTTCTTTCTCAAACTCCTCCCATTTTGCGGTTTTATTCTTATAGAATCTGTCGACACTTTGCCGAGATTCTGTTAACGTTTTCTTGTCAGCCATCTGCTGATCCAGTTCGGAAATTAGTTGGGAAATAGAATCAGTTTCTTCTTCAAGTTTTGTCTTTATTCCAATTTTTTCCCTAAGTTTGCGCAGTTTTATAAAATCAAATAATCTCAAAATATAGCTTTCCTTGCTTCGGTCTAAATTTTCTTGTAAGGCTTCTATATTTTCTTTGGCTTCAAGTAAATCAATTTCTTTTTTCTCCATTTGGCTTCTCAATTCCTCCGATTTTTTGCCTAATTCACCTTTTGTGGCAAAATATTCTTTTCTCTGCACTCTAATTTCTTGCGCTAGCTTATTTCTTTCTTCTTGCAGTTCTGGAATCTCTTTTGTGAATTTTCTCACTGCTAAATGTTCTCCTTGGTTTTCAGGCGCAGGATTTTCAGGTTTTTTAATTGACATTTCTTCAATAGGTTTGTCTGTTCTATCGCTGATATTTTCCACTTTTTCCTGATTTTCTTTCGAGATTTCCGTAGATTCATTTAAATTTTCTGGCGGTCTTTGGGATAATTCTGCAATGGATGAAATTTCCTGTTTTGACTCAGGATTTTTTAATTCTTCCGGCTTTTTTTCTTCCGCCTTTTGATTATTTATATTTTGGTATGGGTTTTCTAAACTCATGAAAAAAGCATAGCATATTTGGCGATTTTTGGCAAATTTGAAGATAAAAGTTATAAACTAGCCACTCTGGACTCCCTAACGGAGTTGCATCATTCATTTGCATTATATGGAAAACGCAATAGCAAAAAAATTGTCTGAATTCAGATAATTTTTTATTTCATTAACCCGTCTCGGTAAGTCTCGATAGCAAGTCCCCTCGGCAGGAATCGAACCCGCATCATCGCCTTAGAAGAGCGTTGCTCTATCCATTGAGCTACGAGGGGATAAAAATATCAAAAAACAGCTTAACTTATTGTTTCTGTTAAAGCTAGCGCAATCTTCTTTTAAAATCAAATTGTATTTTAATCAAATCTGCTCTCTTTTATATGGCGCTTAATTTCCTCTTTTAGCATTTCTATATGCTTCTCGTCGTCTTCCATTAATTTTTTCCACATAGAAACGCAAAATTCGCATCCGGCCGAATTCTTCAGATTTTCATTTTGATAACGCCAAACCGCATCGGCTTTTTCAGATAAAGAGTGAATTAGATCGTGATTGTGATTTTTCAACATAATCTTAAAATTTTTAATTTTAAAAATTATTCGACCTTGATTAAATTATACAATAATTTTATCCCTTTATCACCGCGAGAGGCACAAGCCGGGCCACTTTTTTCGCGATGCCGGCATTATGGACCACTTTCACGACATTATCTACGTCTTTATAGGCAAAAGGGGCTTCTTCGGCTAAATCCTTAATTGAGCCGGCGCGGATGATAATTCCTTGTTTTTCCAGTTCCTGTTTTAGGGCTTGCCCTGACTGAAGCCGAAGGCTGGCGTGGCGCGACATCGTTCTGCCGGCGCCATGACAGGTAGAACCAAAAACCTCTCTCATAGCGTAATCCGTGCCGACTAAAACATAGGAAGCCGTGCCCATTGAACCGGGAATTAAAACCGGTTGTCCGACTTTCCGATATTTTTCCGGAATTTCGGCATTACCCGCGCTAAATGCGCGCGTAGCACCCTTTCTGTGGACACAAACTTTTATTCCGTCGTATTCTTCGACTTTTGCGATATTATGAGCGACATCGTAGACAACGGACAGTTTGCCGCCGCCTTTCCCCAAAACTTTTTCCCAAGCTTTCCGCACCAAAACGGTAATCATCTGCCGGTTTGACCATGCAAAATTGGCGGCGGCCGACATGGCCCGGAAATATTTCTGCCCTTCGCCGGACATAAAAGGAACGCAAGCCAATTCCCGGTCCGGCAAACGAATATCGTATTTGGGCATCGCACGCATCATCAATTGGATATAGTCGGTAGCAACTTGGTGGCCGAGACCGCGCGAACCCGTGTGAATTAAAATTACGATTTGGTCTTGGAAAATACCAAAGATTCCGGCAATTTCAGGCTCAAAAATTCTTTCAACACGGTCAATCTCCAGAAAATGATTGCCTGAACCGATGGTGCCCAGCTGATCGCGGCCCCGGGATTTGGCTTTTCCCGAAACTTCTTCCGATTGAGCTTCGGCTAAACTGCCGCCCTCCTCACAGCAGTCCAAATCTTCCGCCTCGGCGTAACCGGATTCCGCAAGCCGCCGCATTCCTTTATTTAAAATCTGATCTAATTCCCTGTCGGTAAATCTCATCTTGCCGCCTCGGCCCAATCCTGACGGAACATCGCGCTGCATCTGGTTGGCTAGCGTTTCAAGATGCGGCTTTAACTCGCCAAAAGATAAAGATGAGCGCAACAATCTTACTCCGCAGTTTATATCGTAACCGACGCCGCCGGGAGAGATAACGCCGTCTTTGGCTCTTATGCCGGCAACTCCGCCGATAGGGAAACCGTAGCCCTCGTGAATATCGGGCATAGCCAACGCGTATCTCTGGATGCCCGGCAGAGCGGCAACGTTAATCAACTGCTCAACCGACCTGTCTTTTAGGGAATCTTCGAGTATCTTTTCGTCAGCATAAATCCTGGCCGGCACCCGCATATCCGACCCGTCCGCCAGCCGGCGGATCGGAATCTCCCAAAGATTATCGTTAATTTTTGCGAAATCGCCTTTATTCATTGCTTTTCATCTTGCCTAATCAAATCCTTTATATTATACTACAGCTATCAAAATTTTATGCTTAGCTTATTTCCTCAACTGTTCGCTTATCAAGGAATAGCGCCCCTGATTCTCCGCCTCGCCGCGGGGTTTATCGCCATAAGCTTTGCTTATCCGAAAATAAAAAAACCGAGGGGATATTTTAATTTTGCGATTGATATTGTTGAATTTTGCGCTGGCGCAATGCTAATCTTCGGATTTCTAACGCAGCTTGCGGCAGGAATAATTATTGCTGCAATGATGTTCGAGATTATTCGGCCCGGTCCGATAAAAAATCATAAATTCTTTTTTCTTTTGATTATCGTGGCAGTTGCCCTGATGTTTTTGGGCCCCGGCCTTTTCTCGTTTGATTTGCCATTATGAGCGACGACATTCTTTTCTATAACGAAACCTTAAAACGCCACATCAGTTTAGACGAACTGATTAGCGAAATCATAAAATACATAGAAAAAGAGCCGAAAACGGAATACAAAATAACCGTCGGCACCGACTCCAATGCTTCGCATTGGGCCCAATTCGTGACTGCCGTTTCGATTTTAAGAGTCGGCAACGGCGGCAGGTATTTTTGGACAAAATCGGAAAAAATCTTCTGTCCAACTTTAAGGGACCGTATTTATAAAGAGGCGATGCAATCCATTACTTTTACGCAAGAATTGAAAAGCAGGCTGAAAGAAAAAATCGGCGAAGAATTTTTCTGGGATAATAAAATCAGCGTGCACATCGACGTTGGACAAAAAGGACCAACAAAAGATTTAATTGAAGGCGTAGTCGGCATGGTTAAAGGTTATGGTTTTGAAGCGGTTATAAAACCAGATTCTTTCTGCGCGTTTGTCGTGGCGGATAGGCATACCTAAATAAATTAAAAATTAAGAAATTTTCCCTCCCCGTAGTTCAATGGACAGAGCGCGGGCTTCCGGAGCCCGAAATGAAGGTTCGAGTCCTTCCGGGGGGAAATTGGTGTGGGGGTGAAATTCCTCTTGGGGGTAAGCCACCCATAGTCCCGATTTTAAAAAATAAAAAATTAAAAAATCGAGGATCCGCGATTTCCTAAAGGGAAATCGGGACCCGAATTGGCCCCGCACCTTTGCCTCGTTAGCTCAATCGGCAGACCCGCCCGCTTCGCCTTACAAGCACCCATAGCTCAATTGGCAGAGCAGCTCCCTCTTAAGGAGACGGTTTCAGGTTCGACTCCTGATGGGTGCATAAAAACGGCGAAGCAAGGCGGGCGGGGCAGTCCGCCTTACGGCGGAACGGTTGGAGGTTCGACTCCTCCACGAGGCATAATGAGGCAAAGGTGCGGGGTAGACGCCGCAGCTCCCTCTTAAGAAATTAAGGTTAGCTTGCCCGTCCGTAGTCCCGAGCCTGTCGAGGGACGAAGGAGGGACTCCTGGTGGGTGGATAAAAAATAATGCAACAAACTTTCGGAGATTATGTCTCCGTAATTTTGTTGCAAAAATTATTTTTTTCCGTAAAATAAAAATAAAACAAAGTACTTTGATAGAGGAGAAGAAATGAATAATTTGCAGTCGTTAGTGAAAAAGGCCAGAAAATTTATTGATGAACAACGATGTTTTCTCTTAGTTTACGACGTTATTGGTTCGGGGGATTACGCCAAATATTATGGCTACGAAAAATTGTATGGCTGTCTTAAAAGCTTCCAAAGAGCAGTAAACCGCCGATTTTGCCGCGATCTTTTTATAAATGAAATTGCTCTTGGCAAAAAACTAAGTAAATTTGAAACAATTGTCGGCGACAGCGGAGGTGCGTACTTTTCCGACCTAAAAGTCATAAAACCTATCATGGACTTAGCGAACAAAATGCTGCCTTTCAGATTACGCTGGATGGTCGCCAAAGACGGTTGGGATAAAAAACTGAAAAAATTCTTGTAGGGGAAAGTAATAAACAAAAACAATCCGTCCTAAGTTTATCGAAGGACGGGTTTTTTGTTTGCGGCGACGCGCAAAATCTGCTATCAATAAATTGATGAAACAGCCGAAAAAAGAAATTTTCTTAATTCTCCATAATATCAGAAGCCTCTATAACGTCGGTTCTGTTTTTAGAACCGCCGACGCCGCGGGTGTAACGGGCATCTTTTTGACGGGATATACGCCGACGCCAATCGACAGATTCGGAAAAATCAGGCCGGAAATTCACAAAACCGCTCTCGGCGCGGAGAAATTTGTGGAGTGGAAACATTATAAAAACGTCTCGGCATTAGTAAAAAATCTTAAAAAAGAAAAAATTTACTTAGCCGGAGTTGAACAAACTCCCAAAGCAATTGATTATAAAAAATTCAGACCCCGTTTTCCTCTCGCCTTGATTTTCGGAAACGAAGTCAGGGGAATTTCATCCGCCATCCTAAAAAAATGCGATAAAATTATCGAAATCCCTATGCTTGGCAAAAAAGAATCTCTGAACGTCAGCGTTGCCGCAGGCGTTATCCTCTTTTCTCTAAAATACTAAAACAAAAGAAGCCTCTTCGCGAAGCTTCTTATATTGGCTTACTTCAAGTACTCAAGCACTAATTTAACTAAAATTTCCACTCCGAGTGCCAACGCATCCTCGTCAAAATCAAACCGAGAGCTGTGATGAGGCGCGTTTAAACCTTTTTCCTTATTGGAAGCCCCTAGCCAGGCAAAGCATCCCGGAATCCTTTCCAAAAAATAAGCGAAATCTTCGCCTCCCATATCCGGTTCTTTCTTCAACTACTTTCAAGCCGCCTATATTCCCGGCAACCTTGGAAACAAAATCTACCGCTACTTTGTCATTTATAACGGCAGGGTAGCCTTCTTTATATTTTAATACCGCTTTCGCCCGCATCGCCTTTGCAATATATTTGGCTGTCGTCTTCATCCGTTCAGCTATGAATTGTCGCAATCGCGGATTAAAGGCTCTTACTGTTCCTCTTATTTCCACTCTATCGGCCACCACATTGTCAGCCGTACCGCCGTGAACCGCGCCGACGTGTATAACCACCGGCTCCATAGGTGAAATCTCCCGCGTTAAAATAGTTTTCCAGGCGTTACGGATATGGTCGGAAATTTCAATGGCGTCCACCGTCTCTTCGGGAAGCGCAGCATGGCCGCTTTTACCTAAAACCGTTAAATTAAAATCGTCAGTAAAAGCAAGAATAGGGCCGGCTTTAACGCCCAATGTTCCGACAGGATTATCGGTTAAGAGATGAAGGGCAAAAGCCATATCCGGCTTTGGATTTTCCAAAACGCCTTGTCTTATCATCCCTTTTGCGCCACCGGGCAACTTTTCTTCGCTTGGCTGGAAAACGAATTTCACGGTTCCCCGCAAATCGTTTTGGTGATTTTTTAAAATTTTAGCCGCTATCATCATCATCGCCATGTGACCGTCGTGGCCGCAGGCGTGCATGACGCCATCAATCGTTGAACGATAGGGAACATCGTTTTCCTCCTGAATCGGCAAAGCGTCCATATCGGTCCGGAGTAAAATCGTTTTTCCTTTATGTCTGCCTTTTAGAGTGAAACAGTAAACCTGTTGGAGAGAAAAAATATGGGCCTTTTTCGCCGGAAAAAACCCTTTTAAGATATTTGTAAATCTTCCGGCCGGTCTTTTTTTCCTTAAAACCCAGTTCTGGCTCTCTGTGAAATTCCCGGCGCAGATAAATCAGTTTTTCTTTCAATCTCTCTATCTCTGCTCTAATTTCATCGCTCATCTCTGCACTCCTTATTTTTCAGTTATCAAAAAAACAGAATATTCTTTCTGCTTTTAGCAGTAGCATTTTAAAAAGATTTAATCAACCCCGTTAGAAGTTCAACTATGGCTTTAAAGTCAAACAACTTTCTAAAGCGAACCCGCCTAACGGCTTTGTTTTTAAATAAAATATGGGTTAGATGAAAATTTCTAATTGAGGTCAATAGGAATAGGAAACTCGGTCAATTACTTTCCCATTCTGGTCTTTCAAATTGATTATGTCTCGGCTTGCCCAAAGTTCTTTATCGCGGTCTAAATAAATCCTCCATTCCGGTTTATAAAAATGCGTGTTATCTTTGCGGGCCATCACGCAACCGTTATAATTCGCTTTTTGACTGACAAACTCGGCGCAATCATTACCGGCTTCGGGAGGAACGGCTACGAGAGGCATCCTACATCCCGAAATAGACTTCACGAAATCAACACACGCCTTAGGATAGCTAATCGGTATGTCGTTTTCGGAAAGGCGAGGGCACTCTTCGGAAAGCGACGGATAGAAATTTTGAAATTGATTAAAATAACCTGTGCAGATATTTTCCCGGAAATTTGTTCCAATGGGACTATGACCCGTAGTGATAATCGCTCTTTCGCCAGGCTGCAAAAATATCGGATCTTGGACATTGACCTGACCGGAAAACACCAAATAAGCACCCTTGCCTATAATCGCACCGAAACCCTGATACCCTTCAAGAGTCCAGCCGGTAATAAGTATCGGTTCGGTATTATTATAACTGGCGCTGATTTCCACATACTCCTTTCGAGGATCGGTTTCATTTGCCGAATAGGCATTCAAAGAAACTTTTCTATCATAAGGAGACATTTCTGAAGGCAGTAAAGGAGGCGTCTGCGGCGAATTTAAGCTCTCCCGTGAGCTGCTGGGCTGTTCTTGGGAAGGCACGGACGAAACAGGGTTAGGAGCCTGTACAAAGGGACTAGTCATTGAAGACAACCTTGAGGGGCCGCCTTGGGCAAACCAAATAACGCCCAAAACAATAAGAAACAGGGCCATCCAGCCAAAATCTTTTACAGGATTTCTTGGTTCTCCTTCATCTGGCATATGCCATAATTTTACAAAATTCTAGAGCTTTTGGCGAATTAAATTTTAATTAAAATTTAATCAGTTTTGCCCAAGATTTGTTTTCGCCAGCTGGCGAAAACAAATCTTGGGCAAATTCACTTTATACATCAAAAACTATAATTGTTTCAAAGATACCGCCAGGAAATTTTTTAATATCAAGCTCGTGGTAGGTTGCGGCTTTAATATCCTTATCAAAAGCATCGACTTTAAAACCGGAAATTTCTCCTTCAATTTCGTTATCGGAAAATTTTAAAAACTCCGCGTCTTTAAAAATCGCTCGGTTAATTTGCGATTGATATAAAATTTCCGAAAGAAAATCTACTAAAAGCGCGTTAATATCGGGAGATTGAATTTTTATTTTTACTCGAAGCGTTTGCCCTTTGGACTTTTCGCTTTCCTTTTTTTGAATTTCCGCCATTCCCGATAAGGCATTTTTAAAAAGCTCTTTTTTTGTTTTGCCGAAAACCTTTATGCGAACATCGGCGGTATGAGGTAGAATTTCAAATAATTTAGACATCAAATATTAAAGATTAAAAAGAATATTGGGTTTTTGAGCAGCGCCCTCTGAGTAGTTCATGCCCTTTTCGTTATAGTATTAAATTATACGTTTGAATTCGAGATTCGTTCTTTGAATTTTGCGTAGAGCGGGGCAACGTTTCGGCCTGCGATAAATCGTCAAAGCTGAAAATTCTTTTGTAATATTCGGTTGCTAAAATTTCTGATGCACCGGGCAAAAATGCGCGGAACGGCTGCCTATCTTCATACGTTTGATTACTCCTCCGTCCCTTTTCCGGCATTTCGTGCCTGTCATCTGATAAGCGTTTTGAATATTCTGGTAGCTTCCTTTTTCGCCGGAAGGCCGTCGGTAATCCGACATGGAATCGCCTTTGGCTTTAATCGCCCGCCTTAAAACCTTTTTTGTCGCGTTGAAAATTTTTCTCAATCTTTCGTCGCCCAGCGCTTCTGTTCGGGCCAGCGGATGGATTCCCGCTTCCCATAAAATTTCGTCAGAATAAATGTTGCCTATGCCGCTGACGACTTCCTGATCCATCAAGACCTGCTTGATTTTTCCTTTTTTCCTCCTTAAAATCTCTTTAAATTTTCCAAAAGTAAACGACGGCAATAGGGGATCGGGCCCGATTTTGGAAACATCAGGAAGTTGAGCAAGTTTATCGGTTGGCGAAACTAAAACTTTTGCGAATTTCCTCAAATCCGACAAAGCCAATTGCATGCCGTTTGATAAATTGAGCACTAAATGGAGAAATCTGTTTCGAGGGTCTTCGGAAAGCGGGCCGGCGATTTCGCTTTTCCACTCGCCATTTTTTATTTCCCATTTGCCGTACAAAAGATGGCCGGTAAGCTTCTGATGAACTAAAAGGGTTTTATTGCCGGAGAGATTGATGAGAATATTTTTGCCTATGCGACCCAAGCTCAAAATTTTTTTGCCGACAATTTTGTCCTTGACTTTTTTGAATTTGGGCATGTCGGTCCAAAAGCCGGTAATTTTTAATCCCGGCAAAACTTTTTTCAAATCCGAAACAATTGTTTGCACTTCGGGCAATTCGGGCATAGTAGTTTTATTTATACCTAAATATTTAAAAACTTTAAAAAGAAAAAGGCTTCGCGAACGAAGCCCTGTATCTTATTTCCATTCTCTAAACATCTGTTCAAAATATTTGAAAATTTCAGGAGATTTTTCGAAAAGCTCCAGCTTGTTAT
>CAWGAO010000009.1:0-11555 GCA_963820595.1 Candidatus Tagabacteria bacterium
ATTAATCGCAAAACAAATTCAAGAATTAGGAATAAAGAATGTAAGATTATTCAGTAATTTTGTTGCCGGCGATAAGGATGCGCTAAAAACTGGTGCCCAGGCAATGGAAGGGATTATATTCAGCGATTTCAGAGACATAACAAAAAGCAAAAAATTTGCTTGAGAAGTACAAAGCGGTTTTTCATAGCGATCTGTCTATATTGCTCCACGGCTGGCAAGATATGACTCCGTTTACATTATTAAAAACGCCATAAAAATGGGCGGAGAAATAGTACTGTATAAAGCAATATTTATACAATATGCCGGAATATAGCGATAAAATCGGCAAATAGAGATTTGACTCAAACGGCGACTTGTCGAGAGAAGATTCCGTCGTCCATAAAAAAATAATTAATGGAGTAGGGGTCGAAGTAAAATAATTATTTTGATTTATCTTCAAAAAATATTATGAACAAATCAACAAAAATCATTATTTGGATAGTTGTCGCAATTATTGTCGGTGGGATTTGGTATTTGGCAACTCAAAGCCGGTGGATAAAGGGGTGATTAAAATCGGATTTATCGGAGCATTGAGTGGCAATTTTGCGACTATCGCTGACCCCATCAGGAAGGCGGTTGTTCTTGCCGTGGAAGAGATTAATAATACAGGAGGCATTAATGGGCGTCCGATAGAAATGATTTATGAAGATGGGAAGTGCAACGGTCAAGATGCCCTAACCGGCCTCAGAAACTGATTAATGAGACGGCGTGAAAATAATTATCGGAGGACTATGTAGCAGCGAAACTCTTGGCGCGGCTCCGTAGCCGAGGCGGCAAAAGTTATTTTGTTTCTCTGGGTTCCAGTATCCGGATATAACCAATGCCGGTGACTACATCTTCAGAAATTTTCTTTCATGCCTTATCGGGCAAAAAAATGGCTGAAGTCGCTATCCAGAAAGATCTTAAAAAAATCGCAATTTTAGCGGAAAACACCGATTATGCTCAGGCGATTAAAAAAGTTTTTATCAGCCGTTTTAAGGGATTAGGCGGGACAATTATTAGTGACGAGTCGTTCAACTCGCAGACAACTGATTTAAGAACCCAGATTACAAAAATTAAATCAAGCCATCCGGAAGCAATTTATCTCATTCCCAATAGCGTGATAACTGCAGAAATAGCCGTAAGGCAGATTCATGAACTCGGTCTAAATATTCAATTACTTTCTAACGAAGTGGTCGCCACCGGAGATTTCCTAAAAGCCTAGGGTCATTATTAGAGGGTGTTTTGTTGATAGGTATTTTGATGAGTATATAAACCTCAAAGCAAAGAATTCCTTGATAAATATCAAAAAAATACGGCTGATTTGGGTAGATTTGTAGCGTTGCCGTGGCTTATGATGCAGTGTATATCCTTAAAGAAATGATAAAAAATAGGGCATTGATACAGAAAAGATTAAATCAGGTTTATACTCAATAAATAATTGCCAGGGCGCGGCCTGTAAATGCTAACAATAGACCCAATGTGGCCATGCGATACTTGAATATGCTGTCAAAACAGTAAAAGACGGCAAAGTAGTGCCTGTAATGAAGAATAAAAATGTTTTCCGCTTATTTAATTCATCTTTTAATTTTAGTCGGGGATTTATCTAATTTTGGCTATTTCTTTGCAATTGGCGGTTGGTTTTACCTGCTTACTTAAAATTAGTCATATCGCTTTCTACGCTATTGGCGCTTATGTTTCGGCTTTACTGGCTCTGAGCGGATTTCCTTTTTGGTTATGCCTTTTGGCAGCCTGGCAGTTGCAGCGATGCTTTTTGGATTTTTGCTCGCTTTGCCGACCAATAAATTGAAAGGAGATTATCTGGCTTTAGCAACGCTTGGTTTTAGTTTTGTCATTTACGCCGTTGCTTTGAATTGACATGAAAATTTGGGCTTACCGGGAATTCCCAAACGAAGTTTGTTCGGCTTTACTTTTTCCGATAATTTCAATTTTTTGCTTTTAACTTTTGTCTTTAATTTCTTATTTTATCATCAAAAAAATCACCTCCTCGCCTTTTTTCGGAAAAGTTTTGGAAGCGAAAAACGCCGAACTCGCCAAAGCCAGAGATTTTATCTTAAAAGTATTCTTGCCCAAAATTCTGGTTGCCAATTCATCGTCTCTTGTCGCTTCCAAAACTTTTCCGAAAGGCGAGGAGGTGATTTTTTTGATGATAAAATAAGAAATTAAAGCGATAGCAAAAGTTAAAAGCAAAAAATTGAAATTATCGGAAAAAGTAAAGCCGAACAAACTTGGTTTGGGAATTCCCGGTAAGCCCAAAGGCCCTCTTGTCAAACTCGTCCAATTCAAAGCAACGGCGTAAATGACAAAACTAAAACCAAGCGTTGCTAAAGCCAGATAATCTCCTTTCAATTTATTGGTCGGCAAAGCGAGCAAAAATCCAAAAAGCATCGCTGCAATTCCGGCTGCCAAAAGGCATAACCAAAAAGGAAATCCGCTCAGAGCCAGTAAAGCCGAAACATAAGCGCCAATAGCGTAGAAAGCGATATGACTAAGATTAAGTAAGCCGGTAAAACCAACCGCCAATTGCAAAGAAATAGCCAAAATTAGATAAATCCCGACTAAAATTAAAAGATGAATTAAATAAGCGGAAAACATTTTTATTCTTCGTACGGCACTACTTTGCCGTCTTTTACTGTTTTGACAGCATATTCAAGTATCGCATCGCCATTTGCATCTATTGTCAGCGTACCGGCCGCGCCCTGGCGATTCTTTATTGAGTATAAACCTGATTTAATCTTTTCTGTATCAGTGCCGTATTTTTCTATCATTTCTTTGAGGATATACACTGCATCATAAGCCACGGCAAGATACATAGGGGGTACCCCGAATGAGCCGTATTTTTTTTGATATTTATCAAGGAATTCTTTGCTTTTGTAGGTTTATTCTCATCAAAAACCGTCTCGGCGAACAAAACACCCTCTAATAATGACCCTAGGTTTTTTAGGAAATCTCCGGTGGCGACCACTTCGTTAGAAAGTAATTGAATATTAAGACCGAGTTCATGAATCTGCCTTACGGCTATTTCTGCAGTTATCACGCTATTGGGAATGAGATAAATTGCTTCCGGATGGCTTGATTTAATTTTTGTAACCGGGCTTAAATCAGTTGTCTGCGAGTTGACGGTGTCGCTAATAATTGTCCCGCCTAATCCCTTAAAACGGCTGATAAAAACTTTTTTAATCGCCTGAGCATAATCGGTGTTTTCCGCTAAAATTGCGATTTTTTTAATATTTTTCTGGATAGCGACTTCAGCCATTTTTTTGCCCGATAAGGCATCGGAAGAAAAATTTCTGAAGACGTAGTCGCCGGCATTGGTTATATCCGGACTGCTGGAACCCGGAGAAAACAAAATAACTTTTGCCGCCTCGGCTACCGGAGCCGCGCCAAGAGTTTCCTGCTACATAGCTCCGATAATTATTTTCACGCCGTCTACATTAATCAGTTTCTGGGCCGCGGTTAGGGCATCTTGACCGTTGCACTTCCCATCTTCATAAATCATTTCTATCGGACGCCCATTAATGCCTCCTGTATTATTAATCTCTTCCACGGCAAGAACAACCGCCTTCCTGATGGGGTCAGCGATAGTCGCAAAATTGCCACTCAATGCTCCGATAAATCCGATTTTAATCACCCCTTTATCCGCCGGCTTTTGAGTTGCCAAATACCAAATCCCACCGACAATAATTGCGACAACTATCCAAATAATGATTTTTGTTGATTTGTTCATAATATTTTTTGAAGATAGATTAAAATAATTATTTTACTTCGACCCCTACTCCATTAATTATTTTTTTATGGACGACGGAATCTTCTCTCGACAAGTCGCCGTTTGAGTCAAATCTGTATTTGCCGATTATACCGCTATATTCCGGCATATTGTATAAATATTGCTTTATACAATTACTATCATCTCCGCCGCATTTTTTTATGGCGTTTTTAATAATGTAAACGGAGTCATATCTGCCAGCCATCAAAGCAATGTGGGCAGGATTCCGCTATGAAAAACCGCTTTGTACTTCTCAAGCAAATTTTTTGCTGTTTCTGTTATGTCTCTGAAATCGCTGAATATAATGCCTTCCATTGCCTGGCCGCCGGTTTTTAGCGCATCCTTATCGCCGGCAACAAAATTACTGAATAATCTTACATTCTTTATTCCTAATTCTTGAATTTGTTTTGCGATTAATCCTAGCGATGCCGGAGACGTGCCTACGTCGATATAAATAGCTTCCGGATTCATTGATTTTATTTTAATTAAATTAGTACGGAAATCTTTTGTTCCCGGATTAAACATCTCGTCGGCGACAACGGCAACGCCTTTCTCGCCAAAAACTTTATTCATCACTTGCCGTATGCCTTGAGAATAATCGGTGTTTTCAGTGATTGCAGCTACTTTTTTTATTCCCTGCGAGAATATGAATTCTGCGTCGGCCTTTCCAAATTCCGCATCGGAAGGACTGTTGCGAAATATATAATCGCCCGACTGGCTGATTGAAGGATTACTGGAAAAAGAAGAAAAAGTATTACTTTATTTGCTTCTGCCAGCGGAGCCGCTCCCAATGTTTCGGAACTGCATCCTCCGCCCAGAATAATTTTTACTTTGTCAATGTTAATTAACTTCTGCGCCGCGGTCACCGCCTCCTTGCCGTCGCATTTTCCATCCTCATAAACTGCCTCTAATTTTCTGTTAAGTTCCCCGCTGTCATTGATTTCTTTCAAGGCGAGTTCGACAACATTTTTCTCCGTTTCGCCATAAGCCGCCGCACCACCGGTAAGCGCGCTAATAAACCCGATTTTAATCGGTCCTTTTTCCGCCGGCTTTCTGCTGACCCCATACCAGATTTCTCCGATGACAATGACGGCGATAATTACACCGATGATGATTTTGATTGTTTTGTTCATAAATTTAAAAAAATTAAATTTTATAATGTATTCGACTTATTTTATAGTCTATTATCTATGAAAAAAAATCAAGAATCTGTGGAAAACTATTTATTTTTGATTCCTAATATCCCTTGCGAACGGAATAAAAGAAAGACGAACAGAATCGCGAAAGCGATGGCGTCTTTGTAGCCCGACGGCAAAAACCAGATGCCGAAGTTTTCGGCAAAACCCAACAGAATGAACCCAAAATGGCGCCCGGACACCGAGCCGATGCCGCCGATAATCGCTCCGGTAAAACCTTTAATCATCAAATTCATTCCCATCATCGGCTCTAAATTTTGTTCCAGGCCGATGAGAATTCCGGCAATGCCCGCTATCAGCGAACCGATGACAAAACTCCAACCATAAATTTTTTCCGAAGAAATGCCGACGATTTCCGCCACCTCCTTGTTGTCCGAGACCGCTCTCATCGCCTTGCCGATTTTCGTCTTTTTCATAAAAAAGAAAAGCAAGCCGAGCAAAGCAAAAGAACTGACGACAATGACAATCTGTAAAGGCGTTATAATCGCTCCCGAAAATTCAAGGCCTTTGGCAATTTTGATATAGCCGATGGTTTTGACGTCTGCTCCGAATAAAATCAAAATCAATGATTCAAACAAAATAAGCAGAGCGAAACTGGCGATGAGTAAAATTACCGAAGACGCTTTTCTTTGGCGAAATTTTTTATAAATAAGCGCGTTCATCAACCACCCCAAAACACAGGCGAAAATAACGGCGAAAATTATTGAAAGCCAGAAGTTCACGCCGAGCAAAGAAAAAAACAAATGCAAAAAATAGGCGCTGAAAGCGATAGTGGCGCCGTGAGCAAAATGAACAAACTTGCAGGTTGAATAAATTAAAGAAAAGCCGGCAGCCACCAAGCTGTAAATGGCTCCCGCAATCAAACCGTTAATGAAAAGTTGGAAAAACATTTATTTGGCGGAATTTACTATAATCACAAACAAGTCACCGAGGCGATGCTGTCGCCGGGAGCGACGGTCATAATCCGCACTCCTTGGGTCTGGCGGCCGAGTTCGGGAACTTCGGAAATAGAAAGCCGGATTGCCTGGCCTTTTTGGGAAATCACAATCATTTCCTCGGATTCCGGATGGATTACTTTCGCGCTTGTAAGAGTTCCGGTTTTTTCCGTTACTTTTGAAGTCTTGATGCCTGTGCCGGCCCTTCTCTGTAAGCGATAGCTTTTAAGGCCGGTTCTTTTGCCGTAACCGTTTTTGCTCATCGTCAAAAGCGACAAATCTTTGTCTTTCGCGCCGATTATGCCCGAGCCGATAAGTTCGTCTCCTTTTCTTAAGCCGCATGGCCTTAACGCCGCCGGCAGTTCTTCCCATTGTCCGAACGTCGGATTCCTTGAAACGGATGGCCTGGCCGTGGCTGGTCGCTAAAATCAAATGGTCGCCTTTAAAAACCAGATGAGCCCATCTAAGTTCGTCTCCCTTTTGCAAGCGAACGGCCAAAATCCCGCTTCTTCTCACGTCTTCAAAATGAGAAGCGGAAACTTTTTTTATCATTCCGTTTTTGGTTATTAAAACCAGGGATGCCTCTTCTTTATTTAATTTTTTCGGCAGGACCAGAATGGAAGTCACTTTTTCTCCCGAAGAGAGGGAAATGAAATTGATAATCGGCTTGCCTTTGCTGGCGCGCTTTCCTTCCGGAAGCTCATAGACTTTAATTTTGAAAGACTTTGCCTTTATCGGTGAATAAAAGCAGGTCATCGTGGGTATTTGCAATCACGAAATCCGTGACGAAATCTTCTTCTTTGGTGGAAATATCAATTACGCCTTTTCCTCCGCGGTGCTGGACGCGGTAAACGCTCGGGCTTGAACGCTTGACGTAGCCGGAACGGGTCAAAACTATCGCCACTTCTTCTTCGGTAATCAAATCTTCGGCCGACATTTCTTTGGCGGCATGCTTTACGATTTTCGTTTTTCTTTCATCGGCGTATTTCTTTTTGATGACGCCAAGTTCTTCTTTCATCAGCTGGGTGACTTTTTTCGGGTCTTTAAGCAGCGCTTCCAGATCTTTGATTAACTTCATTTTTTCTTTCAGTTCATCATTGATTTTCTGGCGTTCCAATCCGGCCAAGGCTTGGAGTTTCATTTCCAAAATCGCTTCGGCCTGCTTGTCGGAAAATCTGAACAGTTTCATCAGCCTCACATGGGCGGATTCTTTATCGGGAGAAGCTTTGATTGTTTTGATTATTTTATCAATATGGTCCAGCGCTTTTTTCAGCCCTTCCAGATATATGAACGCGGGCTTGGCTGATTTTCAAATCAAATTTTGCCCGGCGCCCTATGACATTCCGGCGGAAAACAACAAACTGCTCCAAAAGCTCTTTCAGAGAAAGTGTTTTTGGCTGAGTGCCGTTTTCCACAAGCGCCAGCGTATTAAAATGGTAGGCGCGTTCAAGGTCCGTATGTTTGTAAAGATTATTCAAAATTTTCTGCGGATTGGCTTCTCTTTTTAAATCAATGGCAATGCGTCAAACCGTCTTTATCCGATTCGTCGCGGATATCCCTGATGCCCTCTATTTTTTTCTCGGTCACGAAAGCGGCCATAGCCGAAACCAGTTCCGATTTGTTCACCTGATAAGGAATGGAGGAAATGACGATTTGGTAATGTTCAGACGTTGTCTCAACGATTTCCGCTTCTCCTCTCGTGACTATTCCGCCCCTGCCAGTGGCATAAGCGGAATAAATGTCTTTTTCATTGAAGATAAGACCGCCTGTCGGAAAATCCGGGCCTTTGATAAATTGGGTGAGATCTTCGATTGTCGCTTTCGGATGGTCAAGAAGATGAGCAGTCGCGTCAATAACTTCGCCTAAATTATGGGGCGGGATATTCGTCGCCATTCCCACGGCAATGCCGAGCGTGCCGTTTAAAAGAAGCTGGGGCACCCTAGCAGGCAGAACAACCGGCTCTTTGCGCGTGGCGTCGTAATTGTCTTTGAAATCAACAACTTCTTTTTCAATGTCGGCCAGAAGCTCATCGGAAATTTTTGCCATCTTCGCCTCGGTGTAGCGGTAAGCCGCCGCCGAATCTCCGTCAATTGAACCGAAATTTCCCTGGCCTTCAATCAACGGATATCTGAAAGAAAAATCCTGCGCCATCCTCACCAAGGCGTCGTAAACCGCTATGGTCTCCGTGAGGATGGTATTTGCCCAAAACTTCGCCGACGATGTTGGCGCATTTCTTGGATTTCGCGGTATGAGCTAGTCCCATTTCATGCATTGCGTACAAAATGCGGCGATGAACGGGCTTCAATCCGTCTCTGGCATCAGGCAAAGCGCGGGAAATGATAACCGACATCGCGTAAGCAAGATACGACTCCCGCATTTCTTTGGCAATGTCGCGGTCAACAATCTTATTTGAAGCGTTTGATGTTTTCTTTGAAGAATCCATAGAAATTTAAAATGTCTTCTTTTATGGAGCTAAACGGCGCTACCACTTTTTTAATTTCGGCGTTGTTTGTTTTCGGCAGATTGAAAGTCGTGAGCCAGATAAAAATAATTATACCTATAATAATAA
The DNA here is from genome assembly GCA_963820595.1 of Candidatus Tagabacteria bacterium. GTDB lineage: Bacteria > Patescibacteriota > Minisyncoccia > CAWGAO01. The sequence goes on from CAWGAO010000009.1 coordinate 8,506, forward strand.
ACGCGGTCGCCAAAGCAATCCTTTTCCGGTACGCTTCAGGCTTTTTTTGCATTCTTTCAATAAATTCGAAAATATCCATTTTAATTTTTAAAGCGCCGACAAAACGACAATCTGGGTGCCGCGCTTGCCGGTATCCTCGGCAATGTCTTTTTTCTTAATCGAAAATTTTTCCAGGGGTTTTATGTCTTTTTGGCCGAATTCGGCGAGAAACAATTTTAACTGCAGTCTTTTTTCTTGCCCGATGTATTATAATGCATCGGGATAACAATGGCCGGCTCAAGCTGGTTGGCCAGATTTCTGAGCGGCTTCCGGCTCAAGAACGGTGTCGCCGCCGATGGGAACGAAAAGAATATCAATTTTATCAATTCCCTCTTTCAGCTCCGGCCTCAATCCTTTTTCTCCGTAATCTCCCAAAAAGCAGAGTTTGATATTTTCAAGCCGGACAACGTAAGCGGTATTGATGCCGTGTTTTTTTCCCATTACAGAATCGTGATATGTTTTCAAACCTTCGACATACACCCCCTTAATCTCGTATTCTCCCGGCGTATCAATTAAAAAAATTTCTTTTTCCCTTTCCCCGGAAAGTTCTTTGGCGCCGTTGTGGGCCGCGTGGTCATGGCTTTGAAAGGCGATATCGGCGTGGAAACGGGGGGGCGTAATGCCCGATTTTTTCGACGGCAAATCAAAAACAAGGGTGATGTCTCCTGACTGAATTTTGAAGCAGGATAGGCCGTGATAGGTGATAATCATTTTTAAATGATAGCAAAAATCCTTTGTTTATTCAAGGGGTAATTCAACAGAAAAAGCGCGGACGGTCTTGCCAAAAATTTGGTATCTTACTATACTACATTCAATGTCAAATGGAGAGACAAACAGCACCAATCTTCAGGATAAGCAGTCATTGTCCATGGATTTTCTTTTGAAAACTTTCAATTTAAATCCGCCGAAAGTCGGCGACCTTATCGAAGGAAAAATTCTCGAACAAAGGGGCGCTTCAATATACGCGGATTTGGGACCGTACGGAACCGGCATAATTTACGGCCGCGAATATATCAACGCCCGGGAAACCATCCGCTCTTTAAGACCCGGCGACCCGATTACCGCCAAAGTAGTTGATATTAACCCTGACACCGGCTATATCGAACTTTCGTTAAAAGACGCCGGACAGGAAATAATCTGGAGGGAAATAGAAGAATTGCAGCGCAAACGCACCAGCCTCACGCTTCCGGTCTCGGACGCGAACAAGGGCGGATTGATACTGGAATTGAACGGCCTGCAGGGATTTTTGCCCGCTTCGCAATTGCGATTAAAGCATTATCCCCGCGTTGAAGGCGGCGACAAAGAAAAAATTTTGGACGAACTGAAAAAGCTCGTCGGCACCAGTCTTGTTGTCACGATTATCGCCTCCGATCCCCAGGAGAAAAAATTGATTTTTTCGGAGAAAGGAGCCGAAGCCGGCGAATTAAAAGAAATCATTTCCAAATACAAAGTCGGCGACATTCTGGAATGCGAAGTTACGGGAGTCGTTGATTTCGGCATCTTCGTAAAAATCGAAGACGGCCTCGAAGGCTTGGTGCATATTTCGGAACTTGATTGGTCTCTTGTTGAAAACCCGGCCGGCCTGTACAAAGTGTCGGATAAAGTCACCGCCCAAATTATAGAAATAAAAGACGATAAAATTTCCCTGTCAATCAAAGCCCTGAAGCCGAATCCCTGGACGTCCGCGGGAGAAAAATACAAAAAAGGAGATATTGTCAAAGGAGTTGTCATCAAATTCAACAGGCACGGCGCTTTGGCGAGCATTGAAGAAGGCGTTGCCGGCTTATGCCATATTTCCGAATTCGGCTCGGAAAAGAAAATGAAGGAAAAATTGGAACTCGGCAAATCTTATCTTTTCCAAATCATCTTGTTTGAACCCGCCGAACAACGCCTGATCCTGGATTTCGTTGACGAAAAAAATCCCGCAGCGCGGCGGGCAGGAATAAAAATCTAATTATATTTGCTCATCGCTTTTTCAAGGCCTTCTGTGATAATCATTTCCAAAGCGGAGGTGATTTTTTTGAGGTTTTTTTGAAAATGGAAAGTTCTTTTGGAGTGAATTTTCCCAAAAGAAATTTCAACAGTTCTTTGCCGTCGGGCTTTTTTTTCGGGCAAGTCCCCGCCCTGATTCTGATGAACTTTTCCGTTTTTATTTTCTTTATCACCGATTCCACTCCTTTATGCCCGCCCGAACCGCGGGCAAAAGAAATTTTAAACTTACCAAGAGGCAAATCCAAATCGTCGTGAACAACAATTAAATTTGCGGCTTTCTTTTTTGAAGTAATCACTTTCATTACCGCGTTTCCGGAATTGTTCATAAATGTCTCGGGCAATAAAAGCAGAACTTTTTCCTTTTTAACCTTGCCCTCTGATTTTAAGGCATTTATTTTCTTATCAAAAACCCAATCCGGAAACTCATGCTTTTTGGCAAAATCCTCAACAACCATCCTCCCCGTATTATGCCGGGTTCCTTTATATTCCTCCCCCGGATTCCCCAAACCTACGATATATATACATATTCTTATAATTTTACACATTTTAATTCTTTAGTTTAATAAAAACCCTCTCGAGGATTAAACAATCAGCCCTTGCATTCGCCAAAAAATTGAGTATAATTGGGAAAATGACCGAAGAAAAGGCGAAACAAACGCAAAACGAAACAAAGCCCAAAAGCGAAATTTGGGAATTCATTAAATTTTCCCTTCTTGCCATCATTATCGTAATACCTATTCGGCTTTGGATAGCCCAGCCTTTTATCGTAAGCGGCAATTCAATGGTGCCGACTTTCCAAAACGGAGATTATCTTATTATCGACGAATTGAGCTACGAAATCCGGAAACCGGAACGCGGAGAAGTCATTGTTTTCCGCTATCCCAAAAATCCTTCGCAATTTTTCATTAAACGCATCGCGGGCCTTCCCGGAGAAACAATCAACGGCATAATTTTAGCGAAAGATGAATATTACGTTTTAGGAGACAATACTCCCGCCAGCTCCGACTCAAGATACTGGG
>CAWGAO010000010.1:0-10284 GCA_963820595.1 Candidatus Tagabacteria bacterium
GGACAATTGATTGGAAAGATGATAAAAGTGGGATTCATCCAGGCCTGCGTTCCGAAGTTCGACTTTTGCTTTTTCCTCCCGTTCTTCGCGAGGAGTTCCCGCGTATACAAGCGGCAACGTCACGTTACGCAAAACCGTCGCGCGCGGTAAAAGATTGTACGATTGGAACACAAAACCTATTTTATCTTTTCTGACATCCGCCAATTCATCATCGGACATTTTTGAAACATCTCGGCCATCGAGAAGATAAGTGCCGCTTGTGGGCGTATCAAGGCAACCCAATATGTGCATAAGCGTTGATTTGCCCGAACCTGAAGGCCCCATAATCGCCAGAAATTCCCCGTCTTTTATTGAAAACGAAACTTCTTTAAGAGCAAGAGTATCACCTGCTTCGCTTTTGTATATTTTTGTGATATTTTTGCATTCAATCATACATAGATTTTAACGAGATGGTTCGTCGCCTCCTCTAAAGACCAGGAATTCTCATCCCTCCTGTGCTTTTTGATGTAGTAGTAGTGGTCTTAGTAGTTGCAGTAGTAGTTTGCGTTACAACTTTTCGCCTTCACTAAGGCCGCTCGTAATTTCTGTCATCGTATCGTTCGAAAGTCCTGTTGTAACGGACCTGATTCTGCGGCACATTATTCACCATAACACCTCAACATACTGTTCGTTATTGGACTTTACCGCAGCATTGGGAACCAATAAAACATCCTGCTTTACCTCGGTAATAATCGTTGCGGAAACGCTCATCCCTGATTTTACGCGTTCGTCTTGCGTGTCAAAAACGATTTTTACGGCATAATTAACCACGCCTTGCGAAACCGTACCCAAAGTATCGATTTCCGCCACTTCACCAGTAATACTTAGGCCTTCTATCGCGTCAAAAGTAAGCGTTACTTTCTGGCCGACTTTGACTTTTGCCGCGTCAACTTCATTTAAGGAAATCTCCGCGATTTTCTGGTGGGTAATAAGCGTTGTAAGTGTCGTTCCGGACGAAACAGAATCTCCTTTTTTGGCATCAACCGCAGTAATAATACCGGCAAAAGGAGCGTATATTACATAATCGGCAAGTTTTGTTTTTAAATCCGCCAAGGCAACTTTTTTTTGCTCAATGCTGTTCTTAGAAATCTGCAAATCAATAGGATTAGCGCCAGTCGGATTATTTATCTTTAAAATACTTATATCATTTTCCGTGCTGGTAATCGTCGTCTTTGCGCCTTTTAACGAACTCTGCTGGGATAAAAGAGTACTTAAATTGTTATTAGCGGTTGTCAAATAAGTTCTTAGATTTGTCTGAAAAGTTGTAATAGTGGAGCTAAGATTTTGACTTCTTTGGTTGGCGATGTCAATAATCGTATCTAAAAGATTTATTTCGCTTTTAATTAATTGGTCAACGGCGCGGGTAGTATCAAGCGTAGTGCTTAACATCTCTTCCTTTTCGGATTCGCTGGAATAAAGAGTCAAGTTCTTGAATTGCAAAAAATTATTATCATAAGCATCTCGGGCGGCTTTATAATCTTTTACCGCGATATCGGCAAAAGAATTCACTAAATTTATATCCGCAGTCGTGCGGAATAAATCTCTATACGCGTCTACATTAAATTGACTTACATTATTTGTCGATAATTCTTTTCCGTAAAGAACATCTTGACCGTATGTTATAATCGTCGGCAAGGAAAGAAAGGCGTTGGAAACCGTGCTAAAAATGTCTTCATACTCTTTCACTAAATTGTCTTTCGCTGTTTGGAGCGATTCGAGCTTGCTTTCATAATCAATAGGTGCTTGAGCGGTAGATTTATCAAGATTAAGTTGGGCCTCTTCAATGGCAAGTTCTGCATCGGCAATTGCTTTTTTAGCGTCGGTGTCGTCAAGACTTAAAAGCGCCTGACCGGCTCCTACTTCTTGAGCGGCTTTTATTCCTACCCATATCACATCGCCGGAAACTTTTGGTTTGATATCCACTTGATCCGAAGCGGAAATCTGTCCGCTTCCGGAAACCGACGTAATAATCGTTCCTTTTTGCACTGCCGCAAGCACATAACTCGTCTTGGCGCCGCTGCTTCCGAATATTTTTCCGTAGCCGTAATATCCGCCGGCAATAATCACAATGATTGCGATTACGCTTACCGCCTTATGCGCGAGAAAGTACGTTTTAATTTTGTTCATATATAATCGCGTTAAAAATAATTTTTATGTTATTGAGTTGGTGCAGGAAAAGGCATATTTGACGGAGCCACAGAACCCGGCGGAGGCGGAGAAGGAATAATTCTGATTAATTTTGCTTCAATTTGGCCTTTATCATCCGGAGAACCGATAACCACGACGAAATCGTCGGCTTTCAGGTCAGTCGGTTTGATGTTTTCTCTAAGGCTTCTGATTACCGTGTCGTCTTTAATGAGAACGACTTTTTCGACATTATCCTGTCCGTCGATTACAATCGTCGGAAGGTCAACTTTGATAATTTTTCCGCTGACGCCGTGAGCACTCGAAAAATCTTCCCGGGGAATCCCCATCATGCCCATAGGTCCTTTGAAAAGTCCTCGTTCTTCTCGCGGTCCGCCAAAAAAATCATGGTAATAGTTCTCGCCCCATTTGTACGAAAATGCCGCTTTATGGTAGCCGACGAAAATTCCCGCTTGAAAAATAATCAGGGCAACGACAATCACTCCTATGCCGCAGAGTATTTTGACAAATTTCTTCGACTGAACAAAATCTTTGATTTTTATTTTTATATTTTTGATATCCATAATGTTACGTTAATTTAACTAATAAAAAAGCGGTTTTAAGGTCTCTTATCGCCAGCCGAAGAGACCCAAGGAACACAAAAATTGTCGCAAGAACCGCCGTTATGCCCAAAACCGGCAAAGATTCGGCGATTGAGAGAGTAAATTCTTTCCAGTAGGAAAGAACTGCTCCCCCGTCCGAAAAGAGCAACGATAAATATTGATATGAACCCGATTGATAAAATTCGCGGATAAAGTATTGGAAGGCGGGAATCAAGGCGGCAAACGAAGCAAGAAAAACGCTCCCGACAAAAAAGAGGCGCAATCTGGCAGTTCGCCTTTCCTCGAGTTTAATCTGCCCCAAAATGTTTCCGCATAGCCTCTCCGGAGGCTCAATCATGTATCCCATATTTATTAATACGAAAAAGGGATGCATTTTGGTGCATCCCCTTAAAGGAACTATTCGCGCGAATTAGAGAAAATGTATTTTTCCAACGGCTCAGCCGGCCAAACAGGGTGAGCCGTTAAAAAAAGATCTGATTATCTCGCCTAAAAACTATTAGAACTATTAGAAACCGAGTATTTAATAGTTTCTAATAAAATTTGTGAATTCCGTAAATTAGGATTTTTATTCATAGTAATTTATTTTAATTCTCATCTTAATTTTCTTTCATTTTACCAAATAAACCGATTTTATCAAGAAAAAACGCCCCACGAAAGAGGCATCTCCACCTTATAAAATTAGTGATTTTTTGTTTTTACATTGGCAAATCTATACAGCTATCCAAATTATATTTATTGCATTTGCGCAAACGCTGGATGGTCTTATATATTCCCTTTATCAGGCCGTGTTTTTTTATGGATATGAGCGCGTATTCTGAACAAGTCGGATAGAACCTACAACACACCCAACGAGACAATATGGGTGATATTATTTTTTGGTATCCCATAATGCTTGAAATTGCGATTTTATTCATCAACTTCATATTCCACCTCTTCGCATTTTACGTTTTTGGAACTGCATTGCGGACACTGATTTAGGTTTACCACTTTTTTATCTTGAATAAGTAACGCCGGCCAGCAACCACCACAACACATCATGGCTTTGCCTACGTTAGCCAGTTTATTACCTTTTTGTTCTGATATTTCTTCTTTCCCATAGTGCCATATCTTGCCACAAACATTGCAGGTGCACTTTTTTTCTTTGATAATCTTTTTCTTCTTTGGTTTTTGTATTTGATTTTCCATGTTTTTGTTTTTAGTTGATAATTTTCTATTTCTTAACGAACGCGGCGGTTTTTCTCAAAAATGTCTCTATTTTTTGATTCATATTGTACTGACCCCCAAATCCTAGACACGTATCTTGTAAGTTAATTGTACGCGAATAACCAACTATTAGAAACCGAGTATTTAATAGTGGTATTTAATAGTGTATTTAATAGCTGTAACAGTCTTTAATTAATAGTTTAAAATTTATTTTGTTTTTATGGACAATTCAAGGCTTTGCGCCAGCCGGCAGCTTGAGCTTCGACTTCCGTACAAAACCATTTTTCGCCGCGGCTTTCGTCAATGGTGGTTTTACTATAAGAGCCACACCCGGGCAAATGATAAATTTTTTCGCCAGAGGTGTTAATATTTCCTTTAATTTGGCAAGAACTATCGCCGGATGCCGAAGAAACGGCTGGCGCCGAAGTTGATTTCGGAGTTATTGATTCCGCTGCCGGGCAGGCATTCCACAATCCGCGTTTCGCTTCTCTCGCTTCCTGCTGCGCTTTCAAAAATTGGTCTTGATATTTGATGTCCGGCGGATAGGAATAAGAATAAGCAAAACCCTGTTTGACTAATTCAAATTAACAAAAGCATCGCCTACCCAAACATACCGTAGAAGCCGGCTGTATTTATCCCTGTCCGTGATATCTTTTTCCAATCGCACCATTTTCCCTTCAATCAATTCCTTGTTTTTATTTGACGCCTCCACGCCGAAACATTGAACGGGTTTTCTGGGGTCAACGGTTTCAGGCGTATCAATGCCGATATATCGCACCCTTCTCGCCGCCTTCAATTTCAATGGTGTCGCCGTCAATCACGCGCGCGACCTTAACCAGACTAGAATCGGCCTTGCTTCCATTTTCATCGCTTATTCCTTGAGCTATTTGGGCGGTATTGTTTTGAATCGGCGTTATATCAGACGTTCCTTTCATTTGAAAACCGATAAGAATCCCGGCAAGCAATATCAAAATTACCGCCCAAACATTAATCAAAATTTTCTTTGAAATAAACCTACCCATAAATTTATTCTGCTGATAAAAATTGAGGTTATAGAAATCTCATAAAATACAATAGCAATTTCGCCGGAAAAAATCAAATTAAATTTTCCCTTCCGCAATTTTTATTTTCGTTGATGTGAAGTTGTAATTTGCCCAAAAGTTTACTCAAAAACTGCTTGGAACACTTGGAAGTCCAGCTTCCAAGTGTTCCAAATGGCTTCCAAATGATATTTAAAATTTAACATTTGCCAGCGATAGCAAGCAAATGTTAAATTTTAAAACCTTCTATCAAAGACTAACTTTCACAGAGTTAATTACCCATCCTCAACTTCCTCTTCTATAAATTAATCAAATCTGTCCCTCCTTTTAAAACAGTTTTAAAACAAAAATTTTCTAATCTTACCATGACGTGACAATTAAATCTTCTTTGTTACTTCCTTCTAGGTATACATAGGGACCGAAATCACCATAAACCCATTGCGATGATACCCCCCATACTCCTACAGTATTATTTTTATCTTTTGGAAGACCCCATGAAAGTATAAGTTGATTTTCAGTCATTCCAAGCCATATTTTTTGTTCCGCCATTTTTTTACACTCTTCATTTGTCCAATGTTTCAAACATTGTTCTGCGATTCTTCTACAACTTGCTTTTGATGGGGCTCTATCAATAACATTATGAATTGTAGTAACCTGACCGCTTTCAAGCATATCAGAAAAGTCGTCAAGATTAATATAGCGGGAATAACGTTCGCTTCTTGATGAGCAAAAGATGTCGGCTAAATCTTGATATCTTTTTTCTCCCCTTGCTTTAGCCTCTGCCCTGATTTTTTCTTCTTGCTCTTTTCTATCTTTCTCTCTTTCCGTTCTTTGTCGTTTTTCCTCATCTGTTTCGTTACGGTTAATCAAAATTGTTTTTTGGGCAGATTTGTATTCATTTTTTGCGTCAACAACTATTTTTGTCTGAAGTGTTTTTAAATCAATAGTTTTGCTGAATAAATGATTTTCAGAATTTACCTGCTCGCCGTTTACTTTAACATTTGTGTAATTTTCTACAGAAAACCTCAATTCGTATTCTGTATTTTCTTGTTTGTCTTGATTGCTAATAATGGTTATGGCGGATTCGGGATAATTTTTTACAAATGCTTGCCGTTTCGCCTCTGTAAAATGTAGAAATATCATTATTACGGAAACCAACACAATTACCGCCGAGAGCATAAAACGTATTTTGTGTTGTTTGAAATTCCTTAATCTGTTTATCAATTTTGCGTCCTTCTTATCGTTATATCCCCACGCCAGTATGAGTAAAAGTAACCCGCCAATAATTCCAGACTCATACATAATTAATGCAGACATTAAAACCGTGAAGAAGAATAAAGATTTGTGTTTGTTTATATGTATAAATAAATCTGTAACTTTTATTTTAGATTCAAAAACACAAATGATATAAGCAATTATCCATCCTGCAATCAATAATGCAAGTTCTCCTGCAAGAATTGATATAAAGAAAAAGCATCCCGCTAAACCAAATATAGCAACTAATATAATGAATATAGGGTCTATTTTTTTACTATTAAAAATATTCCTGCGATTTTTTGGTCTTTTGTCTTCCTTAGTTTCTTCCAGAAAGACCGGCTTTTCTTTTACTGGCTCAGCATCTTTAAATATGTTTTTAATGCTTTCCTTAATCATAGTGTTTTAATATACTTTTCTCTTTTATTGTTTTCCCATTCGTCTCTGGAAATTCCGGCTTGACGCAGAATTTCAGTAAGAAGATATTTTGAAATGTCGCCTCGATGCGGATTAGGAATGCGGATTTTTAACTCATCTTTTGCCATAAATAAATGACGGCCGCCTGAATAAGGGCCATCAAAACCTAATGCGCGAAATTTTTGAACTAATTTTCTCCAAGAAATATTTTTAGGCATATCTTACGAGCGCGCGGCGGTCAACTCTGATTTCAAAGCCCGGAACTTTTTCGCGAGCCCTCACTTTTAGCAATAGCCAATCTTCCAAAACTTCCTGAAGTTCTTTCCTGCAATTTTCTAAACTTTTCGCATTCGCCCAAACGCCTCTCAACCCCGGAATTTCGCCAAAATAACTTCCATCCTTTAAGAAGTTTATATCTGGCTCTTTTCAATGTTTTTGCAATGTATTCGCTAAGCATATTCCAATAATAACATGGTCTCGGAAAAAATCAAATAAAAACAATTTATTGGTACTCGCCAAAGTATTTTTTGAGCATCGCAAGGCCGCGGCGGTACCGGCTTTTTACCGTGTTGAGCGGCTCCCCGAGCGACTCGGCAATTTCGCGGAAAGTTAGATGGTCATTGTAACGAAGAGATAAAACCGTGCGATATTTCGGAAATAATTTTTCCATCGCCTTCGCAAGCATATCCGTTATTCCTTTTTGTTCTAAAATTTCATCGGGAAGCGGCAAAGGATCAATAAATTTTTCCAAAAGAAGATTCTCCCCTCTCTCACTTTCCAGCTCCGAAAAAGGTATCGCCTTTTTTTTCTTTTAATAAAATCAATGGAGGTATTTTTTGCAATGCTGAAAATCCAGGTTTTAAAACTTCCTTTCTCAGAGTCGAAACCCTTTCGACAAGCTCAGGGCAGGTCTCTTCAAATTCCGCCAAGCTTTCACGAAAGTTTCTTGCGTTATATCTTCCGCCTCTTGAACATTGCCTACATATCTATATGCGAAATTATAAATCGTTTTTAGATGTCGCCGAATTAAAATCTCAAGCGAATTTTCTTCGCCTTTCAGGTAATCGGCAATCAATTGTTCGTCAGAAATATTTTTCATGCTCAATTTAATAATACTCATAGAAAATATTTTTATCAAATTAAGGATAATTAGAAAAATAAAAGCCCTTAGTCTTTTAGCTAAGGGCTTTCCAGCACTTCTAATCTTCTTCTCCCTTCTTCTCACTGAATAAACTCCCTCTGAGTAATGTGCAGGACATTACCCTGAGCTCGATATTTCCTATCAATGGCTTCCTTAATTGTAGGAACAAGAATCTTCGTCTTTGATCTCTTCGAGACAAGAATTACAGACTCCAGCAAACCAAGTCCTTACTAAGGACTTATCCTCTAGAATCACCAATCTAGAAGAGGGAGGGAAAGAACAGATAACGCATGGAATTTTCGGAAGACCGTCTATCATCTTCTTCATCATTACCATGGTCGCTGACAATGCTTCTCTCTCATTTGATAGAACTATTTTTTTCTCCACCCCGGCTCACCTCCTTTTTTTCAAAGAATTTTAATACTTTATTTAGAGTAGCATATCTATAGAAAATATCAAATCCTTATGTTCAACGCAAATAAGTCTCGATGTTTTTCAAATGTTCTTCGTAAGTTTTGACGCAGTGAATGATTTTCGACGAATCGTGCAGATAATACAGGCAATCGGTTTTCGCGGGATAAAGCGCGGCTTCTATCGCATCAAGTCCGGGGTTGGAAATCGGGTGCGGAGGCAATCCTTTATGTAAGTAAGTATTATAAGGAGAATCTGTTTTTTTATCCGCTACCGTAATCGGCGCCCACCATCCCCCATCGGTTTTTCCGCGAGCGTATTGCAAAGTCGAATCCGCCTCCAGTTTCATTCCTTTTAAAATTCGGTTCCATAAAATGCCCGCGACAAGCGGCATATCGTCTTTGCCCGCGGCTTCGCGCTGGACAATTGAGGCGATTTTGAGAAGCGTGGTCCACTTGATGTTCTGTTTCAACGCTTCCTGCGCATACGGCGCGAATTTTTCCTGGAATTTGGCCTGAAGCCGCCCGACAACTTGCGCTGCCGGCTCGTCTTTGGGAATAAGATAAGTATCCGGAAAATAAACTCCTTCAAAATAGTCGGACTGTTTGATTGTGTCAACCGTAATCCACTCTTTGGTTTCCGCCTCGCTCCATCCGAGCGCTTCTGCGAGTATGTCCGCGATTTCTTCCTTGCGCAAACCTTCGGTAATAACAACCCATTTCATATACGGCTCCTGTAAAAGCGCATCCGCGATTTGCCACGCGTTCATAGATTTGGAAATCCTGTAACCGCCCGCCGCAATTGCCCTGCTTCCACTCTTCCATTTCAAAGCAAAATCAAAAGCCCAGGTATTTTTGATGAATCCCTGTTCTTTCAGATTGGCGACGATTCCGGCATTGGTCGGATAAAGCGTAACCACGAACTGTTCGGGCTCGGCTCCGCCAGCTGGCGGATTCTGCGGCGCGCCGAAAAGATCTGAAAATCAAACAACCGCAACGACAACCACGATAACAACGGCGACGAAACGACGAAATTTTTATAATTTTAGATTTTTCCATAAATCAATTTCCATTTCGCTTTAATTATTTTCCGGCCAGCACATCCCATATGGCCGGGTCGGCTCCGCCGTCAATTTTAAAAATTGCGACGCCACTCACCCCCAATTTCTTCGCAAGAGCGACTTTATCTTTTATCGCGCTGGCGTCGCTCCACCAAAGAATATTAAAAGGCGTGCTTCGTACTGATAAGTGGAAGCGGAATTCGGCGCTTGGGAAATAGTCGTCGTGGCGATAAGGTCGTTATTGGAAATAACCGCATCCGCCGGGACCCACAATAGGAATAGTGGAAGTTGGCGTATACACAAAGCTTAGCTCGCCGGCGCTGTTGCGTTCGGGTATTATGCCAATTTCCTGAGCAAGGTCAAGCGCGTACTTCGGATTGAACGCCCACTGAAGGTCATAGCGATATCCGTCTTCTTTAAGCGGAGTCGCGCTGTATTCATAACCGTATGTCGGCACGCCGATGACGATTTTCTTTTTTGAAATGGTTTTCGCGGCAAGAGTTATGACTTTCTCGACCCATTTCGGATCGGCCACCGGCACATACGGCCCGGCAACCGCTTCATTCAGCTTCAAATCTATCGACCCTTGGTCATAAGCCATAATACGCACCCTGTCGCAATAGTTATTTATCGCGACATAATCGTTCGCGTACTGGATATTTTTTGGAATCGTATCGTAACGGGAATCAAGCGGAGTGCGCGCTTCAATACTGCAAATCACCCACTTCTTCCCCATGCGCTGGTAAAGTCCTTTAAGAAATGTGGAAAAGTACTGTTTCGTCTTGGCGTATTTCCCTTCAAAATCGATATCGATGCCGTCAAAACCATTTTTTTTGACGAGCGCGGTTATTTCATTCTCGAGCGCTATGCGCTTTTTGGTGTTGCTAAGGATTTTATGTATCGCGTCGGCATTGGCCCACATGACCGTGGGAATGACTCTGACTTTTTTGGCGCGGGCGGCTTGAATCAGCG